>CAMLQG010000001.1 GCA_946482075.1 uncultured Erythrobacteraceae bacterium
TTTTTTTGTTGTTTTTGAATTTATTATTTTTTTCGTTCGTGTGGTGCTGGGTTGTGTTTGTTGTTGCCTGTTGGGGGTTTTGTGGGGGCCTTGCCGCACGCCCGGCCCCTCCACCCCGACGCTTGCGGCGTCGCGGTCCCCCTCCCCATCGCTGCGCGACAGGGAGGATCAGAAAAAGGACACACCATGGCATTCTGGCTCGCCCGTCGGCGCGACGGGCAGGATTCGGACTGGATCCAGCGTTTCGATCCGCGGTTCTGGACGGTCAATTTCCCCCGCCCGATGATGGCCTGCGTGGTGGCGACCGCACCCGATGGGCTGCGGGTGGAAGCCGAGTTCCACCGTCGCAGCGATCTCGCCGGCCTGATCTGGGAAAGCGAGGACCGGCACGACCATCCGCTGCTGGCCTATGCGACCGACCGCGATTATGCGCGCACAACGCTGCGCTTCCGCTGGCGCTCCTCCGGCATCCTGCCGCTCGACGCTGCCAACGGCCCGGCTCTCACCATCGAGGGGCGCAACGCGGCCGGCGAGCCGGCGAGCTGGTTCGTGCGGCTGTGGAATTATGCCGAAGGCATGCCGGAAGATGCCGAGATCGCGATTCCCTTCTCGCATCTCACATCCGGCTGGTCCTCCACCGATCCGGGCGCGGAAGAAGTCTATCCGCGTGATATCGACCGGCTGTTCGTCTCGCTCGCCCCGCCGGCCTACGCGCCGGGCGACGACAGCCCCTTGCCTTCGCGCGCGAATGGCTGGGCGGAACTGACCGGCATCGCTTGCGAAGGCCACCGTCCGATGCTGGAGATCGGCGACGTGATCCTGCCCCCGCACGGCATCGGCATGGCGAGCGCATTCGACGACAGCTACAATCTCACGCCCCAGCGCCTGCTGCGGACCATCCGCGGCCTCGGCTATCGCGGACGGATCATCCATTATGTCGGCATGAGCCATTTCTACCGGCTGGTGGAGGATGCCGGCGCGATGGTGGCGGATGCGGCCGGCACGCTCTGCACCCCGGCGGAGACCTGGCATGCCGCCTATTTCGGGGCAGCGGCGGCGCAGGGCTGCGAGATCATCGCCTCGCTCTCCTACGAGCTGTTTGCGCAGAACTGCCCAGAGGACTGGCAGCAGCGCGCCTTCGACGGAACCCCGGCCCGGACCGGCTGGGTGCCGCCTTCCGCCCTGCTCTCCCCGGGCCACCCGCAAGCGATGGGCTGGCTGCGGTCGGTCGCGGCGAAGTTCGTGACGCTGATGGAGGAAGCCGGCCTGCCGGTGCTGTTCCAGATCGGCGAGCCCTGGTGGTGGATCACGAGCGAAGGACGCATCTGCCTCTATGACGATGCCGCACGCGCCGCGCTCGGCCTGCCGATGCCGGACATCACCGACATGCGCGCAACCCTCGACGCCGCGCAGCGCGGCCTGCTCGACCGCGCGGGCGCCTTGCTGGCGCAATCGACGGCGGACCTGGCCGATGCGGTGCGCACCACCGCCTCGGGCGAGGCGGAGCTTCTACTGCTCACTTTCCCGCCCACCATCCTCGATCCCGCCATGCCGGACCTCGCCCGCGCGAACATGCCCGTGGGCTGGGCCTGGCCGGCCTTCGACCGCCTGCAAGTGGAGGATTACGACTGGCTGACCGGCGGCGCGGAAGCCCTGCGGCGCGCGGCCCATGCCACCGTGCAGCAACGGCTCGGTTACCCGGGCGACCGGCAGGACTATCTCGCGGGCTTCGTGCTCCTGCCGGAGGATGCGGAAACCCACTGGCCGCGTATCGACGCCGCGCTCGACGAGGCTGCCTCCCGCGGCATTTCCCATCGCTTCGTCTGGGCGCTGCCGCAGGTCGCGCGCGACGGATATACTCGCCTGCCCCCGTCCGAGGAGGACACCATGCAAGCTTTCGACGATGTGCCGTTCCCGCTCGCGCTGGGACGCGATGCCGCCTGCGCGCCCGAATTCTCGACCTCCGTCGCGATCACCGCATCGGGGCATGAACGGCGCGGCAGCCTGTGGGCGGATGCCCGACTGCGCTTCGATGTCGGGCCCGGCGTCCGCTCCGAAACGGAGCTGGGCGTACTGATCGCCTTCTTCCGCGCCCGGCGGGGCGCGGCGCGCGGTTTCCGCCTGACCGATCCCTATGATTTCAGCTCCAACGGGATGACCGGCACGCCGACGATGGCGGACCAGTCGATCGGCACGGGCGACGGGCTGGCCGCCCGCTTCCCTTTGGTGAAGCGCTATGGCGAGGGGGAGGACCCGCAGATCCGCCGGATCACCCGCCCGCGCGGAGAAACCATCCTCGTCAGCGTGGGCGGCATGGCGAACGCGGCGTGGACGCTGGAGGAAGGCGGCGTGATCGCCTTCGCCGGCGCGCCGCCCGCAGGCGCCGCGATCCGCGCGGGCTTCCTGTTCGACGTGCCAGTGCGCTTCGCGGAGGACCGGCTGGATATCTCCGGCAGCGCCTTCCTTGCCGGCGAAGCGCCCAGCGTTCCGCTGGTCGAACTGCGCGAGGCGACGGCATGAGCAGGACTTTCCTCGCCGGCGAGCTGGAGCCCGTCGCCAGCTTCTGGCGCATTCACCGCCGCGACGGCGTGGCGCTGGGCTTCACTTCGCACGACCGCGACCTTTGGTTCGACGGCCTGCTCCATCGCGCGGCGCCGGGCATGCTGCCGTCCGCGATCCGGCGCAGCGCCGATCTCTCGTCCGACAGCATGGATGTGGAAGGCGCGCTCGCCCATGACGCGATCGCACCCGCCGATCTCGCAGCCGGTCGCTTCGACGATGCGCGCGTGGCGATCGGCGTGGTCGACTGGGACGTGCTGGACCACGCGATTCTCTATCGCGGCACGATCGGCGCGGTGAGCGAAGAGGCCGGGCGCTTCTCCGCCGAACTGCGCTCGGCCAAGCACGCGCTCGCCGCCGATATCGTGCCGCGCACCGGCCCGACCTGCCGCGCCGCTTTCTGCGGGCCGGGCTGCACGCTTTCGGCCGGCCGCTTCACTCACGAGGCGCAAGCGGGCACGGTGGACCATGACGGCAACCGGGCGAGCTTCCCCGGCGGCCCGGCGCCCGAGGCCATGCAGGGCGGCTTCCTGCGCTGGCTCGACGGCCCGCAGGCGGGGATCGTGATGCGCGTGGTGCAGGCCGATGGCGCGGGCCTGGTGCTGGACATTCCGCTCGATCCGGGTCTCGCGCCCGGCGCCCGCGCAAGCCTGCGCGAAGGCTGCGACCGCACGATCGCGACCTGTGCGGACCGCTTCGCCAATGCGGCGAACTTCCAGGGCGAGCCGTTCCTGCCGGGCAACGATCTCCTCGCCCGCTACGGCCAGCCGGTGAAATGAGCGGCGCGGCATTGGCCCGGGCGGCCGCAGCGCTCGCTGGCGCACCTTTCCGCCTGCACGGCCGCGACCCGGCGACCGGGCTCGATTGCGTGGGCCTCTATACCGCCGCGATGGCCGCGATCGGCCGCCCGGTCGCGATCCCGCCCGCCTATGGCCTGCGCAACAGCGATCTGGCGCACCCGCTGTCCTTCGCCGGCCAGGCCGGATTGCGCGATGCGCAGGGGCCGGTGATGCCCGGCGACGTGCTGCTGCTCCGTCTCGGTCCGGCTCAGGCGCATCTGGCCATCGCGCTTTCCGGCGGGGGTTTCGTACATGCCCATGCCGGGCTGCGCCGCGTGGCGGTGAGCCCCGGCCCGATCATCCATCCGATCCTGCGCCACTGGCGGATCGCCGATCGTTCCTGAAGGAGTCCATCCATGGCAACGCTGGTTTTCGCCGCTGTCGGCACGTCTCTGGGCGGGCCGATCGGAGGGCTCGTGGGCGGCATGGTCGGCCGCCAGGTCGATGCCACGCTGTTCGGCGGGCGCAATCGCGACGGCCCCCGGCTCGACGATCTGCGCGCCACGCGCTCGACCTACGGCACGCCCATCGCGCGCCATTACGGGCGGATGCGCGTGCCCGGCACGCTCATCTGGGCGACCGATCTCGTCGAACGCAGCGAGACGACCGGCAGCGGCAAGGGCGGCGGTTCGGTCACGATCTACACTTACAGCGCGTCCTTTGCCGTGGCGCTCTCCAGCCGCCCGATCATCGGCATCGGGCGCATCTGGGCGGATGGCGAACTGCTGCGCGGGGAAGCGGGCGATCTCAAGGTCGGGGGCGAGCTGCGCATCCATACCGGCCATGGCGATCACCCGCCCGATCCGCTGATGGCCCAAGCCGAAGGCGCGCGCTGCCCGGCCTATCGCGGAACCGCCCATGCCGTGTTCGAAGGGCTGGAGCTCTCCTCGTTCGGCAACCGCATTCCGGCGCTGACCTTCGAAGTGATCGCCGATGAAAGCGAAGTGGCGCTGGCCGACATGCTCGCCGGGCTGAGCGAACCCGTCTCCGCCACGGTGGCGCTGCCGGGCCTCGGCGGGTTCAGCGACGAAGGCGGAGCGACGGCCGATCTCCTCGGTGCGATCGACGCGCTCTATCCGATCGCCTGCGATGCCGGCGGCGAGGCGCTGTCGCTGATCCCCGCCGATCTCCCCTTGCCCGCCCCGCCGCTCCTGCCCGAAGCGACCGCCAGCGGAGAGGACGGCGCGTTCGCCCCGCAGGACGGGCGCTTGCGCCGGCGCGCCGGGCGGGGCGCGGCAAGCGCGGTCGCGCTGCGCTATTACGATCCGGATCGCGACTACCTCGCCGGCATGCAGCGCTCCGCCGGCCATGCGCCGCCGGGTCCTGTCGGCACGATCGAGTTTCCCGGCGCGCTCGCAGCCGAGGACGCGCGCGAGCTGGCGAGCCGGGCAGCGGACCGCGCCCGATGGGCCAGCGAAACGCTTGCCTGGCGCACCGCCACGCTCGATCCCGCGATCCGGCCCGGCGCGATCGTGCGCGCGCCCGGCACGGACGGCCTGTGGCGCGTGATCGGCTGGGAATGGAACGATCACGGCGTGGAACTGGAATTGCTCCGCCTGCCGGAAAGGCCTTCCGCGCGGAGCGCCACCGATCCCGGCGCAGCGGCAGCGCTACCGGCCGCCGATCTCGTCACCGGCCCGACAGTGCTGGCCGCGTTCGAACTGCCCTGGAGCGGCAATGGCGCCGCGGACGCGCGAACCGTCCATGCCGCGGCATCCTCCGCCCAGCCCGGCTGGCGCGGCGCACCGCTCTATCTCGAACGGCAGGGCCAGCTCTCCGCGTTCGGCGCGGCAAGCCGCCGGGCCGTGATCGGGCGCAGCGCCGGCCCGCTTGCCGCTTCGCCCGCACTGCTCCTGGAACGCGGTGCGACCTTGCTGGTCCAGCTGGCTGCGAACGACCTGATCCTGCCGTCCGCCACGCCGGCCGCGCTTGCCGCCGGAGCCAACCGCGCGCTGCTGGGCAATGAAGTGCTGCAATTCGCGGAGGCCGTCGCGCTGGGCAGCGGATCGTGGCGCTTGCGCGGCTTGCTGCGCGGACGCGGCGGAACGGAAGGCGCGGCGCTTGCCGGCCATGCGGCGAACACGCCCTTCGTGCTGATCGACGATGCGCTGGTGCCGCTCGATCTGCCGCTCGTCTCGGCCTCGCCTGCCGCGAGTCTCGCCGCGATGGGCCTCGGCGATAGCGATCCGGTGATCGCGCCGATCGCCAATCCCGGTCTGGGGCGCAAGCCGCTCTCGCCTGTCCATCCCGTCGCTCGCGAGCAACCGGATGGCAGCGTCCGCCTCGGCTGGACGCGCCGCGCACGCGGCGCCTGGCTCTGGACCGATGAAGTCGAAACCCCGCTGGTCGAGGAGACCGAGGCCTATGGCGTCGGCCTCGGCCCGGTCGCGGCCCCGTTGCGCCAATGGCGCGTATTCGTGCCGCAATTGCTGCTGACCAGTGCCCAATGGGCGGAGCTCCGGACCGCTCATCCCGGCACGCCGGTCTGGGTCCGCCAGATCGGGCGCTTCGCCCAGTCCGATCCGCTCCTGCTCACCACTCTCGCCTGAGGATGATCCCATGTCCGATCCGCTCGATTTCCCGTCGCTCACTCCCCGTTTCGCCCTGCCTCTGCTGTTCGCCGGCCAGGCGCAGAAGGAATTCACCGTGAACGAGGCGCTGTCCCTCTGCGACAGCCTGTTGCACGGCGCCATCGAAGGGGAAGCCGCCGCGCCGCCGGCCACGCCCGGAGAAGGCGAATGCTGGCGGGTCGGCGCCGCGCCCAGCGGGGAATGGGCAGGCCATGCCGGGGACATCGCCTGCCTTCAGGCGGGAAGCTGGCTCTTCGTCACTCCGCGCGACGGGTTGCGCCTGCTCGATCGGTCGCGCGGCCAGATGATCTTCTATCGCGACGGATGGAACGCGCCCGACGCGCCTGCGTTACCGGGTGGCGGAGCCACGATTGACGTGGAGGCGCGCACGGTTATCAATGGGATAGTGGCTGTGCTCAGGCAGGCCGGGGTCCTCCCCGCAGGCTGAGAACGGGGGTCCGTCCTGCAGTCATCAGGCCTGAATCGGATGGAGAACAACATGCTGCGTGCCCTTCCCTTCGTCGCACTCGTGCTCGCGCTCGGCGGCTGCGCCACAATGAACGGCCCCGCCGATCTCGGCCGGGCGAACCTGATCCAGAGCAACGGCGAACCCGCCGGCACCGCTCGCCTGATCGCCGTGGACGGCAAGGTTTCGCTGTCGCTGGCGCTGGCCGGCCTGCCCCCGGGCACGCATGGCTTCCATCTGCACACCACGGGCACCTGCACCGGTCCCGACTTCAAGAGCGCGGGGGGGCATCTCAACCCGCATGGCAAGCAGCACGGTACGGAAAATCCCGCGGGCAGCCATCTCGGCGATCTGCCGAACCTCGTCGTCGGCAATGATGGCGGGATCACCCTCTCGATCCCGCTGGAAGGCACACGCAGCGAGCTGATGTCCTCGCTGTTCGATGCGGACGGCACTGCGATCGTGATCCACGACAAGCCGGACGACTACAAGACCGACCCGGCCGGCAATGCGGGCGGCCGGATCGCCTGCGGCGAGTTGCTGAAGAGCTGAGCCCTAAATCTTCCCCACCGTTCACCTCGTCATTGCGAGCGTAGCGAAGCAATCCAGAGTTCCACGCGTGACGCTCTGGATTGCTTCGAGCCATTGGCCCTCGCAATGACGGCCGGACTAAATCGGCGGCGCGCCGTTCGCATAGGCGATCGGATCGTGAAGCCCCGCATCGCGGAAACCCGCGCGGCGCAGGCGGCAGCTGTCGCAGGCGCCACAGGCCACGCCATCCGGCTGAGGATCGTAGCAGGACCAGCTCATCCCCGGATCGAGCCCGAGTCGGGCAGCCTCGCGCACGATCTCGGCCTTGCCGAGATATTGCAGCGGCGCGTGGATCGTGAATTCCGACCCTTCCGCGCCGACCTTGGTCGCCAGGCGGGCCGTTTGTGCGAAGCTGGCGATGAATTCGGGTCGGCAATCGGGATAACCGGAATAGTCGAGCGCGTTGACGCCGATGAAGATGTCCTTGGCCCCGATCACTTCAGCCCAGGCCAGCGTGAGCGAGAGGAACACCAGATTGCGCGCCGGCACATAGGTGATCGGGATGCCGGGCCCGACGCCATCCTTGGGAACATCGATATCGTCGGTCAGCGCGGAGCCGCCGAACAGGCTGAGATCGAGCGGCAGCGTAACATGGCGTTCCGCCCCGAGCCTTGCGGCGATCACCCTCGCCGCGTCGAGCTCCGTGCGGTGACGCTGATTGTAGTCGATCGTCAGAGCGTTGACCGCGAAGCCCTGCTCGCGCGCGATGCCGCCGGATACCATCGAATCCAGCCCGCCCGACAGCAGGACCACTGCGGGCCGTCCCCCGCCTTGCCGTTGGCTGTCTTGCTGAGTGTTCATGCCAGCCCGCTAGCCCGAGGGCGGGCGCGGTTCAAGCGCCCGGATTTCAGCCGCAACCGCCCACCCGGCGAGCTTCCGCCGAGAACTGGAACGGCATGCCGTCCACGATGCCCTGGCTTTCGATCTGGGCGAGCTGGCCGTTCTCGCGCCAGATATTGGTCCGGCCATAGCCATGTCCGCGGCACGTATATTGGACCGTGACGCGATCCTTGGTATCTTCCACCACGAAGCGGTTGCAGGCCTGCGCCGGGTGGCGCAGCTGGATGAACTGGCGCCCATCCTGCACGCACATGCGATCCTTCTGGTTATCGGGCCGGAAGCGCAATTCCCACGCACCACGGTCGAGTCGGTCGAGCATGGCGAGCCCGGGCGCTTCCGCGCCGACGGGAACGCCCGCCAAAAGTGCCGTGATTACCGGCACCAAGAGGGTTCGAATACGCATTGCCATTCTCGTTGAACGTCTGAATGCCCCATCGGGCTTCCGGGCGCATAATATCACAGCAACAATCGACGGCCAACGGTTTCTCACGAGCGACGAACCGAGGCGGCGCGATCAGTCCTGAATCCGGAACAATCGTGAACAGAAGGCGCAATCGACCACGATGACGCCGTCGTCATTGCGCATTTCCGCGCGCTCGGTCGAAGGAAAGCGCGCCAGCACATCCTCGAAATGCTCGACCGTGCAGCGGCAGCCGCGCACGACATCGGTCCCGGGCTGGGCCCGGATTTCCGGCTCCTCGTGAAACAGGCGCCACAGGATCGCGTCGAGCGAAAGCGCGCGGTCGACCAGCTCCTCATCGCGGACCGAAGCCGCCAAGATCCCCACATGCTCCCATTCCGGATGGTCCATCTGGACATGGAGCCGCTCGCGCCCTTCTTCTCCGTCGGGCAAGTGCTGCACGAGCAGCCCGCCCGCGATGCAGCCATCCCCCTCCGATCGCAGCGCCACGCGGATCTTGGTGGGAACCTGTTCCGAACGGAAGAAATAGCTTTCGCAGGCTTCGGACAGGGACGCCGATTCCAGCGGCACGATCCCTTGATAGCGCTGCCCCGTGGCCGGCAGGTCGAACGTCACGGCCAGATGGCCGGTGCCGAACAGAGTCGCGAGGGATGGCTTCGGCCCCAGCTCGTCCAGCCGGTCGGCATGGCACTCGACATAGCCGCGCAACTCGCCGCCGCGATAATCGCAGACCAGGAGCTTAACGACTCCATCTCCGAACTGCGCCTGCATCGTCAGCTGGCTGCCGTCATCCTTGAGCAGACCGCCGATCAGCGTCGCGAGAACCAGCGCTTCGGCAAGCAGCAGCTTGATCGCGGGCGGATAATCATGCGCCGAAAGGATCGTGGAGAGCGTATCGTCAAGCCTTACCGCCCGGCCCCGTGCATGACGGTCGGGAAGAGTGAAGGCAAGCAGACGGTCCTGGAAGATTTCGAGTTCGCCGGTCATCTCAGCCCATATGGGATCGGAATTCTGCGATGATAAGTCGATCCCGCCACTGATCTTCGTGCCTCAGATCTGGCCGAAGCACCACAGCAGCACCGATTTCTGGGCATGGATGCGGTTCTCGGCCTCGTCGAACACCACCGACTGCGAACCTTCGAATACGCTTTCGGTCACTTCCTCCCCGATATGGGCGGGCAGGCAATGGAGGAACAGTGCATCCGGCCGGGCATGGGCCATCAGCGCATCGTTGACTTGGTAGGGCATCATCGCCGCGATCTTTTCCGCCGCATGGGCCTGGCCCATCGACACCCAAGTATCGGTGACGACGACATCCGCACCGTTCACGGCCGCGACCGGATCGTCCGTCAGCGTGATGACCGCGCCCTGTTCGCGCGCGCGCGCGACATAGGAATCGTGCGGTTCATAGCCCTTGGGCGTCGCCACGCGGACGTTGAACTTCATCAAGCCGGCTGCTTCGACGATCGAATGCAGCACGTTGTTGCCATCGCCCAGCCAGGCGACTTCGAGACCGGGCAGAGGCTTGCCCCGCTCCACGACGGTCAGGAGATCGGCGACGATCTGGCAGGGATGCGACCGGTCGGTCAGCCCGTTGATGACCGGGACCGTGGCATGCCGGGCCATTTCCTCGACCTTGGCATGATCGTCCGTGCGGATCATGATCGCATCGACCATGCGGGAGAGCACGCGGGCCGTATCGGCGATCGTCTCGCCGCGGCCGAGCTGCATCGAGCCTGCTTCCATCACCATCGACGTGCCGCCGAGCTGGCGCATCGCCATGTCGAAGGACACGCGCGTGCGGGTGGAGCTCTTCTCGAAGATCATCGCCAGCACCCGGCCTGTCAGCGGAGCGCCGGCATCGGGCTTGCCTTTCGGCCATTCCCGGCGCGCATCCTTGCGGTCCAGCGCATCGTTGATCATCGCGGCCAGCGCGTCTCCCCCGGCATCGCCGAGATCGGTGAAATGGCGCGACATCACGCGACCTCCGCCGGCTGGAAGCTGGCCGCGCCGGCCGAGAACTTGTCGAAGAACTCCTCGATCTCCGCATCGCCGATCACCAGCGGCGGCACGATCCGGATCGTGTTGTCGCCGGCGGATACGGTCAGCAGGCCGTGATTGTCGCGCAGATGGGTGACAAAGGGGCGGCTTTCCTGCGTCATCTTGATGCCCAGCATCAGCCCATGGCCGCGCACCAGCTCGAACAGGTCGGGATAATTGCCGATGAACTGCTCCAGCCCCGCCCGCAGCCGCTCGCCCTTCTCCTTCACCGAGGCGAGGAATTCGCCATTGGCGACGATGTCCAGCACCGCGCTGCCCGCCGCCATGGCAAGCGGATTGCCGCCATAGGTGGAACCATGCGTGCCGAAGACCATGCCCCGTGCCGCCCTCTCGGTGGCGAGGCACGCGCCGAGCGGGAAACCGCCGCCCAGCCCCTTGGCGCTGGCCAATATGTCGGGTTCGATGCCGAACAGCTCATAGGCGTAGAACTTGCCCGTGCGCGCGACGCCGGTCTGCACTTCGTCGAGCACCAGCAGCAGGTCGTGCTCGTCGGCGAGATCGCGCAGGCCCTGCATGAAGCTCTGCGAAGCGATACGGATGCCGCCTTCGCCCTGGATCGGTTCCACCAGGAAGCCGGCCGTGTTCGGGCCGATCAGCGCCCTGGCCGCGACGAGATCGTCGAACTCCGAATATTTGAAACCGGGCAGCAGCGGATGGAAGCCCGCATGCATCTTGTCCTGGTTGGATGCGCTGATCGTGCCGAGAGTGCGGCCGTGGAAGGCGTTCTTGAAGGTGATCAGCTCATATTTGTGAGCGTTGCCGGCATGCGCGTGATAGGCGCGCGCGGTCTTGATCGCGGCCTCGACCGCTTCGGCGCCCGAATTGGTGAAGAACACCGTGTCGGCGAAGGACAGGTCGACCAGCCGCTTGGCCAGCGCTTCGCCCTGCGGACTGCCATAGAGGTTCGACACATGCATCAGGGTCGCGGCCTGACGCTGGATCGCGCCGATCAGATGCGGGTGCGAATGGCCGAGGATGTTGACCGCGATACCGGCCGCGAAGTCGAGGAATCGCCGGCCATCCTCGCTGATGAGATGGCAGTTCTCGCCACGCACCGGCCGCACATCGCACCGGGGATAGACGGGCATCAACGCAGGTATGGACATCGCACTCTACTTCCTGAACTTCCGGGCTTCGCGATCCGGGACTTTCGCCCCCTGCCGGCTGGAAACCCAAATTATCCATAGCGGAAAGAACAAATGGCGGCCCCGCTAAGAGCCGCCATTGCCGTGCATTCGAGACGCGGGGCAACGCCGGTCAAATGCCCGGCGATACCCGCTCGCGATCAACCAGAGACCGGGACCAGGTTCACCGCGGAATGTTTCCCGCGTCGATCGACTTCGAGATCGAATTCGAGGCGATCGCCTTCGTTGATCCCGCGCAGGCCGGACCGTTCGACCGCGCTGATATGGACGAACGCGTCGGGCTGTCCGTCATCCCGGGTGATGAAGCCGAAGCCCTTCACCGCGTTGAAGAACTTGACCGTCCCCGTCGCCTTTTCGCCGGTCAGCTCGCGCTGCGGCGCCGCCGCACGCTGCTGCACGGGGATGACATCGCCCACGACCTGGAGATCGGCGGCCGAAACCTTCCCGCCGCGATCGACGAGATTGAATTCCAGCTGCTGGCCTTCGGCGAGGCCTTCGAGCCCAGCGCGTTCGACCTGGCTGATATGGACGAACACGTCCTCCCCGCCATCCTCGCGCTGGATGAAACCGAAGCCCTTGCTGCCGTTGAAGAACTTGACGACACCCTTGCCGGTGCCCACGACCTGCGCGGGCATGCCGCCGCGGAAACCTCCACCGCCGCCACCGCCGCCGCGCGGACCGCCGCCGAAGCCGCCGCGGTCATTGTCCGAACGATCGCCGCCAAACCGGTCGTTACCGCCGCCGAAACGATCGTAGCCGCCACCGCCGCCGCCAGTGAACGGATCGAAACTGTCTTCGCCGAACCCATCGCGCTTGTCGCGTCCCCTACCGCGACGCCCTCTATCGAAACCCATAAAGCCGAAAGTACCTTCGTTTCGCCCATTCCAACAGCCTGACAACGCGGACGAATCGCCACAGGCGCCAGCGCCGCGTGATCCAAGGAGAGTCGCGCGGAACCGACTTCATCTTCCATTCATAGCCAAAAAATCGGCTATACGCGAATTATTTAAGAAGCGGCCCTTTCGACGACGGCGCATCGGCATCGAATCGCGAAACGCCCGACGCGCAGACGCCCCTTGCCTGAGGCTCCCGCCTTGGGCAGAGATAGGGCCCATGGACATCCTTGCCCTGCTTTCCGATCCGGCTGCCTGGGCCGCGCTGGTGACGCTCATCCTTCTGGAGGTGGTGCTCGGCATCGATAATCTCATCTTCATCGCGATCCTGTCCAACAAGCTGCCCCCGGAACAGCAGCGGACCGCGCGGCGGATCGGCCTCAGCCTGGCCCTGATCCTGCGGATCGCGCTGCTTCTGCTGATCGGCTGGATCGTGACGTTGCAGACGCCGCTCTTCGATCTCGGCATTTCGGGCGGGGAAACCGCCCATGGCACGCCGAGCTTCGAGACGGCCTTTTCCGGGCGAGACCTGATCCTGATCGCCGGCGGCCTGTTCCTGCTGTGGAAGGCGACCAAGGAAATCCATCACAATATCGATCCCGAGCCCGCCACGGGCGAACTGCTCGATCACAAGCAGAGCGCCGCGGAGATCACTTTCAGCGCCGCGATCGCCCAGATCATCGCGCTGGATCTCGTCTTCTCGATCGATTCGATCCTGACCGCGGTGGGCATGACCGACCATGTGCCGATCATGGTGACGGCCGTGATCGTCACGGTCGGCCTGATGCTGGTGGCGGCCGATCCGCTGGCCGCCTTCATCGAGCGCAATCCCACGCTGGTGATGCTGGCGCTGGCCTTCCTGGTCATGATCGGCCTGGTCCTGATCGCCGACGGCTTCGGTTTCCATGTCCCCAAGGGTTACGTATATGGAGCCATGGGCTTCTCGGTTGCGGTGGAATTCCTCAACATGATGAGCCGCAACCGGCGCGCGAAACGCATGGCGGCCGAACGAGTGGAGAGACCGAAATGAGCGACTTCCGACAAATCGAAGACGGCATCTTCGCCAGTCCGCAGATCGAACTCGCCGATGTCGAGACCGCGCACGCGATGGGCATAACGCTCATCATCAACAACCGCCCCGAGAATGAATCGCCCGACCAGACGCCCGGCGCGAAGATCGAAGCCGCGGCACGTGCGGCCGGCATCGCCTATATCGCGATTCCGGTAGCGCCTGGCGGTTTTAACGAAGCGCAGGTCAGCGCCATGGGCGATGCGCTGCGCGGCGCACAGGGGCCGGTGCTGGCCTATTGTCGCTCGGGCACGCGTTCGACGCTGCTCTGGGCATTGGCAGAAGCGAGCAAGGGCCGTTCGCCCGACGAGCTGGCACGCAGCGCGGCCGGCGCGGGCTATGATGTCGGCCCGGTCCGCCCGACGATGGATGTGCTGGCCGGATCGGCCAGCTAGGGTCGTTCCTCCCGTTCGGACTCGTTCCGGCTTTGATGGGAATCGATCCTCCCGTTCTAGAGGAACCGCTTCACTACCGGCAGCAGGGCCTCCGCCGCATCCTCATGCATTTCGGCCGAAGGGTAATAGAGGTTCCTGCCTTCCCAGATCGCCTGATATTCGGGCCCGCGATCGACATAGTCGGCCGGATTGATCGGCTTGCCGGTATGGCGGTTCATCAGCACCGCACCCATCCCCCGATTGCTGAGGCATTCGGCCTGCGCATCGCATAGGACGGCGGCCGCCCTGGCGCTGGGGCCATCGACGTAATGTGGAAAATCGCCTGACAGGCCGTCGATGAAATGGCCGGTATATTCGCCCCGGTCGAGCTTCGCCTTCTGCTCGTGGATCGCGGGCCAATCGATCTCGTAATCGGGCGCGCGCCGCGAATACCAGAAGAAGATCACCGGCACCTCGATCGCATCGACCAGCTTGCGCGTCGTCTCGAGCCAGCTCGCGCGGGATTCGTCCACATAGCGCGCGGCATTGCCGAGTTCCTCGTCGATGACCCTGCGCCAGGCCGTGCCCGAATCGACGCTGTCGCCCCGCACGCGATCCTTCACGAATTCGACATAGCCGTCCGCTTCGAACCGGCTGTTGGTCTCGTGCCGCGCTGCCATGCATTGCAGGATCACGAACCTGCCGCGGTTCATCGCGTCGATCAGCGAGGGATATTGGAGATAGAAGCCGGGGCCCGTGCCGCCGACCGCGAGATTGAGCGCTTTGAGACCAATCTTTTCCGCCAGGATATCGGGGAACGGATTGTCGAAGAAACAGCCATAGGTCTGCGCCGCGCCCAGGCAGGTGAAGAAGGACCCCTCCTCCACCGCGAAGGGATCGAAGCCGGGGCCGCGAAACTTCACTTCGCAGCCCGGAACGGTGAACTCGTGATAATCGAGGATATCTTCATCCCGGGTCTGATATTCCGGGTACCAGCGCTGCATAGGTTCAGTTCCTCTCGAGATCTATTCCGTAGCGATCCACATAATCGCCGAAGGCTCGGTCCAGCCCTGCCAGCGTGAGACCGTAATCTTCCAGCGCATAATTATGAGCACCGGCCACTTCGCGCGCGGAATTATGGCGATCGAACGCGGCGTGCATCTGCGCCTCTGCTTCCGGCGGCAGGTCCATGCCCTCGAACGCATAGAGCGCGCGGATGGCGGCCAGCGGATCGCGCGTGAACTGCTTGTAGTGGATGTCGTGGAACGAAGCTTCGGGATGAGCATCGCGGGCGGCGCTCATCCGTTCCGCGCCGAGCGCATTGAGTTTCAGCGTCTGATAGCCGAGCGCCTTGCGATCGATGGTGTGGTTCTGGAGCGACAGGATCTGGTCGCACAGGCTGCAGCTCGACGCCACCGGCTTCAGCGGATCGCGATGGGTCATCACGATGCGGGCATCGGGATAGACCGCCAGGATTTCCTCGACGGCCAGGGCGTGCGACGGGAATTTCAGCGTCCAGGAACCCGGCGCGGAACTCTGCAGCACGCGCAGCAGGCGGCTGTGATAGCGATAGGCGGACAGCATGTCCGCTTCCTGCATCAGCCATTCGAAATAATCGGGCACGATGGTCTGGACCAGCCAGGGATAGCCCTTGAAGTCCTGCGCCATGATCCAGTTGCACTCGGTCGGCTCGTCGCCATGCTCGACATGGTGGTTGCGCGGGAGAGCCCCGCAATCGAGCATCGCATTCACTTCGGCAACGCGCTGCGGAATACGCGGATCGTCGTGCAGATGTGCGGTCCGGGCAGGCGGCAATTCGCGATTTCCTTCCCAGTGCCAATAGACGCGGCGCTGCGGATCGAAGCGCAGGAGATTGAGCAGCAGCGTGGTGCCGGCGCGCGGCATGCCGAGGATGAACAGCGGCCTGGCCACCGGCGCCGCCGCCGCGGCGGGATGCTCCGCCAACCAATTCTCCACGGCGAAACGCGCATTCAGCGTCGCGGCGGCATAGGCTTCGATATTCTCGCGCGCACCGGGCAGCAGGGTTTTCGATTTCGCCAGATCGCGCAGGAACAGTTCCAAGCCCACCCGCCAACTGTCGGATGCCGGCAATGCTTGCCCCTCGGCGGCGCGCGCAACGATCGCCTCTGCAGGCGTGGCCAGGCTTGCCATCACTTGAGCGGGATGATGTTGACCGGGATCGCCGACATGTGCGGCATCGAATTCACCGGCTCGTAGTGATGTTCCGTGTCGATCAGCCGGTTCACGGCAGTCCCCGCCTGCTCCACATCGGCATTGCTGCCCGGCGGATCGCCCCAGCCATGCGCCATGGACACCACGCCCGGACGCAGCGACGCATCTTCCTCCACGATCGCGATCACCCGGCCATGCGCGGATTCGATCTCCACCTTGTCGCCCGGATTGATGCCGAGCTTCCCGAACTCCCCAGGATTGAGATAGGCCGGATTATAGGGATTGCGATCGCGCACCGTCTCCACGAAGCGCCCGTTGGAATTGAAGAAATCGCGCATCCGCCGCGAAGCGAGCAGATGGGAGAAACTGCGTCCGGCGCGCTGCCATTTGCCGGGGCTGCCGCCCTCGGCGATGAACCGCTTCAATTCTTCCGCCACATCCGCCGGCATCGGCTCAAACCTGCCCTGCGCGCCGTCTTCCGCAGGCAACACGAATTCCTGCTCGATATGCGCGTGGAAGCCGTGCGGATTCTCCTTCAGGCTCGCCAGATCATGCGGCGCGCCATGCAGGACGAGCTCGAGCAGATCGTCGGTCGTCGGCCGGTTCTCCATGTCGAGCGGGCGCACGCCATTATAGGTGATCGTCCGGCCCAGGCGCTTTGCCAGCGCCCAGAACACATACCAGTCCTCCACCAGGTCGGCGCCCTCGGGCGGCGCGATCACCGGCGGGGTGTATTGCGACCAGGAACCGGCCCAGTTCGCGAAACCGGGCAGATACATCGGCAGGTCCGCCCGCTCATACTGCATGAGCGGCGGCAGGATGTAGTGGGCGAACTTGGTGGTCGGCGTGGGCCAGGGATCGATGCACACCAGCAGATCGAGATCCGCCATCGCCTTCGCGGTCTTCTGCTGGTCGGGCCAGGAGGTCAGCGGATCGCCGCCATCGATCAGCAGGGCCCGGATCTGCCCTTCGCCCGGCGTCAGGATCTCGTCCGCGCAAGTGGCCGTGCAGCGTTCCTGGAATAGCTTGCGCGTACCGCGGATGCGGCTGGCGCCCGATTGCTCCCAGAAGCGGGACGGCGAGAAGGCCTGCGCGCGCAGCGGCCCGTTCGGCCCCATGCCGTTGATCTGGTGGACCCGCTGGCCTTCGCGCAGATAGCGGCCGCAAATAACGTTGATCGTCTCGATCAGGTGGAAAGCGAGATTCGAATAGGGCGCCATCGACGTGCCCGTGGCCGAGGTGACGCTGCCGGTCTTGGCATCGCGCGCGAACATTTCCGCCACGCGGCGCAAGGAACCGGGTTCAAGGCCCGCGCGATCCTCGACGAATTCCTCGGTCAGCGGATCGACCGCCTCGCCCAGGGCGGCTAGGTTCGTCTCGCCCACCCAGCGCGCGCAGAATTCCTTGTCTTCCCAGCCTTCGGTCAGGATCAGGCGAATGAGGCCGCCGGCGATCGCGGCATCCTGGCCCGGATAGGGTTGCAGTGCGATATCCGCAAAATGTCCCGTTTCCGATTTGCGCGGATCGATCGTGATGAGCTTCAGCCCGTTTTCCCGCGCGCGCTTCAGGCTGCGGACGGGATCGGATTGCAGGAAGCCCAGCGAACCGTGGCTGACCAGCGGATTGGCGGCGATGAACATCGCCACTTCCATGTCATCGAAGGAGGGATAGCCCGCCCCCCAGGCGCCAAGCCGCCCCATCACGACCATCTTGCCGGACTGGTCGATCGTCAGCGTGGAGAAGTACTGATCCGATCCGAAGGCGGACAGGAAGCTCGGCAGCATGTAGAAGCCGGCGATGTTGAACATGCCGCCATTGCCGAGGAAGATCGCCATTCCTTCCGGCCCGTGCTTCTCCAGGATCGGGCGCAGCTTCTCGGCGATCTCGTCAAGCGCCTGTTCGGAGGAGATCCGTTTGTAGGACCCGTCTTCCATCCGTTTCAGCGGATGCAGCAGGCGGTTCTTGCCATGATGCGACACTTCCGGCTGACGCCCCTTGAAACAGGCATAGCCCTTGGTCAGCGGGCTGTCCTTGTCGCCCTTGACACCCAGGATGCGGTCGTTCTCGTCGATCGTGAGGACCACGCCGCAACCGCCGGAACAGATCCGGCAGAACGAGATCACGTCACGGGTCCTGTCGTCGACCTGCATCTTCGGCTGGACAAGCACATTCATCGCCGGCTTCCTCTCTCCACAACCCCGACAGGGTAGCACCCCACGCGCGGAGAGACAAAGAACGGGGACTGTCGAGATGCGACAGGCAAGAAAAAGGGAACAATGGACAAATTGTTCCGCCCGCCCCGCGGGGCGTCATCATGGCTGTCACTATGAGGCGCCGGCCTCCTTGGCCGCCTGCGTCATCGTCGGCCGCCAGGCGCGACGCACGGTTTCCGGCTACAGCGCGTTGTCGCCGGTTTCGCCGGTGCGAATCCGCACGGATGCTTCGAGGTCGAGAAGGAAAATCTTGCCGTCGCCGATCGCGCCGGTCCCGGCGGAGTTCTGGATCGCTTCCACCACGCTCTGCGCGATCGTATCGCTGACCGCGATTTCGATCTTCACCTTGGGCACCATATTGGTGGCGTATTCCGCCCCCCGATAGATCTCCGTCTGGCCCTTCTGCCGTCCGAAGCCTTTTACTTCCGACGCGGTCAGACCGGCGACGCCCACCGCGTTCAACGCTTCGCGCACATCGTCGAGCTTGTGCGGCTTGATGATCGCAATGATGTATTTCATCCCAAACCCCTTGTTTCCAGTCTGTCGCGCATACCCCCCGGCCACGCGAACGCGTTACCCAAGCTAAACGAAAAAAGGGCCGGAGCAACTAGGCTCCGGCCATTCAGTTTGTGTTCGCAGGAGGAACACCGGTAGGCGGGGTCGGGAGGAGAGGAGGAATCCAACCCCGCCAAACTCGAGATCAGTTGTAAGCGCGCTCCCCGTGCTCGCCGAGGTCGAGACCTTCGACTTCCACTTCGGGGGAGACCCGCAGTCCGGTGACGATCTTGGCAATGAAGATCGCGATCGCGGTGCCGATGGCGGCCCAGACGATCGTGGTCGCGACTGCCTGGATCTGGACCAGCGTCTGCGCGCCCATGGTCACCGAACCATCGCCCGGGCCACCGAGCGAGGGATCGTGCAGGATGCCGGTGCCGATGGCGCCGACGATGCCGCCGATGCCGTGGATGCCGAAGGCGTCCAGCGAATCATCGTAGCCGAGCTTGGGCTTGATCTTCGCGACGGCGAAGAAGCAGATGATCGAGGCAACCGCACCGAGCACGACCGCACCGAACACCCCGACATTGCCCGCAGCCGGAGTCACCGCGACGAGGCCGGCGATGATGCCCGAGCAGAAGCCCAGAGCCGAAGGCTTGTGGCCCATCGCCCGCTCGGCGAGCATCCAGAAGAGGCTGGCGGCAGCGGTGGCGACGAAGGTGTTGATCATGGCGAGGCCCGCGGTGCCGTCGGCTTCGAGTTCCGAACCGACGTTGAAGCCGAACCAACCCACCCACAGCAGACCGGTACCGATCATGGTCATGACCAGCGAGTGCGGCGGCATCGGCTCGGACGGGTAGCCCTTGCGCTTGCCGAGGATGATGGCGGCAACAAGCGCGGACACACCGGCGTTGATGTGCACCACCGTACCGCCGGCGAAGTCCAGAGCGCCCATTTCGAAGAAGAGGCCGCCGCCCGCCCACACCATGTGCGCGACAGGGAAATAGACGATCGTCAGCCAGACGGCGATGAACACCATCACGGCCGAGAACTTCATGCGTTCCACGGTGGCGCCCAGGACGAGCGCGCCGGTGATCGCGGCGAAGGTCATCTGGAAGCAGATGAAGACATATTCGCTGATCACTTCATCGGAGAAGGTGGCAGCGGTGCTGTCGGACGTGACGCCGGCAAGGAAGTACTTGCCCCAGCTGAAGAAGGCGTTGCCTTCCGGACCGAAGGCGGTGCCGTAGCCCCACATGATCCAGATCAGCATGCCGAGCGCGGCAGCCGCGCCGATCTGCGTCATGGTGGACAGCATGTTCTTGGAACGGGTCAGACCGCCGTAGAACAGGGCGAGGCCCGGCAGGATCATCATCATGACCAGGACGGTCGACGTCATCATCCAGGCGTTATTGCCGGGATTGGGAACGGCAGCGGCCGCTTCCGCGGCGGCGGCAGCAGGAGCCGCGACGGCGGCGGGAGCGGCTGCGACAGCTTCTGCAGCGGCTTCCTGCGCCCAGGCGGCAGTGGCGGCGAGCGACGCACCAAGCGCGCCGGCGCCACAAACAAGTTTGCGGATCATAGTGTTACCCCTCGTGTGACAGGCGCCGCTCAAAGCGCGGTATCCCCGGTTTCGCCGGTGCGAATGCGGGTGACGGACGCGAGATCGAGAACGAAGACCTTGCCGTCCCCGATCGAATCCGTGCTGGCGGTTTGTTGGATGGTTTCCACGACCTGCGGCGCAATCGCGTCAGACGCGGCAATCTCGATCTTCACCTTGGGCAGCATATTCGTGGAATATTCCGCACCACGGTAGATTTCCGTCTGGCCTTTCTGGCGGCCGAAGCCCTTGACCTCCGAAACGGTCATGCCCGCGACGCCGATAGCGCTCAGCGCCTCGCGAACCTCGTCCAGCTTGAACGGTTTGATGATGGCGATGATGAATTTCATCGTTGACCCCTGCTAGCCTGCCGGACGAAACCCGGCTCAAGGGACCATTGCAAAGGGTGTGCCAAACGCAGGAATCCGCGCTTTAACTTCTGGTTAACCTTTTCGGTGATCAGGCGGAAGCGTGAGTTGCGCTCGAATCTTGTGCAACTGCACAAAAACTGGGCAGCGCCAACCGCGCCCAGACGGGCAGATGATCGGAACCGCGCGCCGATAACGGACTGCGATGCACGCCGGTTCCCACGCAATCCCACCCGGCCGACACGACGATGCGATCGAGCTGGGCGACCGGCTGGCGGCTGGGATAGCTCCGTCCCGGAGCGATCACCCGCCAGTCCTCGCCGAACTCACGCAGGCAGCCGCCGCGCGGGGACCATTCGTTGAAATCGCCCATCAGCACGGTCGGGCAGGATGCTTCGCGCACGCGGACATGATCGAGCACCGCACGCACCTGATCGCGGCGGCGGAGACCCGACAGATCCAGATGCATGCCGATGATGCGCAGCCTTCGGTCATCGACCATCAGATCGGCCCGCACCGCGCCCCGCGGTTCCAGCATGGGCAGCACCAGCGCTTCCGCTTCGACGATCTCGATTCCGCGCCGCACCAGGATCGCATTGCCGTGCCAGCCAATGCTTTCGACCCGGCGGGCCAGCGGGACGATCTGCCAGTGATGTTCCTCCAGCAGCTGGCGCGGGAGCGCCGAGATTCGCCGTCCGAAGCGGCGATCGGCTTCCTGGAGCGCGATCACATCCGCGCCGAGTTCGTGCAACACCGCTAGAATGCGCCCCGGATCGCGTCTGCGGTCCAGGCCGATGGCCTTGCGGATGTTGTAGCTGGCGAAGACGAGTTCCACGACGGACCTGTCAACGCAAGCGTGGAAAGAGGCGTTCCACGAACAGCTCAGCGCTCCTTGGTCGCGCCGAAGGTAAGCTCGGGGTTCTTTTCCTGCTGATAGCCGACATCCCAGGGCGATTTGGCGAGGAAGACGAGATCGCCATCGCGGTCCCGCGCAAGATTGGCGCGGTTGAAGCGCCCGAACTCGTCCATTGCCGTATCCGCGCCTTTCAGCCAGCGCGCCGTGGCGAAGGGCGCGGGTTCCAGCACGGCCTCCACCTTGTATTCCGCTTCCAGCCGCGAGATCAGGACTTCGAGCTGGAGCTGGCCGACCACGCCGACGATCCACTGGCCGCCGATCTCCGGATAGAACACCTGGATCACGCCTTCTTCGGACAGATCGTCCAGCGCCTTGCGCAGCTGCTTGGTCTTCGTGGGATCGCGCAGCACGACGCGACGCAGGATTTCCGGCGCGAAATTGGGCAGGCCGGTGAAGCGGACGCTGTTCTTCTCGCTCAGCGTGTCGCCCACCCGCAGCGTGCCGTGATTGGGAATGCCGATGATGTCGCCGGCTTCGGCAGTGTCCGCCAGTTCGCGGTCCTGGGCGAAGAACAGGATCGGCGAATGGACCGCGATCGGCTTGCCGAGGCCCGATGGCGTCAGCTTCATGCCTCGCCTGAACGTTCCCGAGACCATCCGCATGAACGCGATCCGGTCGCGATGCTGCGGGTCCATATTGGCCTGCACCTTGAAGATGAAGCCCGTGACCTCGTCGCGCTCCGGCGTGATCTCGCCTGCGTCGGACGGCTGCGGGCGCGGCGGGGGGGCGAATTGCGCGATCGCCTCGATCAGTTCGGACACGCCGAAATTCTTGAGCGCGGAGCCGAAATAGACCGGCGTGAGGTCGCCGTGGCGATAGGCCTCGATATCGAATTCGGGATAGCCCATGCGCGCGAGTTCGATCTCTTCGGCGATCTCTTCCGGCAGGCCGGGCGCATGGTCCCGCTGACCGAGGAATTCGCGCGACGGTCCTTCCGGGCGGCTGACCGCGCCGCTGGCAAAATCGAGCACGCCTTCGAAGGTGCCACCCATGCCGACGGGCCAGCTCATCGGGCAGACGTCCAGCGCCAGCATGTCGGCTACTTCGTCCAGCAGTTCGAACCCGGCGCGGCCTTCGCGGTCGACCTTGTTCACGAAAGTGATGATCGGGACGGAGCGCAGGCGGCACACTTCGAACAGCTTGCGCGTCTGCGGCTCGATGCCCTTGGCGGCGTCGATCACCATGATCGCGGAATCGACCGCCGTCAGCGTGCGATAGGTGTCTTCCGAGAAGTCCTCGTGGCCCGGCGTGTCGAGCAGGTTGAACGTGATCCCGCCCCGTTCGAACGTCATCACGCTGGAAGTGACCGAGATGCCGCGCTGCTGCTCGATCTTCATCCAGTCGGACCGCGCGCGCCGCGCAGCCCCGCGCGCCTTCACCTCGCCCGCGAGATGGATCGCCCCGCCCTGCAGCAGGAGCTTTTCGGTCAACGTCGTCTTGCCGGCGTCAGGATGCGAGATGATCGCAAAAGTGCGGCGATTGGACATCATATGCTTCTCGTTCAGGCGCGCAACGTGGCGCCGAGCTTGCCGGCGGCGGCCACCACCTTGTCGGTGATCGCCTTCAGATCGGCTTCGGCATAGCTCTTCTCGCCCGGCTGCAACGTGACTTCGACAGCGAGCGACTTCTGCCCTTCCGGCACGCCCTGGCCAGTAAACACGTCGAACAGGCGGGCATCGACGATATTCGCCTTGTCCGCGCCTTTCACCAGTCGCACCAGATCGCTCGCCGGGAGTTCCGCCGGCACGAGGAATGCGAAATCGCGCGTTACAGCCTGCAGTGCCGGCGGCGCGTAAGCGGTACGGGCGAAGCTTGCCGCGCCCTTGCGGCCGGGGATCGCGTCGAGGAACAGTTCCACCGCCATCACCGGCCCGTCGATATCGAAGGCTTCCAGCGTGCGCGGATGCAGCGCCCCGAAACGCGCCAGTACGTTCTTGGGGCCAAGCCGCAAAGTGGCGGAACGGCCCGGATGGAACTGCGCACCAGCCTCGCCCAGGACCTGCAGATTGTCGACCGGCGCGCCGGCTTCCGCCAGCAGGGCCAGCGCTTCGGCCTTGGCATCGAACGCGTCGAACGGAGCCGCCTTGCCACTCGCCCAGCCGCGCGGCGTCTTCTCGCCCGCGAGCAACACCCCCAGCGTCAGCCGCTCGTCGCTGAGGCCGTCTTCGCCACGCAGATAACGGCGACCGAGCTCGAACAGCCGCACGCTCGTCGCGCCGCGATCGATGTTCCGCTTGGCGGCCCCGATCAGCCCCGGCAGCAGGGACGGACGCATGGCCTTCAGATCCTCGCTGATCGGGTTGTCAAGAATCCAGAGCGCCCCGTTCCCTTCGCTGAAATGCAGCGCATCCGCTTCGGGCAGGAAGGACCAGGTGACGGCTTCGTTCAGCCCGCGCGCGGCAGCAGCGCGGCGCAGGCGGCGCTCAACGGTCTGCGCTGGCGTAGCGGTCGGGCGCGCCACGCCATCGGCGCGTGGCAAGGCCACGCTTTCCACCCGGTCGATGCCGTGGATGCGGACGACTTCCTCGACGATGTCCGCCGGGCCATCCACGTCCGGACGCCAACTCGGCACGGCGATCGACCAGTCGCCACCGGCTTCGAAGCCCAGCGCCGCAAGTATGCGCTTCTGCTCGTCTGCCGGGATGGCAACGCCGCCCAGCTTCTCGGCCAGCGCGGGATCGTACTGCACCCGCTTCTCGTCAAGCGGCGGCTGCCCGGCGCGGACCACGTCCGACGCCTCGCCGCCGCAAATCTCGAGGATCAGCGCGGTCAGCAGTTCCAGCCCATCAGCGAGGAAGGCAGGATCGACACCGCGCTCGAACCGGCCTCGCGCATCGGAGGTGAGCCCGAGCTTGCGTCCCGTCGCCCCGATCCGCTCGGGGGAGAAATAGGCGACCTCCAGCAGCACATCGGTCGTCCCGTCCGAGACGCCGGAATGCGCGCCGCCCATAATGCCGGCGATGTCGTGCACGCCGGCATCGTCGGCGATCACGGTCATCCCGCCATCGAGCGCATAGGTCTTATCATTGAGCGCCACCACTTCCTCGCCATCGCGCGCGCGGCGAGCGACGACTGCGCCGCTCAGCCTGGCAAGATCATAGGCGTGCGCCGGGCGACCATGGCCGAGCATGATGTAGTTGGTGATGTCGACCAGAGCGGAGATCGGCCGCTGGCCCGCGCTGCGCAGCCGCGCCTGCAGCCATTCGGGCGACGGGCCATTGCGCACGCCGCGAATGACGCGACCGTAGAACGCCGGGCAGCCATCGGCATCGTCCGTGCGGATTTCCACCGGGCACGGGAAACTGCCGGCCACTGCGCTGATCGCGCGCGGCTTCAGCGTGCCGAGGCCTGCGGCCGCAAGATCGCGCGCGATGCCGTAGACGCCCATGCAATCCGGGCGGTTGGGCGTGATCGCCACGTCGAACACCGGATCGGCGCCGCGATAATCGGCAAAAGGCGTGCCCACGGGCGCATCGGCGGGCAGCTCGATGATGCCGGCGTGATCGTCGCCCAGCTCCAGCTCGCGCGAGGAGCACATCATGCCGTTGGATTCGACGCCCCGGATCGCGCTCCTGCGCAGTTCCATGCCGTTGGCGGGCACGATCGCGCCGGCCGTCCCGAGCACGCCGATCAGGCCCGCACGCGCATTGGGCGCGCCGCAGACGACCTGCAGCGGATCGCCCGCACCCGTATCGACCGTCAGCACCTGCAGCTTGTCGGCCTGGGGATGCGGGGCGGCCGTCAGCACCTTGGCCACGCGGAAGCCCGCGAGCTTCTCGGCCGGATCCTCGATCCCTTCGACCTCGATGCCGATCGCGTTCAGCTTCGCGGAAATGGCCGCCACGTCGGCATCCGTATCGAGATGGTCCTTGAGCCAGGAAAGCGAGAACTTCATCGTGCGACCTCTGGGGCCCGGGAAGGGTATGAATGGGTTCGCGCGGAGGCGCGGAGGCGCAGGGATGCCGCGCTTAGGGCGAAGCCCGCTTTCCGATCAAGGGTTCCGCGAGGGGCACCCTGGATAGGATCGATACGCCTTGCGTCACGAGGCGCTCTCTCCGCGTCTCCGCGCCTCCGCGTGAAAATCATCGTCATGCGCCTGCTCCCCTTGGCGCTCCCACGCCGGCCGAAAGGGTCGGCTGGTCGAAGGCGGAGAAGCCGTAATGCCTTAGCCAGCGGATATCGCCGTCGAAGAAGGCGCGCAGATCGTCCATCCCGTATTTCAGCATGGCGAGGCGATCGACGCCGACGCCGAAGGCAAAGCCCTGCCATTCGTTCGGATCGAGGCCCGACATCTCCAGCACGTGGGCATTGACCATGCCGGAGCCGAGCAGCTCCATCCAGCCATGGCCCGGCGCATCGCCGCCGCCGCCGAGTACGCGTTTCCCGTTCTCGATCGCGAAGCCGACATCCACTTCCACCGAAGGCTCGGTGAAAGGGAAGTAGCTGGGGCGCAGGCGCAGGACGATATCCTCTCGCTCGAAGAAGGCTTTGAGGAAAGTCTCCAGCGTCCATTTGAGGTGGCCCAGATGGATGCCCTTGTCGATCACTAGGCCTTCCACTTGGTGGAACATCGGCGTGTGCGTGGCATCGCTGTCCGAACGATAGACCCGGCCCGGCGCGATGATGCGCACCGGGGCGCCCTGCGCCATCATCGTGCGGACCTGCACCGGGCTGGTGTGCGTGCGCAGCAGCATGCGGCCACCGTCAGGCGAGGCATCGGGGAAATAGAACGTGTCATGCATTGCGCGTGCCGGATGGCTTTCCGGCATGTTGAGCGCGGTGAAATTATGCCAGTCGTCCTCGATCTCCGGGCCGGAGGCGACAGCGAAGCCCATATCGGCGAAGATTTCCGCCAGCTCGTCCATCACCTGGGCGACCGGGTGGACCGATCCGCGCGGCGCATCGGGCGCGGGAAGCGAAAGGTCGAGCCTCTCGCTCGCGAACTGGGCGTCGAGCGCGGCCGCGTCGAGCGCGGCCTTGCGCTCCGCGATCGCGTCGGACACGTCTTGGCGCAGCCCTTGGATACGCGGTCCTTCCACCAGCCGCTCTTCCGGCGACATCTGGCCGAGCGTCTTCAGAAGCTGGCTGATCCAGCCCTGCTTGCCGAGAGCTGCGACACGTTCCGCCTCCAGCGCCTCGATCGTGGCGGCACCGGCGATCGCGGCAAGCGCGGTTTCCTTGGTCTGATCCTGACTAGTCATGGCGAATGGCCGCTAGCGTGGTTTGGGCGCAAAGCAAAGCGCCGCGCGCATCACGGCACGGCTTTGTCGAGCGGGACCGGCTTGTCCAGGGTCTGGGCCGCGGCACCCCACACCTGGGCGCGTTCGCGCATGAAGGCCGCGAGAATCGGATGATCGAGCGCGGCATATTCGCTGGGCGACATACCCATGAAGTGATGGAAGTCGCGCACGAAATGGGCCTGATCGTGATACCGGCCGTCGATGGCGGTCGTCCAGCTGATCGACGGGTCGAGCATATAGGCGGCGAGGCTGCGCATGAAGCGCTGGCGGCGCAGGAGCAGGCGCGGCGTGAAGCCGAAATAGCGGCGGCAGATCCGTTCCAGCGTTCGCGGCGTCAAGCCCGCGCGGCTCGCGAAATCGGCCACGCTCGCCAGATCCGGCTCGACCAGAGCCGCATGCGCGACCGCGATCTTTTCCTGATCGGGAACGACACGATCCGCGCGCGCCATGAAATGGCCGATGATCCGTGCATATTCGGCCTCATCATCTGGCGTATCGCCATACAGCGAATGCGACAGGTCGAGAAAGTCGGCGAAGGCAGGATGCTTGCGCCCGTCAACAACGCAATTGGCCAGCTCGCTGGCGGGGGCGCCGATGAATTTGGCCCAACCCAACGGGAAATAGCCGATTCCCCAGAGCCGCGTGTTGCCGAGAGTGAAGTCGGTCAGCATCGCGCTCGGCCCGGTCGCCGTGAACGCAGCGCCCACCAGATGCGCCCCGCTGGCCATGCTGGCATCGGGCGCAGCATCCCGGAAGAAGCGCGTATTGCCCCATTCGGGCTGGAGCCGGTCGCGCACGAAACCGCCCTCCGGGATGTCGAACTCCGCCCGGTAGAAGCTGCTGAAACAGCCCTCCAGCTCCGGCGGTGGCCGGAAGAAACGAACGTTGATCTTGCATTGCGCCATGTTCAGGACGCGCCCCCCGGACATACCGGCAGCCCATCCGGCACAGCACGGAAATGACGCAAATCCACGAAAGGTCAACTCAATTTTAAGGAAACCCGTTATCTATCAATACGATGGTCAACAATATGGCCGAATTCGGCATGAAAAAAGGCGCGGACATCGCTGCCCGCGCCCTTTTTTACGGCGTTCCGGCTCGTCGAAAGATCGTCAGGCCGGGAGCGCCTGCTTCGCCTGGGCGATGATCGCGCCGAAGGCAGCGCCTTCGTTCATCGCCAGATCGGCCATGACCTTGCGGTCCAATTCGATCCCGGCGAGCTTGGCGCCGTGGATGAACTGCGAATAGGTCAGGCCTTCGGCGCGGACGGCGGCGTTGATGCGCTGGATCCACAGGGCGCGGAAGTTCCGCTTCTTAACCTTGCGGTCGCGATAGGCGTACTGGCCGGCCTTCTCGACGGCCTGGCGAGCGACGCGAATCGTGTTCTTGCGACGGCCGCGATAGCCCTTGGCCTGATCCAGGATCCGCTTGTGCTTGGCGCGGGTGGTAACGCCGCGTTTGATGCGTGACATTGGCTAGTACTCCTGTCTCAGTTGAGCCCGTAGGGCGCCCACTTCTTGATCACCTTCGCATCGGCGTCGGAGATCACGTCGGTCCCACGGTTCTGGCGGATATACTTGCCATTATGGCTGATCAGGCGGTGGCGCTTGCCGGCTACGCCGTGCTTCACCTTGCCCGTCGCGGTGAGCTTGAAGCGCTTCTTCACACCGCTCTTGGTCTTGAGCTTGGGCATTTTCGTCTCCTTGGTCAGAGACACGTCGGAACCAGCCCTGGCAGCCCTTACCAGCCAGGCCGGCCGTTGAATTACGTGTCTGTAAGGCGCGCGCCACTAGCGGCAAAGCGGCACGATGGCAAGCCATTCAACGCTCGAACGGCTTGAACCCCGTATCCGCCAGATAGCGGGCGAAATCGCCATGCGCGATGCGCCGCAGGCCGGGCTGCAGGGCACGGCGATAGATATAGGCTTCCGCCAGGACAAGAGCGCCGCTCGCAAGCCTCGCCTCCACCGGCCGTCTGACATATTCGCCCGCTGTCGGTCGGCGGGGATCATAGTTCTCGAATCGATCGAGCGCAGCGAGCCATGCGGGATCATCAGGCAGATTATAGAGTACGCCCATCACACGGGTGGGCGCGCGTGGAACGAGTGCGGGATAGACCGCGCAACCCTCGCGAACGGCATAGAGCGCGCCTCGCACCGTGGCGGGCTGCCCCTCTCCCAGTCCAGCGGCAAGCCGCGCCGGATAACCCCGGGCGACATCCTTCATCAGCGTCCCATAGAGGAAGAGCAA
This sequence comes from uncultured Erythrobacteraceae bacterium, assembly GCA_946482075.1. The sequence continues at coordinate 29,103 of CAMLQG010000001.1, forward strand.
ACGGGCCATTATCCGCGGCCCGCCATTTCAATGCGCGCAGGCAAGCGCCTCGATCACGTCTTCGAGCCGCGCCGGATCGCCCAGCGCCAGGACATGGCCGTCCGAATCGCGATTCAACGGATCGCCGTTCCAGTCGCACATCGTACCGCCCGCGCCTTCGACCACGGGCACCAACGCGGCGAAGTCATGCAGCTTGAGGCCCGCCTCGCATACGATGTCGAGATGGCCCGATGCGAGCATGGCGTAATTGTAGCAGTCGCCGCCCATCACCATGCGGCGATGATCGGTCTTCGCCGCGAGCGCCATGAAGTGGCCGCCATCATGATCGTCGAAATAATGCGGACCGGTCGTGGCGATCGTCGCATCGGCGAGGCGGCGGCAACTGCGCGCGTTGGCGACGCTACCGTTGAGCGTGGTCAGATGGCCCATCGCGCCGATCCAGCGTTCGCCCAGTATCGGCTGGTCGATCACGCCCAGCACCGGCCAGCCGTCGACCAGGAGCGCGATCAGCGTGCCGAAGATCGGGCGACCCGCGAGGAAGCCCGCAGTCCCGTCGATCGGGTCGAGCACCCATTGCCGGCTGGTCGAGCCCGGCTGCTCGCCGAATTCCTCGCCATGCACCGCATCGCGAGGGCATTCCGCGGTCAGAATCCGGCGCATCGCCTCCTCCGCCGCGCGGTCGGCCAGCGAGACGGGGGTATCGTCGCCCTTGCGTTCCACCGACACGCCCTGGCGGAACCACGGCCTGATGACCTCGCCCGCCGCATCGGCGAGGCGGTGGACAAGGGCAATGTCGGCGTCGAGCTTCATGCGCTCAGTCGAACAGGCTCGAGACGGAGCTTTCATCCGCGATCCGGCGGATCGCTTCGCCGATCAGCGTGGCAATCGGCAGGATGCGGATGCGCTTGCTGTCCCTGGCCGCGTCGGTCGCCAGGATCGTGTCGGTGATGACGAGTTCCTTCAGCGCCGAATTGTCGACCTTCTGCACGGCGGCGCCCGAGAGCACGCCATGGGTGATATAGGCCGCGACACTGGTCGCCCCTGCATCCATCAGCGCCTGGGCAGCGTTGCACAGCGTGCCGCCCGAATCGATGATATCGTCGATCAGGATGCAATGCCGGCCTTTCACGTCGCCGATGATGTTCATCACTTCGGATTCGCCCGGCCGTTCGCGCCGCTTGTCGACGATGGCCAGCGGTGCATTGTCCAGCCGCTTGGCGAGCGCGCGGGCGCGAACCACGCCGCCCACGTCCGGCGAGACGACCGTCAGGGCCTTGTCGCCGTAGCGCGCCTGGATATCGGCGGCCATGGAAGGTGCTGCGTAGAGATTGTCGGTCGGGATATCGAAGAAGCCCTGGATCTGGCCGGCATGCAGGTCGACCGAAAGGACGCGGTCGGCCCCGGCTTCGGTGATCAGGTTGGCGACGAGCTTGGCCGAGATCGGCGTGCGCGGGCCGGGCTTCCGGTCCTGCCGCGCATAGCCGAAATAGGGTACGACGGCCGTGATGCGCGCGGCCGAGGCGCGGCGCAGCGCGTCGATGCCGATCAGCAGCTCCATCAGATTGTCGTTTGCCGGATAGCTGGTGGACTGCACCACGAAGACGTCCTCGCCACGCACGTTCTCGTGGATCTCCACGAAGATTTCCTCGTCGGCGAAGCGGCGGACGCTCGCATCGGTCAGCGGCGTCTCGAGATAGGCTGCGATCGCCCGGGCGAGCGGCAGGTTGGAATTGCCGGCCATGATTTTCATCGCAGGAGCCCCTTATATTGATGTGTCGCGAAGAATCGGACACGCCTCTAATTCAGCGTAGCCCGATTGCAACCGGCAGATCGCAGCCAACGGGGGATTAAGGTCGATGTGCCGCAATACCTTTCGTCATCCCAGCGAAAGCCGGGATCGTTGTGGGCGAACCAGGAAGTGACCGAGAGAGATGCCGGCTTTCGCTGGCGTGACGGTCACGAGGAGATGCGGTGTTCGCCCCCGACCCAGCGGACCGTGCCGGAACTGGCGCGCATCACCACGCTCTGCGTCGTCATCTTGCCGTCCTTCAGGCGCTTGACGCCGCGCAGCAGCGAACCATCGGTCACGCCCGTCGCGGCGAAGATACAATCGCCCTTGGCGAGATCGTCCAGCAGGTAGATGCGGTTGAGATCCTCGATTCCCCATTTGCGCGCGCGGCTGCGCTCATCCTCGTTGCGGAACAGGAGGCGGCCATTGAACTGCCCGCCCACGCAGCGCAGCGCCGCTGCCGCGAGCACGCCTTCCGGCGCGCCGCCCGATCCCATATACATGTCGATCGTGGTGTCCGGATTGGTAGTGGCGATCACGCCGGCCACGTCGCCATCGGGAATCAGCTGGATGCCGCAGCCGATGTCGCGCAATTCCGCGATCAGTTCCGCATGGCGCGGGCGGTCGAGCACGCAGACGATGATCTCGTTGGGCTGGACGCCCTTGGCGGCGGCGACCGCGGCCACGTTTTCGCGCACGCTCTTGTCGAGCGAGATGATGCCCTGCGGATAGCCCGGGCCGACGGCAAGCTTGTCCATGTAGACGTCAGGCGCGTTGAGCAGCCCGCCTTCTTCGGCGGCCGCGAGCACGGCCAGCGCGTTGGGCCCGGCCTTGGCGGTGATCGTCGTGCCTTCCAGCGGATCGAGCGCGATGTCGATCTTCGGCCCCTTGCCCGGCGCGCCGCCGACCTTCTCGCCGATATAGAGCATCGGCGCTTCGTCCCGCTCGCCCTCGCCGATGACGACGGTGCCGTCCATATAGAGCTCGTCGAAGGCTCGGCGCATCGCTTCGACCGCGGCGGCGTCGGCCGCCTTCTCGTCACCCCGTCCCACCAGCTTCGATGCCGCGATCGCCGCCGCTTCCGTTACGCGGACTAGTTCGAGAACGAGGACGCGATCGAGGACGTGGCTGGCGGGCGTATTCGACTTGTCGGACATGGGAGCCTTTCCGCGTTGAGATCAGGGAGGGTCGGAACGATTGTCTGCGTAAGGGGTCGCTCCGAAAACCGCAATGCCTCCTCAGTTTACCGGCACTCAGTTTCCGAGAAGTTGCATGACGAGCGGAGGCTCCGTCAGGCTCGACGACCCCTCCAGCAGGCGCAACGCGTCGGTCACGCAGCGTTCGGGCCCTTCATGCGTGACGAGCGCGACGAGCACTTCCCCACCTTCCTCCGGCTGACCCTTCTGGATCATGCTTTCGATCGAGACGCCCGCATCGCGCATCGCTGCCGTGATCTCGGCCAGCACGCCGGGGCGGTCGGCCACGGTGAAGCGGATGTAGCGGCGGCCCATGCGATGGCCCGATTCCGCCGGCAGCAGCGCTTCGAGCTGCGCCACCGGCACGGAGAAGGGCGCGGCGATCTCGCCGCGTGCGATATCGATCAGGTCGGCCGCCACCGCGCTCGCCGTTGGTCCATCGCCGGCGCCGGCGCCCTGGAACAGCAGCCGGCCGCAGAAATTGCCTTCAGCCACTACTGCATTTGTCGCGCCGTCGACATGGGCGAGCGGATGATCCTCCTGGACGAGATAGGGCTGCACGCGCTGGAACAGGCGGCGCGGGCCCGCGGTGACGCTTTCGGCCTCGGCCATGCCGATCAGGCGGATGACATAGCCCAGCGTCCCGGCCTGGGCGATATCCGCCGCCCGGAGCGCGGAAATGCCCTTGGTGTCGACATGCGCGAAATCGAGCTGGCCGCCGAAAGCGATCGCGGCGAGGATCGACAGCTTGTGCGCCGCGTCGATCCCTTCGACATCGAAAGTGGGGTCCGCTTCGGCATAGCCGCGTTCCTGCGCTTCCTTCAGCACGTCCCCGAAATCGCGGCCAGTATCCTCCATGGTGGAGAGGATGAAATTGCAGGTGCCGTTGAGAATCCCGTAGATCCGGTCGATCGCATTCGCCGCCGTGCCTTCGCGCAGCCCCTTGATCACGGGAATGCCGCCCGCCACCGCCGCTTCGAACTTCAGGGCGACATCCGCATCCTCGGCCGCCTGGGCAAGGACGAGGCCGTGATGCGCGATCATCGCCTTGTTCGCCGTGACGACCGACTTGCCTGCCCGGATGGCATTGCGCGCCAGGGTAAGCGCCGGGCCGTCGGAGCCGCCGACCAGCTCGACCACCACATCGACATCGCCGCGCGCCGCCATCGCGGTCATGTCGTCTTCCCAGGCATAGGCGGAAAGATCGACGCCGCGATCCTTGGCGCGGTCCCGCGCGCTCACGGCCACGATCTCGATCGGGCGCCCGGCCCGCGCGGAAATCAGCCCCGCATTCGCATCGAGCAATTTGATGACGCCCGCGCCGACGGTTCCCAGCCCTGCCAGCGCGATACGCAACGGATCGGCCATGTATGCCCCCTTTCGCAGCGGCCCCTAAGCCAAGCTCGGGGTAAAGACCATAGGGCAATCCATTGGGACGCGTGACCGGTCAGGGCCGGCGCCGCTCGCACGGACCGAGCTGTTCCTTGACCAGGCGATAATCGAGTTCCGCGTTGAGCCTTCCGTTCGCATCCTGCGCCAGTTGCGCTTCGGGCGGCAGGGCGGGCGGCAGCGAACAGGCCAGGCGATACCAGGCCAGCGTATCGCGCGCCGGCGGGCCCGCACCTTCATCCACCAGCTCGGACCAGGACGCCCCCCAGACCGGTCTTTGGCCCGGCCGCCGAATCACGCTGACCAGGGCCGGCGCGTCAGCCTCCGTCTTGAGGAACAGCTGCGTCTCGGATTCGCCCGCCAGATTGCCCGGCACCCAGAGGATGTCGCGAATGCCGGTGATGCGCGCCGGCGCGTCCGCCGCGAAGAATTCGGTCAACATCGGCCGCAGGCTCGCCTTCAGGGGCTCGCTCGAGATCAGCTGGGCATTGGGCTTCACCAGCTGAAGATCGGACGGCCGGTTCGGCACCCGATAGCCGAACAGGAGGACGGCGTTTCCCTTGAGATTCGGCGCACGTCCCCGCGAATTCAGCGGCACGTCCACGAGATAGCGTACGAATTCGCCGAATTCCTGCCGGCCCGCAAGCAACCCCAGCGTCTTGGCTTCGATATAGAGACGCACCCAGCCGGGACGCAGCCCCCGGGAACGCTCCGGCTCCACCACCGCCTGCTTCCGAATCTTCGCTTCCAGCACCACGCTGGCCGGATCGATCAGATCGGCCAGGTCCGCATAGGTCATGGGAACGGCGGATGGGGATGTTGCAGGCTGCGCTGCACCGGCGGATGCAGCATGGATGGCCAGCGCAAGGAGGCCTGTGGAGGCTATATTGCGAAAGAATCGCGAAAATTTCATCGGAACCTCTTCCTGTTTCTCGCCGTCCGGAGACATCGTGCCTTTTCGTGTTCAACCCGGAAAGACTTGAATTGTCCGTTAACCGATAAAGCGTTTGCGCAACTATGCCTTCACCGCTAAGACCCCCGAAAACCGGGGCCAAAAGCATAATCGCCCCTATAAAAAAATGGATTCGTGCGGGACTGCCGCACGATACACTTTTCGGGGGCCATCCGGCCCGACCCGATTGGGTGGAAATTTTTGAACGTTTGCGCCGGAGGGGAATTTCTGTTCCGTTTCGGCGTAACCCGGACTCGTCCGGGGAACCGTAATGGAGTGATGCGACTGAATGGCCTACGCTGACCAATCAATGAGCGGTAACCGCCTTACCGCGCTGATCATCGTTGCCTTGATTCACGTCGCGCTCGGATATGGGCTTGTGACCGGGCTTGCCTTTGAAGCCTACAAGAAGGTGGCCGAGCGTGTAACCACGATTGACATCAAGGAAGAGAAACCCCCGGAAGAACCGCCGCCGCCGCCGCCTGAGCAGAAGAACGCTCCGCCGCCGCCGGTCGCACCGCCGCCGCCGATTTCCATCGCCGTGGCACCACCGCCGATTCAGACGGTCACGACTCCACCGCCCCCTGCCCCCATCGTTCTTGCACCGCCTGCCGCTCCGCCGGCGCCGGTCTGCAAGCCGCAGGCTCCGTCGCCGCGCGGCAATCCCTCTTCCTGGGCCAGCCCGGACGACTATCCATCGCGCGCCCTGCGTGAAGAACGCGAAGGCGTTACGCGGTTCACCGTCACCGTGGGTGGCGATGGGCGCGTGGCCAGCTGCAACGTCACCGGTTCGAGCGGCCATCCCGATCTCGACCAGACGACGTGCTCGCTGATCCAGAAACGCGGCCGCTTCAAGCCGCCTGCGCCATGTGAAGGGCAGCCCGGCACGGCCACTTGGTCGAGCGCGGTGCGCTGGCAGATTCCGAAGTAATCGTTTTGCACGGCTTGCCCGGATCTGCCGGGCGAGCCGCAGTTTCCGTTCTGACTTTATTTTATTGAGAGGAATACCCGCATGCTTATCGAAATTCTTGCCGCCGCGGCCGAAGGGGCCCCGCAGAACAAGTTCGGCTTCAAGGAAGCTCTCGAACAGGGCGGTGTCGTTGCCTACGCTACCGTCATCATCCTCGGCATCATGTCGTTCGGTTCGTTCTACATCCTGTTCACGAAGTTCATCGAACAGCAGAAGCTGCTCAACCAGGCGCGTGACATCCGTGCGAATTTCTGGCGCGCGAACACGCTGAAGGAAGGCGCCGCCAAGCTCGACAAGAACAGCGCCTATCGCCAGCTCGTCGACGACGCTCTGTCCGCCGAAGAACAGCACAGCAAGATGACCGACAGCCTCGAAGCCCATGACTGGATGCATGGCTCGCTGGCGCGTTCGGAGAATTCGATCAACGCCCGGCTCGCCGGCGGCCTTCCGTTCCTCGCGACCGTGGGTGCAACCGCACCGTTCATCGGTCTGTTCGGGACCGTGGTCGGCATCTATCGCGCTCTGATCAACATCGGCCTCGCCGGTTCGGCCTCGATCGACAAGGTCGCCGGTCCGGTCGGTGAAGCTCTGATCATGACCGCGCTCGGTCTGCTCGTGGCCGTTCCGGCCGTGCTTGCCTACAACTGGCTGCAGTCGCGCAACAAGCGCATCTCCGAAGAGCTGAGCGGCTTCTCGACCAACGTTCTCGCCAACATCACCTCCAAGGGTGCTGTGAAGCCCGCGATCGTGGGCAAGGCTGCCCCGGCTCCGGCCGCCAAGCCTGCTGCTCCGGCCGCTGCGCCGAAGGCCTGATCGCGAGACTGGTCAGAACGAAGCTTGCAGAGACGCGACGGGCCGGCAACCGGCATGCGGGCACCGGCCCGTCGCTGAAATGTCTTAGGATAGGATACTACAATGGCCATTTCGACAGGCGGAGGCGGTGCGGAAACGCCGATGTCGGACATCAACACCACGCCGCTCGTGGACGTGATGCTGGTGCTCCTGATCATCTTCCTCATCGCGGTCCCGGTGGCGATCCAGACCATCGAGAAGCTCCGCATCCCCATCCTGGTCTCCAAGGAATCGGAAGACAAGGTCGAGAACCTGCTTCTGACCGTCACCACGACCGATGCCGCCGGGCTCAGCGCGGGCGATCCGGGCTACCAGGGCGCATCTCGTTACGGCCAGTGCCGGGTGTACTTCAACAACATCACCCCGGTGACGTCGCAGGAGCTCTACGATCAGGCGTTCAAGCGCCTCGACTCCATCGTGAAGCGCGAAGGCGGCATCGAAGCGATCATGAAGGATCCGGAAAAGATCCCGCAGGTGCATATCCGCGGTGACGTCCAGGCCCCGTGGCGCTGCGTTGCCGGCGCAATCTACAACGTGCAGGCGGCGGGCTACCCCACTGTCGGCTTCATTTCGAACCCGGTCGACCCGAACGGCTGATCGCCGGTTCGAAATAGTTCAGGAGTAAATCCCGATGGCAATGTCAGGCGGCAAGGACGATGGTTCGCCGATGATGGAAATGAACACGACGCCGTTGATCGACGTCATGCTCGTTCTGCTCATCATGTTCATCATCACCATCCCGGTAGCGACGCACGCCGTGAATATCGATCTGCCCACACCGCAGCCGAATCCGCCCGACGTGATCGTCGAGCCGGTGAAGAACAAGGTGGTCCTCACGCGGGACAACAAGGTCCTGTGGAACGGCAGCGCAGTGAACACCGGCCAGCTGGTCACGCTGCTCCAGCAGTCGATGGCGATGAAGCCGGAACCGGAACTGCAGTTCGAACCGGAACCGGAAGCGAGCTACGACCTTTCGGCACGCGTGCTGAACATCATCAAGGGTTCGGGCGTGACGAAGTTCGGCTTCGTCGGCAATGAACGCTATGCCGGCTTCGGCAAGGCGCCGAACGCAAGTTAGGACTTCCGTGTCCAAGGATGCAAAGAGGTCATGAGGGGCGGAGAAATCCGCCCCTTTTTCTTTTGGAAGCATTGGCCACACGCTCCCCCTCCCCTGAAGGGGAGGAGAGCAATCTTCCCTGCTCACTCCTCTTCCCGCAGCTCCCCATCCCCCGGCTCCATCGCGGCCGCAGCGAGCTCTTCCGCTTCCAGCAGCAGTTCCTCATCCGCCGCGCCGGCAGGCAGGCTCTCCCGGCCGATCATCACCATCACCGGCACGGCCAGCGGGCTGACCCGATCAAGCGCCACATGGACGAGCTGCTCGCCCGCGCGGTCGAGCAGGCGGGCCAGGCGCCCCAGATCGGTCATGCGCCGCCGCGCATCGGTCCACGCAGCCTCGATCAGCACGTGATCGGGCTCGTATTTCCGCAGCACCTCGTAGATCAGATCGGTCGAGAAAGTGACCTGCTTGCCCGTCTTCCGCTTGCCCGGCTGCTGACGTTCGATCAGCCCTGAAATCACCGCCACTTCGCGGAAGGCGCGGCGCAGGAGGTGCGAATTCTGCACCCATTCCACGAACTCATGCGCCAGGATGTCGGGCGAGAGCAGCGGCGCAGGATCGGTCACCGGCTTCAGGCCCCAGACCGCCAGCGTATAATCATTGGCCACGAAACCCAGCGGCTGCAGCCCGCGATCCTCCATCCGCCGCGTGATCAGCATGCCGAGGGACTGGTTCGCGTTCCAGCCCTCGAACGTGTAATAGGCCGTGTAATGATGGCGCGCATGGGGGAAGCTTTCCACCAGCAGCTCGCCCGGCGCGGGCAGGCGTGAGCGCCAGTCCTGCACTTCCAGCCATTCGCGCACATCGTCGGGGAAGCGCCCCCAGCCGGCGCGATCGGCCAGCATCGCCTGCACGCGTTCGGCGAGATGGGTCGTGAGCGGCAGGCGCTGCCCGCCATAGCTCGGGATCATCGCAGCCTTCGACGAAGCACGCACTACGATATCCATGTCCTTGATCCCCTCGACCTCCAGATTGAGGCCGGCGAAGGAAAACGTGTCGCCGGACGAAAGCGAGGCGGCGAAGCCCTCCTCCACCCGGCCCAGCGAACGGCCGTTCCTGAAGCGGACTTCGAGCATCTCGGAATCGACGATGATCCCGGCATTGATCCGGTGCCGCGCGGCGTGCTCGGGATGAGTCAGTCGCCATACGCCCTCGCGGTCGCGCACGATGCGGCGAAACCGGTCATAGGCTTCCAGCGCATAGCCGCCGGTCGCCACAAAATGCAGCACGCGGCGCCAGATTTCCTCGTCCAGCCAGGCATAGGAAAGACATGAGCGCACTTCCGCCAGCAGCGCTCCTTCTTCGAACGGCGCGGCGCACGCACAGGCCATGACATGCTGGGCCAGCACGTCGAGCCCACCCCGGTCGAACGCTTCCCCGTCGCGTTGCCCTTCGTCCACCGCATCCTTGGCGGCCATCGCCTCGAGGAATTCGAAGCGATTGCCCGGCACGAGAATCGCGCGCGAGGGCTGGTCCAGCCGGTGATTGGCACGTCCGATCCGCTGCAGCAGCCGCGAGGAGCCCTTGGGCGCGCCCATCTGGATCACGCAATCGACATCGCCCCAATCGACGCCCAGATCGAGGCTGGCGGTGCAGACCAGCCCGCGCAGCTCCCCCCGCGCCATCGCCCCTTCCACCTTGCGCCGCGCCTCCTTGGACAGCGATCCATGATGGATGCCGATCGGCAGCTTGTCCTCATTCGCATCCCACAGCAGCTGGAAGGCATATTCGGCCAGAAACCGCGTGTTGGTAAAGATCAGCGTGGTGCGGTTGCGGCGGATCTCCTCATAGACGCGCGGGATCGCCCAGGTCGCCGCATGGCCGCCCCACGGTATGCGTTCCTCATCCGGGAGCAGGATCGCAAGGTCCGGCTCCGCGCCCGATTCTCCGGTCACCAGCGAAACGCTGTCGACATCGCCCCACGGCGCCAGCCAGGCGCGGAACGCTTCCGGATCGGCCAGTGTGGCGGACAGTGCCGCGCGCTGCAGATCGGGCGCGATCGCCTGCAGCCGGGCAAGCGACAGAGCGAGAAGGTCGCCGCGCTTGCCCGTGGCGAATGCGTGGATCTCGTCCACCACGACCCGCTTCAGCGAGGCGAACAGCGTGAAGCTTTCGGGATAGCTCAGCAGGAGCGAAAGCGATTCCGGCGTGGTCAGCAGGATATGCGGCGGGCGTTCGCGCTGCCGCCGCTTGCGGTCGGACGGGGTATCGCCACTGCGCGTCTCCACGCGAATCGGCAGGCCGATCTCCTCGATCGGGGTCAGGAGATTGCGCTGCACGTCATGCGCCAGCGCCTTCAGGGGCGAGACGTAGAGCGTGTGGAGCCCTTCCGGCGGTGCGGCGCCGGCAAGGCGGGAAGGCGCGAAATCGGCCAGCGTAGGCAGGAAGCCCGCCAGCGTCTTGCCCGCGCCCGTATCGGCCACCAGCAGGGCATGGCGGCCGGCCGCGTGTTCGGCCAGCATATCGCCCTGGTGGCGCCTGACGCGCCATCGGCGTCCGGAAAACCAGGCCTCGATCTCGGGAGGAAGCTCCGCGTCGCTCATTCGTCTCCAACGCCCGGACCGGGGTTTGGTTGATGAAACACCGGCGCTCATGGAGCATGAAACGCGCAGGCGGGGAAGGGATGGTTGCAGATCACCTTGCCAATCGGTGAACTTTCTATATGGTTCTCCAAATGGAAAACCTTATATCGGACCTTGATGCCGCATTCCATGCCTTGGCCGATCCGACGAGGCGGGCCGTGATCGGCCGCCTCACGAAGGGTCCGGCATCCGTGAAGGAACTCGCCGCCCCCTTCGCGATGGGCCTGCCGGCCTTCCTGAAGCATCTCAAAGTGCTGGAACAGGACGGCCTCATTCATTCGGAAAAGACCGGCCGGGTCCGCACCTGCCGGATCAATGCGGAAAGGCTGGCCGCCGCGGAAGACTGGCTCTCCCGCCAGCGCCAGTCCTGGCAGGCCAGTGCCGACCGGTTGGCCGCCTATGTCGAAACCCGGATGCCGCAGGAGCCGTGACCATGCCCGCCGACCAGAACGAACTCAGCATAAGCCGTTTCATCAAGGCGCCACCGGCCGTCGTCTGGAAGGCCTGGAGCGAGCCCGAACATCTGGCGAGATGGTGGATACCCGCCCCCATCGAATGTCAGGTCGTCAAGCTAGACCTGTGGCCGGGCGGCGGCTTCGTGACCCGGATGCGCGAAGGCGATGGCGCGTTCCAGCCCCATGTCGATGCCTGCTTCCTCGAAGTCGTCCCCCAAACGCGCCTGATCTTCACCACCCTGCTGACGGAGGGCTGGCGTCCGGCCGAACCCTGGCTGGCGCTCACCGCGATCATGAGCTTCGAGGCCGAAGACGCCGGCACACGATACACGGCACGCGCGCTGCACAAACATGGCGAGGACGCGCGCAAGCACGAGGAGCTCGGCTTTTTCGAAGGCTGGGGGACGGCAATCGACCAGCTGGCAGCACTGGCACAGCAGATCGCCTGACACCCCCCGCAGGAAGCTAATGCGCCGCCTGCGGGCCCCGCTCCAGGCCCGAAAGCGCGAGCTGCTGATCGATCTGCGCCATCAGCCGGTCGAGGCCTGCCTGGTTCTCGCTTTCGGCACGCGCCACCAGCACGTCCTGCGTATTCGATGCGCGCAGCAGCCACCAGCCATCCGGCGTATTGACGCGCACGCCGTCGGTGGCGTCGACATCCGCGCCGCCTTCGGCGAGCCTCGCTTTCACTTCGTCAACCACGGCGAATTTGCGGCTCTCATCCACCTGGAAGCGCATTTCCGGCGTGTTGACCATATCGGCCATCGCTCCGCGCAATTCGGTGACCGAGCGGCCGAGCCGCGCGGACGCCGCGATCAGGCGCACGCCGGCATAGAGCGCATCGTCGAAGCCGTAATAATCATGGGCGAAGAAGACATGGCCGCTCATCTCGCCGGCGAGCGGCGATCCCGTCTCCTTCATCTTGGATTTGATCAGGCTGTGGCCCGTCTTCCACATCAGCGGCTTGCCGCCATGCGCGGCGACATGATCGAACAAGGCGCGGGAAGCTTTCACATCCGCGATGATCGTGGCGCCCGGCACCATCTTCAGCAGGTCCTCGGCATAGATCATCAGCAGCTGGTCGCCCCAGATGATCCTCCCCTGCCCATCGATCGCGCCGATCCGGTCGCCATCGCCATCGAAAGCGATGCCGAAATCGAGCTTCTTGTCCGCGACCAGCTTGCGTAGGTCGACCAGGTTTTCCTCCACCGTCGGATCCGGGTGGTGATTGGGGAAATTCCCGTCCACTTCGGTATAGAGCAGATGATGCTCGCCCGGCAGGCGCGCGGCGAGCAGTTCCAGCATCGGGCCGGCGGCGCCATTGCCGGCATCCCAGCCCACGCGCAGCGTTTCAAGCTTGGATTGGTCAATCCCCGCAAGGCCCTGGAGCATGCGTTCGAGATAGGACTGGCGGACGTCGCGCGTTTCCACCGAACCCGTCCCGCCGGACCATTCTCCCTTTGCAGCCAGTTCGCCGATCTTGAGGATGTCCTTCCCGAAGAAGGGTTTGCCCTGGAAGACCATCTTGAAGCCGTTGTAATTGGCGGGGTTGTGGCTGCCCGTGATCTGGATGCCGCCATCGACATCGTCGAACGACGCTTCCGCATAATAAAGCATCGGCGTAGGACCGAGACCGACGCACACCACGTCGCACCCGCCCGCGTTCAGCCCTTCGATAAGCGCATGTTCGAGCAGAGGCGAACTGACCCGACCATCATAGCCCACCGCGACCTTGCTGCCCCCCGCCTGCTTCAGCAGAGTGGCGAAGCCCCGCCCGATCGCCCGCGCATCGTCGGGGCCGAGCGTTTCGCCGATGATTCCGCGAATATCGTATTCGCGCAGCACGGTCGGATGGAATTGATGGCTCATTCTCGCTTTCGTCCTTCCTTGGCCAGTTTTGCTAACAGCAGGTCTCGCGCGGCGTTGGCTTCCACGACCTGGTCCCCGGTGCCGCCCTTGTCCGGGTGCACGCGGGCCACGAGCCGCCGATGCGCATCGATAATCTCGTTACGATCAGCGGATTTACGAAGTCCTAGCAAGGCGCGGGCGCGCGCCTCGTCGGCCGAACGGGCGGAAAGCCCGGCCAGTTCCCAAGGCCAGCAGCGAAACAGGAAACGGCAGGCGAGCGATGCGATGATCAGGATCGCCAGCAGCCGGACCATGATCTTCAGGCAGCTCCCGCGAGCGCCGATGCGGAAGGCGCCGGAAAGGGCAGGTTGAGCCCGCTCACAAGCCCGCGCAGCTCCTGCCTGGCGACCAGATGGCTGGTGCCCAGCTCGCCCAGATGCCCCTTGTCGAGCAGCGTCAAACCGGACGGGAACAGTTCGCGATAGATCACGCGTTCCGACAGGCCCCGCGCCACGCGGAAACCCACCCGGCGGGACAATTCGGTAAGCGCGGCATCGATCCGGCGCTGGTTGCGGGCTTCCACGTGATGGGTGCGGTTGCGCACCACCACCCAGTCCATTTCGCGCCGCTGGTCCCGGATGGTGGCCATGGCGCGCTTCTTGCGCGCTTCCCAGATCAGTTCGGCGTAGAAGGACAGGCGGCGGACCTTGAAGGTTTCCGCATCCACCTGCCCGATGAGGTCGAAATCGACGAAGCTGTCATTGAGCGGCGTGACCAGCGTGTCCGCTCCCGTGGCGACATGGCGCGCGAAGGGATCGTCGCGGCCCGGCGTGTCGAACACAAGGAAATCGTAGCCTTCGCCCAGCCGCGCGGCCTGTTCGTCCAGCGCTTCGATGCTGTCCGCTTCGAAGACATCGAAGCTGGCGCTCGGCAGATCGATCTCGCGGCGCTTTTCCGTCTCGGCGCGATTTTCGAGATAGCGATAAAGCGTGCGCTGGCGCGTATCGAGATCGAGCGCGGCCACTTTCGCGCCGCGATGGGCCAGCGCCACCGCCACATGGACCGCCGTCGTCGACTTGCCGGTGCCACCCTTCTCATTGGCGAACACGATCCGGTGCGGGCCATTCCGAATCTGGGCAGTCATGGACACGTGGCTGGCAGCTTTCGATGCAAAATTGATGACGATCGATACAAGTTGATACCGGCCCGGCGCCGGCGCTAGGACAGCGGCGCGGACGGGATCGCCCGCTCTTATCGGAGGGCCAAGGCAGGTGCAAACCATCAATCAGCTTGACGCGCTTCGCCTGGCGGTCTCTGCCCTGCGCGAAACCGGCGAAGTCGCCCTGGTGCCCACGATGGGCGCACTGCATGAAGGCCATCTGACGCTGGTACGCCGCGCCCGCGAACTCGCTCCGCACGTCGTGGCCTCGATCTTCGTCAACCCCAGGCAGTTCGGCCCGAACGAGGATCTGGACGCCTATCCGCGCCAGCTGGAACGCGACGCATCCATGCTGGAAAGCGAAGGCGTGGCCGTGCTCTGGGCGCCGGACGTGGAGCAGATGTACCCGGACGGATTTTCCACGAATATTTCCGTCTCCGGCGTCTCCGAAGGGTTCTGCGGCGCGGCGCGGCCGGGCCATTTCGACGGCGTGGCGACAGTGGTGGCGAAGCTGTTCAACCAGGTTGCGCCCGATCTCGCGCTGTTCGGGGAGAAGGACTGGCAGCAGCTCGCCGTGATCCGACGCATGGCGCGCGATCTCGATTTCACGCGCCCGCATGTCAACCGGATTCTCGGCGTGGCGACCGTGCGGGAGGAGGATGGTCTCGCGATGAGCAGCCGCAACCGCTATCTCTCGGCCGCAGATCGCCTCCGCGCCGTGACCTTGCCGGGGGCCATGAGAACGGCGCTTGCCAAGATCGAAGCGGGTGAGCCCGTCGCCCCTGCCCTCGCCGCACTACAGGCCGCGCTGATCGATGGCGGGTTCAGCTCGGTCGACTATGCCGATCTGGCCGATGCCGCGAGCCTCGCTCTGCTCGCCCGCCTCGGCGATGCGCCTGCACGCCTGCTGGTGGCTGCGCGGATCGGCGGCACGCGTCTGATCGACAACATGCCGGTCGATCGGGCAGGCTAGAGCACAATATTCGAGACCTTGCTTCACGTCTCTGGCTGATTCAGCCCGAGACGATCAAGTCTAGGGAGAGGAAACCATGCTGGACATCAAGAATCCGCAACAGATCCTGGCGAAGCTCGCCACGGTGGATGCATCAATCACGATCGAGCAGGCGGCCGAGTTCGTCGCCGAAGGCTGCGTGATCCGCGAGGCGGAATCGCTGCCCTATGGCGGTACCTATTACGGCCCGGAGGGCTTCGTGCATCTGGTGAAGACGGTCTTCGGCCTGTGGGAGGATTGCGATCTCGACATCAAGAATGTCTGGACCGACGGCGTCGATCGGATGATCCATTACTCGCAGATGTCCGGCCGCACCGCCAAGGGCAGCTTCAGCATGCCGATGGTCGAGTATTACCGGGTCGAGAACGGCAAGATGACGGAGATCACGATCCTCTATTTCGACACGCAGCGATTGGCCGAGCTTGCGGGATGACCGCCCGCCGTTAGCCGCAGAATTTGAACGCAAATAGGTTGCCCGGTTTTCATGGTCCGGTAAATTGCGGACCAGATCGTCTATGGGCAGGCGAAGCACCAGCCTGTTGCATGTTCTTGGCCTGCTTTCGGTTCTTGAATTGAGGGGAATTTCACGATGAAGAAGCTTATCAGCGGAGCGGCGGCACTTGCCCTTGCCGTGACGATCGCCACGCCCGCGCTGGCGAAGAAGGATGAGAGCTCCGGCCGCAAGCTGCAGAGCAAGGGCACGGCGAACATCCCGCGCTGCGGCCGCAATCTCGGCACCGTCGCGATCGTGGAGCCGGACAATCAGTGGTGGCGCGAACTCAGCCTCGGCAGCCCCGAAGCGATCATCAAGATCTTCGTCCAGCGCTCCGGCTGCTTCTCGCTGGTCAATCGCGGCCGCGCGATGGAAAGCCGCTCGATGGAACGCGCGCTGGCCGATGACGGCGAATTGCAGAAGGGTTCGAACCTCGGCCGCGGCCAGGTGAAGGCGGCGGACTACTTCCTCCAGCCCGATATCGTCTCGACCAACAACAATTCGGGCGGCGGCGGCGTCGGCGGTTTCCTGGGCGGCTTCATGGGCGGCACGCTGGGCGCGCTGGCCGGTGCCGTGAACGTGAAGAAGGGTGAAGCCAATGTCACCCTGTCGATCGTCAACGCGCGCACCACGGTCGAAGAAGCGATGACCGAAGGCTATGCCCGCAAGTCCGACGTCAGCATCGGCGGCGGCGGCGGCCTGTTCGGCGGCGGCGCCTTCGGCGGCGTGGCCGGCGGCGGCTATCAGAACACCCAGATCGGCCAGATCATCGTGCTTGCCTATCTCGACGCCTACACCCAGCTGGTCGACCAATTGGGCGGCCTCCCCAGCGACGCTGCGGCTGCCGCGCCGCAAGCCACGCCGTAAGCGTCCGGCGAAAGCCGGAACGAAAACGGAAAGGCCGGGGCGAAAGCTCCGGCTTTTTTTGTTTTGAAGAATGGAGAAGGTAAAAGAGTGGAGGTTGCGATGCCCGTTGAAGCCGCCACTTCAAATCATACGTGGCGCTGCTAGATTTCGATCTGGCTCCCCAGTTCGATCACCCGATTGGGCGGGAGCTTAAAGAACTCCATTGCGCTCTCCGCGTTGCGAACCATGCCCGCGAAGAGCTTCTCGCGCCAGATCGCCATACCTGGTCGATTTGATGCGATGAGCGTCTGCCGGGCCAGGAAATAGCTGGTCTCCATCGGCTTGAATTCACCGTTCGCTCCGTTTTCCAGCGCCAGTTCGGCAGGGATGTCGACCTCGTCCATGAAGCCGTAACGCAAGATCATCCGATAGAGCCCGAGGCCCATTGCCTCCACACTGCGACGATCCGCAGATCGAACATGCGGGATGCCCTCGGTCGATACGGTCAGGATCACCACGCGTTCGTGCAGGATCTGATTGTGCTTGAGATTATGGAGGAGCGCCGGCGGAATGCCGTCGACCGATGATGAGAGGAACACGGCTGTTCCCGGCACGCGTTTCACCCTCTCGCCAACGGATTTGAGGAATATGTCTATCGGCATCGCATCTTCGTGCAGGCGTGCGCGGACCAGCTTACGGCCCGTTGCCCAAGTCGTAAGGAAGAGGAACGTGACCGCGGCGACCAGAAGCGGGAACCAGCCGCCATCCGGGATCTTCGTGACGTTGGACGCAAAATATAGCCCATCGACGACGAGGACGGTCGTCGTCGCCAGCCCTGCCAGGAGCGGATGCCACTTCCACACGGCGAATGTCAGCACGCCCAGCATGCAGGCCGTGATGAACATCGTGCCGGTCACGGCGATCCCGTAGGCTGCCGCTAGGTTACTTGAGCTCTGAAAGCTGAGCACAAGCATGATCACCAATATCAGCAATCCGCGATTGACCAGCGGAACATAAATCTGACCTGCCGCGCTTGCGCTCGTATGCACTATCCGCAGGCGCGGAAGAAAGCCCAGCTGAACAGCCTGCCTCGATACGGAATAGGCGCCCGAAATTACCGCCTGGCTGGCAATTATCGTCGCCATGGTCGCCAGAGCGACGAGTGGCAGGCGTGCCCAGTCCGGCGCCATCAGGAAGAAGGGATTCTGCACCGCTGCAGGATCGCGCAGCAACAAAGCGGATTGCCCGAGATAATTGATCAGCAGGCAGGGAAAGGCGATGTAGAGCCAGGACAGCATGATCGCCCTGCGGCCGAAATGCCCCATATCGGCATAGAGCGCCTCGGCTCCCGTTACCGCCAGCACCACCGATCCCAGCGCCAGGAATGCCAGCATGGGATCCGCGAGAAAGAATTCAAGCGCGTAGTGCGGGCTGAGCGCCCAGAGCACTTCGGGCGCGCGGGCGATGCCACCCAGCCCGAGGATTGCGAGCACGAGGAAATAGATCACCATCACCGGGCCGAACAGCCTGCCGATCATGGCCGTACCACGCGATTGAATGGCGAACAGGCCGATCAGGATACCGACCGAAATCGGCAGCACCCAGGCTGAAAACCCTTCATGAACCACGGTCAGGCCTTCGACGGCGGAAAGCACCGAGATTGCCGGAGTGATGATCGCGTCGCCGTAGAACAATGCTGTGGCGATCACGCCGAGCATGCCGATCAGCGGGCTCCAACGGCTTTCGTCCAGCTTACGGCCGATCAGCGCGAGCAGTGCGAGACTGCCCCCTTCGCCCTTGTTATCCGCCCGCAGGATCACGAAGACGTATTTGAGCGTGACGATCAGCATCATCGTCCAGAAGATCAGCGACAACACCCCGAAGACATGCGCGCGATCCACCGCCAGGGGATGGTGGCCGATGAAGCTTTCCTTCAGCGCATAGAGAGGCGACGTCCCGATATCGCCGAACACGACGCCGAGCGCTCCGATCGCGAGCGCCGGGAGGCTTTCCTGATGGGCGTGCTGCCCGTCTATGTCGCTCATGTCGCAGCGCGTAGTCCCGCGCCGTCGCCCGCACCACGAACTTTACGGAATCTTTATTTCGCCAGCCAAGTTCCCCGTGGAACCTTTACGGACAGAAGGCCCACATCGCCCGCATGACGAATGCGGGAGCCTCCCATGTATGCGGTACTGGATCGATTGAAAGCAGGGCAGCGGTACTGGCCGGCCGGGTTTGCGTTGCGAGCGCTTGGCCTGGCCGCACTGGCTGGTTGCCACCGCACCGCCCTGTTGCTGCACCGCCTCGTGACGAGCCCGCCGCCGCACCAAGCAACCTTCGGCGAATTCGCAATCGCTCTGGCGACCTTTCTCCTGCTGGTTTCGGGGCTCGCGCTCACGATCGAAGGCCCCGGCCTGTTCCGCGAGGTTCCGATCCCGTCGGCCGGCGCGACTTTCTGAAAGGGAAACGTCCATGAACGACGTGATCTGGCTGGCCATTCTGGCGGGACTGTTTGCACTCACCCTCGGCTTCGTCCGTCTCTGCGAGAAGGCCTGAAAGGACCGATCATGACTTTTGAAACAACGCTCGCGGGCCTGACCGCGATCGGTCTTCTCATCTATCTCGTTGCGGTCCTGCTGCGACCGGAACGCTTCTGAAGGAGCGCACGTCATGACCGTGGCAGGATGGACCCTGATCCTCGTCTTCACCGCGCTTGTCGCCGCGCTGGCCAAGCCCGTGGGGCTGTGGCTTTTCGCGCTCTACGAAGGGCGTGAAACGCCGCTGCACCGGATATTGGGCCCCGTCGAACGCCTGTTCTATCGCGCGGGCGGCATCGATCCCGAGACCCGGCAAGGCTGGCGCAGCTACGCCGTCCACATGCTGCTGTTCCAGCTCATCCTGGCGCTGTTCACATACGCGATCCTGAGGCTGCAGTCCGGATTGCCGATGAACCCGCGCGACTTGGCCGGATTTACGCCGGACGGTGCGCTCAACACGGCGGTCAGCTTCACGACCAACACCAACTGGCAGTGGTACGCGGGCGAAGTCGCGCTGTCGAATTTCAGCCAGATGGTGGGCCTGACGATCCATAACTTCCTGTCGGCCGCCACCGGCATCGCCACCGCTTTCGCGCTGTTCCGCGGTTTCGCAGGGCGCGAAGCGGGGAGCATCGGCAATTTCTGGGCCGATTGCACCCGCGTAACCCTCTACCTGCTTCTGCCCATCTGCATCGTCTACGCGCTTTTTCTCATCGCTGCCGGCGTGCCCCAGACATTTGCCGCCAGCATGAACGTGACGACGCTGGAAGGAACCAGGCAGGCGATCGCGCTCGGGCCTGTCGCCAGCCAGGAAGCGATCAAGATGCTGGGCACCAATGGCGGCGGCTTCTTCAATGCCAACTCCGCGCATCCGTTCGAAAATCCCACGGCGCTGACCAACCTGGTGCAGATGCTGTCGATCTTCGCGATCGGCTCAGGCCTGACCTGGTGCTTCGGCAAGGCCGTCGGCAACACGCGCCAGGGCTGGGCGATCCTGGCGGCGATGCTGGCGCTGTTCCTGGCTGGCGCAAGCGCGACCTACTGGCAGGAAGCAACCGGCAATCCCATCCTGCACCACATCGGCGTGGCGGGCGGGAACATGGAAGGCAAGGAAATCCGCTTCGGCGTGGCTGCCAGCGCGCTGTTCTCGGTCGTCACCACGGCCGCATCCTGCGGCGCCGTGAACGCCATGCATGACAGCTTCACCGCATTGGGCGGGATGATTCCGCTGTTCAACATGCAGCTCGGTGAAATCGTGGTCGGCGGCGTCGGCGCGGGCATCTACGGCTTCCTGCTCTTCGCGCTGCTGGCCGTGTTCATCGCGGGATTGATGGTCGGTCGGACACCGGAATATGTCGGCAAGAAGATCGAGGCCAAGGAAGTGAAGCTCGCAGTCCTGGCGATTGCCGTGCTGCCGCTCTGCATCCTCGGGCTCACCGCGATCAGCGCCGTCATGCCCGATGGTCTTGCCGGGCCGCTCAACAAGGGGCCGCATGGCTTTACCGAGATCCTCTATGCCTTCGCTTCGGGGACCGGGAACAACGGCTCTGCATTTGCCGGGCTGACCGCAGGCACGCCGTTCTACAACGGCCTTCTCACGGTCGCGATGTGGATCGGGCGGTTCTTCATGATCGTGCCTGCGCTCGCGATTGCCGGTAGCCTCGCCGCCAAGAAATACACACCAGAAACTGCCGGTTCGTTCCCCACAACAGGGCCGCTGTGGGTCGGATTGTTGATCGGCATCATCCTGATCGTCGGCGGCCTAACCTTCCTGCCCAGTCTCGCGCTCGGTCCGATCGCCGATCATCTCGCGATGCTCTCCGGCCAGCTGTTCTGAAGGACTTTGCTCCATGACAACCGCAACATCGATGTTCTCGGCCAAGCTCCTCATTCCAGCCGTCGGGGATGCCTTCCGCAAGCTCGACCCGCGCGAGCTCGTCAGGAACCCCGTGCTCTTCACCACCGCAGTTGTCGCGCTTCTCCTGACGGTGCTGGTGGTGGCGGGCAGCACACCCTTGCTCATCGGCTTCCAGGCGCAGCTGATCGTCTGGCTATGGCTGACCGTGCTCTTCGGAACTTTTGCCGAAGCGCTGGCGGAAGGGCGCGGCCGGGCACAGGCGGCCTCGCTCCGGGCAACGAAGTCGGAACTGACCGCACACTTGCCCGATGGCCGCACTGTCCCTGCCGCGCAGCTCAAGCGTGGCGACGAAGTTCTGGTCGGCACGGGCGATCTCATCCCGGCCGATGGCGAGGTGATCGATGGCGTCGCGTCGGTCAACGAAGCTGCTATCACCGGCGAAAGCGCGCCCGTCATCCGCGAGGCGGGCGGGGACCGCTCCGCCGTGACTGCCGGGACACGCGTCATTTCGGACTCGATCCGGGTCCGGGTCACGCAGGAACCGGGACAAGGCTTCCTCGATCGCATGATCGCGCTGGTCGAAGGCGCGGAGCGGCAGAAGACGCCCAACGAAATCGCGCTGACCATCCTGCTTGTCGGATTGACGATCATCTTCCTGATAGCGGTTTCGACCATTCCCTCGTTCGCCAGCTATGCGGACGGCTCCATTCCCGTGGTAGTCCTTGCGGCGCTGCTCATCACTCTCATTCCCACCACGATCGCTGCACTGCTTTCCGCCATCGGTATCGCGGGGATGGACCGGCTGGTACGCTTCAACGTGCTCGCCAAGTCCGGGCGCGCGGTGGAAGCGGCAGGCGATATCGATGTGCTGCTGCTGGACAAGACCGGCACGATCACCGTCGGCGACCGGCAGGCGAACGAATTCCGCCCGCTGGGCAATGTCTCGACGGCAGCGCTTGCCCAGGCGGCTTTGCTGGCGAGCTTGGCCGATGAGACACCCGAAGGCCGATCCATCGTGGTCCTTGCGCGCGAGAAATACGGCATTGCCTCGCAAAACCTGGCGGATGATGCCGAAATCATCCCGTTTACCGCGCAGACCCGCATCTCGGGCGTACGCAGCAGTGGTATGCTGGTCCAGAAAGGTGCGGTCAGCGCGATCCTGCGCGCCAATCCCGAAGCGGCGTCCGGCCCGCTCGCGGACGAATTGCGCCGCCTCTCCGAAGACATCGCCCGTTCCGGCCAGACGCCGCTGGCCGTGGCCCGGGATGGCCAGCTGCTCGGTGTGATCTCGCTCAAGGACATCATCAAGGCGGGCGTTCGCGAACGCTTCGTCCAGCTGCGCCGCATGGGCATCCGGACAGTGATGATAACCGGCGACAACCCGCTCACCGCCTCCTCCATCGCGGCCGAAGCGGGAGTGGATGATTTCCTCGCGGAGGCCACCCCGGAGGACAAGCTCGCACTGATCCGCAAGGAACAGCAGGGCGGCAAGCTCGTCGCGATGTGCGGCGACGGAACGAACGATGCGCCCGCACTGGCGCAGGCGGATGTCGGCGTGGCCATGAACACCGGAACCCAGGCCGCCCGCGAGGCCGGCAACATGGTCGACCTCGACAGCGACCCGACCAAGCTCATCGAGATCGTAGGCCTCGGCAAGCAATTGCTGATGACGCGCGGTGCGCTGACCACGTTTTCCGTCGCGAATGACGTGGCGAAGTATTTCGCCATCATTCCCGCGATGTTCGTCGTGCTTTACCCGGGCCTCGGCGTCCTCAACGTGATGGGCCTTTCCTCGCCGGAAAGCGCGATCCTTTCCGCGATCATCTTCAACGCGCTCATCATCCCCGCGCTGGTCCCGCTGGCATTGCGGGGCGTTTCCTATCGGCCGATGGGCGCCGGCCCGCTGCTTGCGCGCAATCTCGCGGTCTATGGCCTCGGCGGCCTGATCGCACCCTTCATCGGTATCAAGCTCATCGACCTCGTGGTCTCCGGGCTCAACCTCGCCTGAGGATATCCATCATGACCAAGGATCTCGTTGCTGCTCTCCGCCCGGCCCTGGTGTCGACACTGCTGTTCGCCCTGCTGCTCGGCGCTGCCTATCCGCTCGCGCTGACCGGCATCGCCCAGGCGGCATTCCCCGTCCAGGCCAATGGCAGCCTGATCACGCGCGACGGGCGGATCGTGGGATCATCTCTCATCGGGCAGTCCTTCTCGCGCGCCGATTACTTCCATTCCCGCCCATCGGCGGCGGGCAAGGGTTACGATGCGATGGCTTCCGCCGGCTCCAACCTCGGCCCGACGAGCCAAACACTGGTCGACCGCGTCAAGGCCGATGCCGCGGCCCTTTCCGCATCACCGGGCGAAGCCGTCCCGCCCGACCTGGTGACAACTTCCGCCTCGGGGCTCGATCCTCATATCACCCCCGAGGCGGCGCTTTTCCAGGCAGG
Organism: uncultured Erythrobacteraceae bacterium; assembly: GCA_946482075.1. The sequence continues at coordinate 52,605 of CAMLQG010000001.1, forward strand.
CCGCGTCGCCAGGGCCCGCGGCATGAGCGAAGCGACGGTCCGCGCGATCGTGGCGCATCACATTGAAACGCCATTGCTCGGTTTCATCGGCGAAAACCGGGTAAATGTCCTCGACCTCAATCTGGCACTCGACAGACAGACCCCGCAGGACGCAAACACCACAAGGTGAACGGATCTCGCCCCGACCCGGAAGCCCTCCTGCGCGCAGCCGCGCGCGAGGGCAAAGGTCGTCTCAAGGTATTCCTCGGGGCGGCTCCTGGCGTGGGCAAGACCTACGAGATGCTGTCCGATGGTGCAGCGAAGCGCGATGCGGGCCTCGACGTGGTCGTGGGCGTGGTCGAAACGCATGGGCGAACGGAAACCGAAGCCAAGCTGCGTGGCTTCGAGATCGTGCCGCGCCAGCGTATCGCCCATCAGGGCCACGTGCTCGACGAGATGGACATCGATGCCATTCTCGCACGGCGGCCGGCCCTCGTGCTGGTGGACGAGCTAGCCCATACCAATGCGCAAGGCTGCCGCCACGAGAAGCGCTATCAGGATGTGGAGGAATTGCTGGATGCGGGCGTGGACGTCTATTCCACTCTCAATATTCAGCATCTGGAGAGCCTGAACGATGTCGTCGCCTCCTTCACCAAGGTCCGCGTCCGCGAAACGCTGCCCGACCGGGTGCTCGACGATGCGGAGATCGAAATCGTCGACATCCCGCCCGACGAGCTGATCGAGCGGCTGCGCCAGGGCAAGGTCTATGTGCCTCACGAGGCGACGCGCGCTCTCGGCCATTTTTTCTCCAAATCGAACCTTTCCGCCTTGCGCGAACTGGCGCTTCGCAGGGCGGCGCAGGCCGTCGACGCGCAGATGCTGGACTATGTCAGAGCGCATGCGATGGCGGGAACCTGGGCAGTCAACGACCGGCTGGTCGTGGCCGTCAGCGAACAGCCCGGCTCGGCCGAACTGGTGCGCGCGGCCAAGCGCCTTGCCGACGCATTGCGGGCGCCGTGGACCGCAGTGCACATCGAAACCCCGCGATCGCTCGCCTTCGGAAACGCCGAGAACGGCCAGATCGCGCAAACGCTCCATCTTGCGACCCAGCTCGGCGCCCAGGTGGCCACTGTTCCGGCCGCGAACGTGATGGAAGGGCTGACCCGTTTCACGCAGGAAGCGCATGCGACGCAGCTGATCGTGGGCAAGTCGACCCGTTCGCGATGGTTTGAGTTCCGGCACGGTTCGATCGTGGACCGCCTGGTGCGGGAGACTGCCGGCATCGCCATACACGTTCTCCCGATAGAAACGCAGGATCTCATCTCCGTACCTCGCCGCACATCGGTCAGCCAAGGTTGGGGTCTGCCCTCGGGCTATGCGGTGTCGCTTGGCCTGACGGCCTTGATCACCTTGCTCGGCCGCTTCATTTTCGAACAGGGCAGCATCACCAATATCGGGCTTCTCTACCTGCTGCCGGTGATGATCGCCGCGACGCGTTATGGCCTGCGCACGGGGATCGTGACGGGCCTCGCATCCTCCCTTGCCTATAATTTCTTCTTCATTCCGCCGACCCATACTTTCACGATCCAGGATCCGCAGAACATCATCACCGTGCTGGTGCTGCTGGGCGTTGCCGTGGTGAGCAGCCAGCTGGCATCGCGTGTGCGCGAGCAGGCGCTGCTCGCTCAGGCGAGTTCCGCGCAGAACAGTTCGCTCGCAGGTTTCGCGCGCCTGTTAACCGGGATCAGCAAGCTCGATGAACTTGCGCAGGTGCTGTGTGCCGAAATCGGCCGCCTGCTGGATGGCAACACGGTGATGCTGACCGCCGATGACAATGGCCTGTTGCTGCGCGCGGCATGGCCGCCGGACCGTCGCCTCGAAGTGCTCGACGAAGCGGCCGCGCGCTGGTCGTTCGACAACAACCGGCCGGCCGGCCGCGGATCGGATACTCTCACCGCATCGGAATGGCTGTTCTATCCGATCAGCACGCGCGACAAGGTCCTCGGCGTTTTGGGCCTTTCTCGCTCGGATGCCCGCGCCCCGCTGCGATCGGACCAGCTGCCGCTCCTGCTCAGCCTGCTCGATCAGTCCGGGCTCGCGCTGGAGCGGATCTCGCTCGAAACGGAGATGTCGAACCTCTCGCAGGTCCGCGAGCGTGACAGGCTTCGACATGCCCTGCTGTCGTCGGTGAGCCACGATCTGAGGACGCCGCTGACGACAATCCTGGGATATCTGAAGGAGATGCGGGCCAGTTCGCCGGAGCAGGAAATCCAGCTGGGCGCCACCCAGGCCGAAGCCGAGCGGCTTCATCGCTTCGTGGCCAATCTGCTGGATATGGTCAGGATCGAAGCCGGCGCGCTGGACCAGACCATCGAGCCCGTCGATCTTGCGGAAGCGATCGCCAGCGCAGCCCAGGATCTCCGCCGCGCATTGCAACAGCACCCGGTCAAGATCGACCTGCCCGGCGATTTGCCCTTTGTGCTGGTCGATCCGCAGCTGTTCCATCACTGCCTCATCAATCTGATCGAAAACGCATCGAAGTACGGCGCGCCCGGAACAGCGATCACGATCGCCGCCCGACGCGATCGCGAGGGCATCCTGTTGTCGATAGCGGACGAAGGTCCCGGTATTCCCCATGAGGAAGAGAATCGCATTTTCGAAACATTCACGCGGATCGAGGGTTCGGATCGGACTGGCGGAACCGGGCTGGGGCTTGCGATAGTGAAGGGGTTTGCGGATGCCATGGGCCTGATCGTCTCGGCCTCGAACCGCACCGACCGGCAAGGCGCCTGCTTCACCATCCTCTTTCGCGACCATCAGCTGAAGGAATGGCCGGCAGAATGAGTGCCCAGTTCACCGTCCTCGTGGTCGATGACGAACCTGCCATACGCCGGCTGCTGCGCGCCAGCCTGACGAGAGCGCATTACCATGTCGTCGAGGCCGGATCGGCGCGCGAGACGATCTCGGCGATGCAAATAGACAAACCCGACGTAATCCTGCTGGATCTGGGTCTACCCGACCGTGACGGGCTGGAGTTGATACCGATCGTCAAACCTTCGGGCGCGGCAATCGTCGTCGTATCTGCGCGCGATGAGACCGAGCAGAAGGTCGCGGCACTGGATCTCGGGGCCGATGACTACGTTTCCAAGCCATTCGACAGCGAGGAGGTTCTCGCACGGATCAGAACCGCGCTGCGTCATCGCCTAGCCAGCGCGACAAGCATGCCCTTGGTGAGATGTGGCGATATCGCAATCGACCTGACTGCCCGCATCGTACGCAAGTCGGGAGAGGAGGTCCATCTGACGCCCAAGGAATATAGCTTCCTTGCCGAGTTGGCGAAGAATGGCGGGCGTGTGGTGACGCATGCCCATTTGCTGAAATCCGTTTGGGGTCCGGGCCACGATAATGACGTCGAATATCTTCGCGTCGCGGCGAGAGGCATTCGCCTCAAATTGGAGGAAGACCCTTCCCAGCCCACGCTGCTGCGGAACGAACCCGGCGTCGGATACAGATTGATCACGAGCGCCAGCTGACGAAAATCCCATTACCGCCCAGAATCCGACTTCCCTGCCGCTTCACCCGAAGCTCACCGGTCCGATCGATCGCGCTCGATCCGACGGCGGCATCGAGGACGTCAGCCGGCTCAATGGCGGCAATTGGCGTTCGACCCACCAAGCTCCCTAGCAGCCCGAGCAGATATCCGCTTCGGCTGGCGTTGCCGAGGGCTTGGCCCTTCTAGACGAATGCGAACATCGGCGATCAAGAAAATGGAGCGGTAGCGGGAATCGAAATGGGACATCAATAAATTGAAATACTTATGGATTTTCTAGTCCAGTTTCCACGATGCCCCCAATTGTGCCCCCAAATGAATTTGTGGCCTCATCTTAGTCGCCCATAAATGCCGGATTTGCGGGCAGAACTCACCAGCATTCTTTAGCATCAAATGGACCTCACCGGAACAACATGAGGTACACTATGCAAATCCTTCGCCGTCCTGAAGTCCAACGCCGCACCGGCTTGGCGAGAAGCACGCTATACGCTGCAATTTCGGCTGGCACGTTTCCCGCGCCCATTAAGTTGTCTGTCCGTTCGGTCGGCTGGCTGGAGTCAGATGTGCGGGAATGGTTGGAAGCTCGTGTGGCGGCCAGCACTTCACAGCACTAAGCAACCTTCATGCCAGTCGATGGGTACGTTTGCTGGCCCTAAGGCCCGGACGCCACCCAACCACCCTCGCATAACTTTCGCCCCTTCGCGAAAATCGTCCGCATCGGCATTTCGCCGAAAGGAGACACTATGTCTAACGTTCCAGCCGCCCTCCGTGCGGCCCTTAATCAAAAGGAGGCGGCGGCGCTGCTCGGCGTAACCCCCCGTACCTTGCAAAATTGGCGTGCCGATAACTTCGGCCCGCAGCCCGTCAGAGATGGCGTTTCCCTGCTTTATGATCGGGCCGCCGTCGAGGCTTTTGCCATGGGGGTACGAACATGCGCGAAGTGATAGAGCGCCTGCGTGTCCGCAAGAACGCGCCTCCCCCGCCCGTGGCCCAATTGCGGCCCGAGATCGAGGCGTTGGAGGAACGAATCCGGCTCGATGAGGAATTTGTTGCCGAACTTGCCGCAAACATCACCTTGCTCAACCCGCAAGAGGAAGCCGAACTAGCAAAGCTAGAGACCCTGCTACCCAGCAAGCGCCGCAAGCTCGCCGCGCTTCGCGAGGAAATCGAACGTGCACAAGAGCGTGAAGCCATCGCCACCTTCGAAGCCGACCGCGCCGAATTGAATCGCGCGACCGAGAAGGCGGCAAAGACCTTCCGGCATCGCTACGAGAAGGCCGCTGCTGAAATGGTCGCCGTCCTCTCAGAGCTGCGCGATTCTCACGACACTTGGGAATCCATGGCCCGTCGTGGTCGTGAGTTGGGCGTCGTTGCGCCGGGTGGCGCTCACCTCGAAAAGCGTGTGCGCGGCGATCAGATAGCTGGCTCCACGGCCCGTCTGCTTTGGCCTGAAGCCCGGCTTTTCGGCTGGAACGGCGTGCCGATCTGGAGCCGCTGATCTTCCCATTTCCAAGCAAAAGGGGCGGCCCCGGAAGAGCCGCCCCGAAAGGATTTCACACGTCATGACTAATCACCCCTCAGCCGAAGCGCACGGCCGCTCCGGTGGCGTCAGTTTCCACGGGCAAGGCTGGCATCGCCCCAGCCGCCCACGTATCGCTATCGAGGCGGCGAAAGAGGCCGGGCTTTCCGGCAAGGATTGGGAAGCGACCAACCGCGCCATACCCGTCGAGTTCCGAGTACCACTGGCCAGCTTTCTTTGCGGTGCGTGGCGACAGGGAACGCGCAGACGGCTGGCTGAGACAGTGCGCGACGCAATTGAACGTCACGCGCCGGTTGTCGCGGCTGGCGGCGGCTGCATGAGCTTCTATGTGGCAGGCGAAATCGCCACGCGCTGCAAAGCGTCCCGCCCCGAAGAAATCGAGTCCGTCCTGGTCGCGGCAATCGAACGCAAAGGCGTGGTCGGGCGGCTGGAATCCCGTGCCAAGATGCGGCGGATTATCCGTGCGGAAGTCAGGGAGGCGGCGTAAGTGGCGGCGCTCCCTGCGCTCGCGCCCATGACAGAGGCCTACGCCGCGCCCTGCCGTGCTGGCTTCAACGTCATTCCTATTCGGGCGGGTGACAAGGTCCCCGCAACCCAGTGGAGGAACTACCAATCTCGCCACTCGACTACAGATGAGATCGGGCGGTGGGCAGTCCAACCGGGGAACATTGGGATAGTCACAGGGGCCATTTCTGGAATCGTCGTCCTTGATCTCGATAGCCCCGAAGCCATCGCGGAAGCGGAACAGCGCGGCCTGCCCGACACTGTGGCGGTGAGAACGGGAAAAGGGCGGCATGTCTATTTCGCCCACCCCGGTGGCGTAGTCGGCAATCGCACTGCCATCTTCCCCGGTGCGGACATCCGGGGAGATGGCGGCTATGTGGTTGCCCCCGGTTCCACCCACCCGAACGGCAGCGCCTATCTGTGGCAAGCGCATCCCGACGTCGTGGACCTTGCGCCCCTGCCCGACTGGCTGGCGGATATGCTCGGCGGGCCGACAGCGCCAGCCGCAAATAACGATGCCCCCATGGACAAGCAGAGCAGCGCATACGTTCAGGCAGCGATTGATGGCGAGTTTTCAGCCCTGCGGCGAGCGCCGGAGGGGCAACGCAATGACGCCCTGAACCGCGCGGCCTTTGCCCTTGGGCAGTTTTCGACATATCTCGACGCGCCCTCCACCAAGCGGATGCTCGAAGCCACCGCCATCGCAATCGGACTCGATGCATCGGAGGTGGCAACAACACTCGAGTCCGGCTGGGCTGCGGGGGAGCAGGAGCCACGCGAGGTACCGCAGGCCCGGACAGAGGAAGCAAGTCAAACGGCCGAAGGCCTCGTTGCGGCTAAGGGCATCACCGCCGCCGAACTTCTCGCTATGGAGTTTCCACCTATCCAATGGGTGGTTCCCGGTTTCATCACGGAGGGGCTGACTCTTCTTGCGGGAGCACCGAAGATCGGAAAATCCTGGCTGGCACTCGGGCTTGGCATGGCTGTAGCGGAAGGTGGAAAGGCATTTGGAGAAATCGACTGCGAGCCGGGCCGCGTGCTCTATCTGGCGTTGGAGGACAATCATCGTCGCCTCGCCAGCCGCTTGCGTCATATGGGATGGCGCGCCGGTCCGGAAGGTTTGGACCTGATGACGACATGGCCGTCACTTGATGATGATTGTGTCCACCAATTGGAGTTATGGGCTGACCAACACCCGGACGCTCGCATGGTAGTTGTCGATGTCTTCGCCAAGATCAAAAGCGCGAAGGGCGGAAACCGGCCCCAATATGAAACCGATTACAAGGATGTCACGGCGCTGCAACGGTTTGCCCTTGATCGCGGTTTGGCTGTGATTCTTGTTCACCACACCCGAAAGCAGCAAGACTCCGATGACCCTTTCGATGCTGTTTCGGGGACGCGCGGCTTGACCGGCTCCGCAGATTCCACGTTTGTGCTTGATCGGGGCATGGGCCAAGCGGGACCTGCTCTTTACGGGCGAGGTCGGGACATCGAGGAAATCGAAAAGTCGATGGCCTTCGATCCTACAACCTGCCGGTGGACAATGGCGGGACCGATAGTTGAATTGCAGGCCAGTCCCGAGCGGCAGGAAATCTTGAAGGTGCTGAGGGATGCGGACCAGCCAATGGCATTGGGTGCCATTGCAGAGGCAGTCCAGCGTTCCGCCAGTAACGTGAGCAACATGTTGGGTAAGATGATCAGGAATGGCTCGGTTCGAAAGGTCAGTACGGGGCTGTATGAAATTGCATCGCCAGCCGTGCGGCCATGGAGCACTTCATAGCCCCCTATGAAGCCGATGAATCTAGTGAATCGTGTAAGATTCATCGAATTCACTGGATTCATCACTTTGAGCTAAGGCTGAGCATTCCAGAATGATTTGGACATTCATTTCCATGTTAGCGGCTAGCTATTGCCTTTGAAATTGCAGCCTGCAGTCCAATGTCCGGCGGGCCATCATCCTTTACGATGCCGTCCGAGCCTGAGCGGAAGAGAGCCGCCAAGATGATTTGCTTCTCTGATTCCGTGGCCGCGCCTACTTTCGTTAGAGCTAGATAAGTCTTCGCCATAACGGCCCGCTCATCCGCATCCGTTTTCAGGTGATGCTCACTCAGATAGAGCTTCGTCAGGATGCGGCCCATCCAGAAACCAAGAGTGGAGACGACAGCCAATCCGCCCGAAATGAGCAAATACAATGCAACAGGTTCACGCTGCCCTGGCTCGTGAAGATCGGCAATTATGTATCCTGCGCAAGTGAATGCCACGACGAGCAATGCCGTCAAAAGCACAAAAAAAGTGACCATGCGCTTTCGGGCATTCGTTCGGTTGGTCGCATGCTCACCTGATTTCGCTTGCCAGTATTCCACCGGTCCCTGCAACTGCATAAACTCCCGGAAGGTATTCTCCGTATCACGCAGACTGGCCACAGCATCCTGTGCCATGGCAGAAGCAGAATTTTGTGCTTGCTTCCATTCGTCACTTCTTGATCGCAAGGTGGCCAGCCCGAGCGCCTTGGCCCGCGCAACCATTTCATCCCACTGGCCAGATGACTCGTTCCGATAGCGGTCTAGGGCCGTAGCGCTCGATTTAAGGGAACTGCGATAATTCGCCCGCTCAGCCCGAAGCCTGTGTTCAATTGCAGCGGTATCGCGCATATCTGGTAAGGCGGTTAGCAGTACGCCAAGCAGGGCCGTAGGTGACTTTGCGTCACCGACTTGAGCGTTACTTGTTAAAAAGCCATAGGCGGCAATGGCCGCCTCAGCGCCCACATCCCGATATATGTCAAGTACCAGCACTCCATGTCGAGATTCGTGATGCAATAACGGCCCCTCCCTGAGAGGGGCAAGAATTTGGTTTGCCACACTCAGATGTTCGCCACGGCTCTCATGTTCGTTGATGCGCTGCCGTATGGCATTCCATGTGCGAATGAGTGAAGCCGTGTTCCCCACATGGAGAAGGTCGCCGCTGCCAAGCCACTCCCAATGAGCACTCTCGCGCTCTATTAGCGCCTTTACGTCGGCCCAAGTCTCAACCGTTACAATGACGTCACCGTCTTGATCTAGTTGTATGTCCATAGCGCCCCCTCACACAGCACTTGAATATGCGATGCTGCGGTTCGTTGCTAGTTTCCGCGAAGTTGGCAAACGATGCCAACAGAGCTAGAGTAAATCCATGCGCGATTGGAATGATCAACCGGAACCGGCCGATAGCTCGCTCAAGTGGAAGCTGGCGGTTTTTGTCATGTTATTCGTCATGGGGCTGGTGGGATCGGTCGGCATCGTGCTTAGCTAGCTCAGCAAAATAGTCCCCCGTACCGCTTCACCGCATATCCGCTCTTCACCATCTCACACGACAGATCGGTCTTCCCCGCCCAGCACCTCATGACAGGCCTGCCGTAGTGATCCGTCTCGATGTGGTCGCACTGGAGGGTTCGGCCTCGTATTAGACGCTCCAGATAGGCTTTGCTGGCGTAGGGATCGCCGGGAGTGCATTCGCGGCCGAGACGACAGGCTCCGCGCATCTCTGGGGCATCTATGCCGTAGAGACGGGTACTCTTCTTGTAGCCGGCGCAGCGAAGCGTGTCGCCGTCATGGACCCATTGAACGTGGCAGGTAACGGTTCCGTCTGACTGCCGCGCATCGGCGTCGGGAACGGGCAGGAACAGCACGGCGGCCATTAAGGCCATAAGCAATCGAACTAACATTAAGGCTTTATGGACTCACTCTTTGTAATCGGGAACAATCAGATGGGGCCGAAATGGGGGATCATCATGCGTGGATGGGCATTAGGTCTAGCACTGGCGCTTGCGCCAATCGGTGTGGCCGTGCCTGGCTGTGAAAGCGGCCTCGCCTTCGCCAGGAGTTGCTGCAAAGTGTGCAAGGCTGGGAAAGCTTGTGGGGATAGTTGCATCTCTCGGGATAAGAATTGTCAAAAAGGCGTGGGGTGTGCCTGCGACGGATAGCTCCGGACGCCATCACGAATCTATCTCGATCCGTCGCCTTTCACATACTCCTCAATAGAGACACCAACCACATTCGCTGCGCTGATGAATCCGATCACGCATTGAAAGCCAGCCAGTTGCGCCGTTTCACCGGCATCCTTGACGCTCTGCAATGCGGATGGACGTTCATCACCATCTAGAACGGGCAACATGGCTTCGAATGCTAATTGGCGCGCCAAACTGGAATCAGCGCATTTGCGGATTGCCGTTTCAAACTTCTCCTCCGCTTCGCCTTCAAAGCGGTCCGAAACCTTCAACTCCCGAATTGCATAGTGAGCAACACGACAGGCCGATTGGGCCGCAGTGACAGCACTATACGCCTCATAGCGATCGCTGGCTCCAACCGCAGCCACCGTCTTTGCCTTTTCCGAACATTCTTTATCGGCATCCGCAATCTGATTCCAAAGTTTCTCAACCGCGCGACGGTCGGCCAAACGTTCGTTTTCCTTGGCCTGTTTGGCCTTCTCGGCTTTTGCTTGTGCCTCAGCCTTGTCCGCTGCGTCCCGTTCGGCCTGGGCTTTGGCGGCAGCAGCAGCTTGTGCAGCTCTTTCCTCAGGCGTGGGTTCGGGAACGCTCGCCACAAATCCAACAAATGACGCAATGAATACGCCGCCCGCAACAGCAACTATCTTCTTTCGGCCAGGACTTTCCTTCATCCGACCGATGCGAAAAATTGATGGGGCGATGACACCCAATATCCCGCCCGCAAATGCGATCAAGACCCCAAGGGCGAACAGCCCGGACAGAAAATTTTGCATTGGCCCCCAACTCCATATGGAAAAACGTCATATGGAGTAACGGCATTTACCAGAATGGTCGATGCCCAAGACGATCTTCACTGGCGCGAACCTAGTGGTGGTGGAAGCCATCAAGGCGGAGCGCCTTCGTGCTGGCCTCAAACAAGAGGAATTAGCCGCACGAATTGGGAAGGATCAGAGCTGGGTCAGCTTGGTTGAGAATTCGCAGCGCCGCTTGGACGTGGTGGAGTTCATCCAGCTTGCCGAAGCACTGGATGTTGATCCTGCGGAGCTATTGCGAGAGATCGTTGGGCGGCTGGGCTAGTATGTCGCTGAAACGATGAAGTGATCGCGTCTGGGCATTGTGGCGAGGGGGGATGCCCATCCAGCGGTGAACTACTGAAACTTCCGCTTCATGAAGGTCCGCACATCGTCTGGCGAGAGTTTGAACCATTCGCCATTCGCCCGCTGAGCTGCGAACCGGCGATGCCAGTATGCTTCGATGCCAGGCGGATCGTCAGTACGAATCGCATGAAGCAAGGTCGCAGCGTCCGGTAGCGCGATGCGGATTTCCTTCACGCGCCGTTCCAGTTCGTCGCTGCGTCCCACCTTAAAGAAATCGCCCGATTTGATGAGATACACGAATCCCTCGGCCGCCTTCGGGCTTGAAATAGTTGAACGCGAACTCGGCAAGACCTTCGGCAGAATCGCAGCAATGTCGGCATACTCAGGCTTTGTGCCAATGAATTGCTTCGCAGCCTCGACAAGCTCTGAGCGGTTGCCCATGTTGTTGCGGATGACGTTCGGCGCGGGGATCGTCTGATCCGACCGCCTGAGCATCTCGATTTCCGAGTTGGTGGGGAAGTGCCCATAATGGCGACATGCCGCGATCAGGCCAATGAGGATCGTGTCCCGGTCGGTCTTGGATGTCCATTGGTTGGCAGCAAAGCCTGCGTCATTGAGAGCATCCCCCCAGCGCGCCCAGAACTTGCCGCGCCATTTTGTTTCACCGATGCCGGTGGCGCTCATGAAGGCCTTCTGGCCGGGGGGATTGCCCCCATTCTGCGCGGCTAGCCTGCGTATCTCATCAAGAATGTGATCCCTCATCCCCGCCATATAACTGGTCAAGTGCTATCTGGGAAATATCGGAGCACTTCAACTCGGTGCTGATGCATTCGCTCGTATAGTTTCTGCAAGCTTTTGCATATCGGCCGAAGCTCCGATCGCCTGTCCGATCGAGAGAAGCTCGAAGTGCAAACCGTCCGTTTGCTCCACGCTAACTTTGACAGTGAGTTCGTCCACAAACTCATACAATGCTCTTTTGGTGCTGCCTGAGTTTGCGCGATCGAGATGAACACCACCGGCATAATTTGCAAAAAACTCGATAAGCGATTTGCGGGAGATCACATCACCTCTCCGGACAGCAGATGGCGCATTGAAATAAGCACTCAGCTTCCATTCCTTTTGGACTATTGGGTCCAATTCGCTGGGTTCAGGCTCTTCTCGGCAATCACGCGCAACCGACGAGGTTAATACCGCAAACCGTTCGTCGGCCGACGCAGGAATCCCCGTTGTGGGATTGTCGATGCGCCAAGCGCCGACAATTGAATATTGAATTCCATTTATGATGCCGCCACCTGAAACCACTGAGGCCGCTAGCTTGATATCCAAATTCGCATGATCGGCGAACTGGCGAAGATCGGGGCCTGTCAAAGTCGGTCCGCCGGGAAGGCCGCACTGCTTCCATGCAATTTGAATCAGATTATTGACGAGCAAGCTTCGCAACACGGCGCTTCCTCGCCTGATAGTAGCGGTATCCGGAGTTTCATCAGCGAGCAGCCAAGTGTCGCGAAGCCATTCAATGTCTTCAGCAACGGTCTGGAATAGATGCGGTGGAACCCCAGGCTTCTCTATCCCAAGCACAGCCCGGAACCTCGCTTGAATTAATGACAGCACAATAGCCACTCAAGTTTGATCATGTTCTTTGAACCTCGGATACCTTCGATATCTTCGAAAAAGATAAATCGCCCGAGGGGGCGGAGCGAAGGAACTATGGGAAACGCCGCCCCGCCCTTTGTCTGGCGCTGCCGGACCTCAACCGCCACCAAACCCACCCCTTAAACCACCATCAAAACTGCCATGCTGCGCTCATGCCCGAACTCACCCTCACTCTTGATCGCCGCGATTTGGCTCGCTTTCGCACTCTTCTGAAAGCAAACCGGATGGTTGCCGCGAAGTCTCTGACTCAGGTTGCTTACAAGGCTCGCGATGCGTGGAAGCCGGGCTATGGGCTGTTCCATCTTCGCCGTTCCTGGCTGACCACTGGCGGGCGCGTGAAGATGGCGACACCCTCTCGATTGGTTTCGCAGGTGTACCATCGTGATGAATATTTCGGGCGACACGTAAGGGGTATTGATGCGCCGAAGCACGCGGCGAGCACGAGCCTATTCGCACCTGCGCAGCCAATCGAGCAGCAGGGCACGCACACGCAAATCCGAGCCATGCTTCGCAGAGCTAGCAAGACCAAGACGAAGCCGAAATTCCGCGTAAGGGATATGATCTTCCGCCGGATGGGCAAGGGCCATGACGCGCCCATCAAGCTGCTAGGCGTCCTGCGCAAAAGCGTGGACATTGCCCCACGTTTCGATGCGTTGGCCTACACAGAGCGAGCGGTACAGGAGCACTATCCTACGATCTATGAGCGTTTGCTCACCCAATGGGCGGAGACTGGCAAGGCCTAGCACAATGCCCTTAAAAAAGCCGTGGGTCCTTCTGATGGCCGCACCCATCGCGGGTTCGGTCGAGGGGCGGTCCCTCCCTAGTTCAAACTTTGAAAAATCTGCTTGGCGTTAACATTCCCTGCGTGATCTGTCTAAAAATCAGGCAAAACTGCCGCTTCTGAAGCGGTAATATAATACCGCCGATGTAAGGCTGCATCCGCAGTGGACACCATACCAGCCCCGCCGGGGGCGACCAGATGCGCCATCATGCGGGTTATGACGACCTCGAACTCTTACATCCGTCCGAGCCGCATTACCGTGCCGCCTCGTGGTCACCCTCTAGCCCGGCTCTGCTTCGCGGAAATGAAGCGCCAAGGCATTACCTATTCCGAACTCTCATGGCGCAGCGGCTTGCTGGTTAGTTCGCTCAAGGCTTGGCGCGGATCGAAGGACGGGCCACGCCCCAACGTGCCCTCCCTTGCGTCATTGGAGGCAGCCTTAGGCGCACTCGGCTGGGGTATTGCTCCTTATCCCAAACTGGAGACGCTTCCACCGGAGGTCTTGGCGAAGATCGAACAGATTGGCGAACATTTCATTTCGGATGAAAGCGTCATCGCCACTGCAATGGCCGCTATCTCCCGGCCCGGCGACCGTTGCGTGAACGGCAAGCCAGCGCCCCGGATCGAATATCGAAAGCCGACTTGGGAGTACGCAGAATGACCCCCCTCGCTCGCGCCGAAGCTGGCCTCGCCGAAATGGAGGAACTGTTCGCGGCTGGACTCGGCGGTCCCTACGCGGAACAGAATCTCGCCACCCATCGCTCCCGTGTCGCCTCCCTTCGTTCTGCCGCCACGACGCCCGCCCCGGCAGTCGCCAACCCAACCGCACGGCGCACTTTTCCTAAGTTGACCGGCACCCGCGAAGAGCGCCTGACGCGACTTGCACGAGTCATGGAGGCAGACCCAGCCACACTTGCAGCCGCACTGGCTGACGGCTTGGAGCCCGACACCTTCGCCCTGAAAATGGCTGATCAGGAGATTGCGCGCAAAAAAGCCGCCGCCGAAGCTGCGGCGCTTGATGCGGTTGTTGAAAGGATCGCAGCGGCATGATGCGCCAACTGAATCCAATCATCTCGAAAATGGATCAAACTGATTTCAAAGTGCCCGGCGGTTACACGCCCGGCTCGATTATTCTGACGGTGAATGGCCTCGTGATCCAGCCTGAGGATTTCACTGCCACTGATGGGCGCACCGTCCGGCTGGTCGCTCCGCTGAGCGAGGGCGACGAAGTTGGGGGGATCGTATTCGGAGACGTGAAAGTTGAGTGTGCGGAATAATCATCCTCATGGCTGTCGCGTGCCTCATTCTCGGCTAGGCGAGCATTGGCCAACCATCGCTGAAGCGTGGGGCGCGTGAATATCTCTCCATTTTCGTCCGCAAATTCTTCCAGAACCTTCTTGATGGCACTCTCAGGAGATAATAGCTCAGGAGCCTGCGTCCCCTTTTCCATCAGAAACGGGCCGTTAATGAGTTCCCATAACCTCAAAAACGCCGCCGGGGCTGCGGGATGATCCCACGCTGATGGCCGCCCTCTCGCCCTTCGGAACTCTAACGCCTCCATGAGCCTTTCAGGATCGTTATTCGCGAAGGTGATGGCGTTGGACAACCAGCGGGCCAATCCCTGCGGGACGGGCTCCCCGGCATCTAGGTGTTCCGCGATATTAGACATCCGCGCCCATGGGGGGTCTGCCAAGTAAGGATCAGTGATACCCTCGGGAAATTTCGCCATCAGGCCGCCTTCCGTCCTGTATCAGCCTTTAACTGATCCAAATAATCAGCCCACCGCTGCATCATGGTCCGGCGTTCATCAATAAACTGAGTGCGGTTGTAGGCGGCCCCCAAAGCGTCTGGCACGCGATGGGCAAGCTGGTGTTCAATAACCGCAGGATCGATGCGCAGCACCTCATGAAGCAAGGTGCGCGCCGTCGCGCGAAACCCGTGTGCTGTGATCTCTTCCCTTGTATCGTATCCCAGCCGCCGCAATGCCGCATTCACGGTCATATCTGACATGGGACGCTTTCCACCACGACCGGGCAATACATACTCACCCCGCCCCGTGAGCGGCTGGATGCCTCTAAGGATGAGTATAGCCTGCCGGGACAAGGGCACGAGGTGAGGCCGACGCATCTTCATGCGTTCGGCGGGTATGCTCCACGTCGCTGCATCAAGATCGAACTCCGACCACCTTGCCCCCCTCAACTCACCGGGACGGCAAAATAGCATGGGAAGCAAACGCAGCGCCGCATGAACTTCCGGCGTTCCCTTATAGGCATCGATTGCACGGAGTAGCGCGCCCACCTCAGCCGGATCGGTGAGGGCTGGCCGATGCTTAACCTTCACAGATGCCAATGCGCCTCGCAGGCCGGGGGTAAAATCCACATCTGCTCGACCGGTAGCGATTGCATATCGGATAACCCTGCCACAGGTCTGCAACACCGTGTGCGCCGATTCCAGCGCACCACGCGCTTCCACCTTGCCGATAGCCTTCAGAATATCGGGCGCTCGAAGATCAGCAATGGGCCTGCTGCCGAACCATGGGAACGCGTCGTTCTCCAACATGGCCAGAACCTTTTTTGAGTTTGATGCGCTCCAGTTTTGTTTCTGGCGATCATGCCACTCTCGGGCAATAACCTCGAAGCTATTGGCTGCCCGTTCGGCACGCGCCGCCTTTGCGGCTCTTTTTGCCCCGCTCGGATCGATGCCATCCGCCAATTGCTTACGCGCTGCATCCCGCTTTTCCCTCGCTTTGGCCAATGTGATCTCGGGATATGCCCCCAGAGCCAATCGATTTTCCTTGCCTTCAAAGCGATATTTGAGCCGCCACAACTTTCCGCCAGCCGGAGATACCTCCAGATAGAGACCGCCTGAATCGCCCAGTTTATAAGGCTTTTCTCTCGCCTTAGCGTTACGGATAGCGGAGTCGGTCAGGGCCATTTGGGGGCATCTCTCATATCACAGATCGAAATGCCCCCACTTATGCCCCCAAACTGTGCTGGCTTTTACCGGAACACCTTGGAACATAGCGGACGCAATGCGCGCTATTATACACGCATTTCCGCCATTTTCTAGACTTTACTGGAATTCTTGGGAAGCAGGGCTGGAGCGGGTAGCGGGAATCGAACCCGCATAGCCAGCTTGGAAGGCTGGAGCTTTACCACTAAGCTATACCCGCTCTGGTCGGCGAGTGCGCGAATGCCATTGGCGGGCTGCCCGCGTCAACCTCTATCGGGTCGCGCGCCGCATCCCGCCGGCAGCTTTCCCTATTCGATCGTCGCGCCCACCTTCTTGCCCGGCGTGAAAGTGGCCGGGATGTGGATCCAGCCATTCACCTTGGCAACCGTGTGGTACGGCTGGATCGCGTCTTCCAGGATGCGATAGTCGGGCATGCGGGTCAGCACCTGGTCGACCATCTCTTCCCACATCATGCGGGCCAGGAAGGAGCCGATGCAGCGGTGCATGCCCGCACCGAAGCCGACATGCTTGTTGGGGAAGCGGTCGAGCTTCAGCTCCTCGGGATCATCGAAGGCTTCCGGATCGCGATTGCCGGCCGAATAGGCGAGCAGCACGCGGTCGCCCTTGTCGATCTGCCAGCCATCGACCTCCACATCGGCCATGGCGTTGCGCGCCAGGCCGTGGATCGGGGAGAAATAGCGGATGCATTCCTCGCGCGCGAGCGGGCGAATTGCCGGATCGTCGATCAGCCGCTGGCGCTTGTCCGCGTGCCGCCCGAGATAGAGCAGCGTATTCGACGTCAGCGCCGTAGTGGTGTCCACTCCGCCCGCCAGGATATTGAAAGCGAGATCGTGGATGCTGTTATCGTCCAGCGGCTCGCCATCGATCGTGCCGGTGGCGATCACGGTCAGCAGGTCGTCGCGCGGCTCCTTGCGGCGCAGGGCCACTTCCTCGGTCACGCGCTGGTGGAAATAGTCGAGCCCCTTCACGGTCTCCGCGAAATCGGGATCGCTCGCCGGCGTGTAGACCATGGTGTGGAACGGATCGGCGAAAGCGCGCCATTCGTGAAGCGGAAAGCCGAACAGGTCCATCGTGACGAGGGCCGGCAGCGGATTGGTGAGATCGTCGACGATGTCGAACTCGCCCTTCTCGATCACCATGTCGATCAATGCCGCGGCGAAATTGCGCGTCCGCTGGCGGCGGGTTTCCACCGCGCGCGGCGCGAAATGGCGGTTGATGAAACCGCGCATCCCGTTCCATTCGGGCTTGTCCATCTCGTTCGGGATCGAACGGATGCCGGGCACGGGCGGAATGGACAGGCCGCCGGAAGTCTCCCCGGTGACCCGGTCGAGTTCCTTGTTCGTGGAGAAGACATCATCACGCTGGGCGATATTCACGATGTCCTGCAGCTTGGTGGCGATCCAGTAGCCGCCATGCGCTTCCGTCCAGGCGCGCGGCGTCTCTTCGCGCAGCCGGCGGAAGCGGGCCGCCCAATCATGCGCGTGTTCGGAGGTGTCGTGGTCGAAATCGAGGGGTACGTCCTTCGTCCCCTGTTCCACGGCTATATCGGCCATCGCCTGTCTCCTCTCAGTAAGTGCTGATCGCCCCTTCCGGGCAGCTGCGGACGGCCTGTTCGACCGCTTCCTCGAATTCCGGGGGTACGTTCTCGTCGAGGACATAGGCGTGGCCATCCTCGTCGCTCAGAAGGAAAAGCTGCGGGCAGGCCAGAGTACACATGGCATGTCCCTGGCAGACATCGGGATCGATCCTGACGCGCATTTCCATCCTCTCCATCTCGTGGGCGCCCTGTATCGGGGAGAGCGCTCCCTTACGGATGGAAACTGCCCTACCGACGGGGCGGAAGGCAAGGCCTATTCGCGCAGATTGTTGACCATCTCGTCAATAGTGGACGATCGCAAAGCGGCGGGGATCGATGACCGGGCTCAGTGGCCCGGAAAATCCACCAGCGCATGGACTTCAAGGCCTGCCTCGCGCAAGCGCTCCGCACCGCCGAGATCGGGAAGGTCGATGACGAACAGCGCTTTTTCCACTCGCGCCCCGGCTTCGCGAAACAAGGCCAGGGCAGCAAGCGCAGTTCCCCCGGTAGCGATCAGATCGTCGATCAGCACGATGCGCTGCCCCGGATGGACAAGCGAGGGATCGATTTCCAGCCGGTCGGTCCCGTATTCGAGCGCATAGTCGATTCCGATCGTGGGAACCGGCAGCTTGCCGCGCTTGCGCACCGGCAGGAAGCCGAGGCCGAGCCTGCCTGCGACGCCCGTGCCGAAGATGAAGCCGCGCGCTTCGATGCCCGCGATCGCTTCGGCTCCCACCGCGCGCGCGCGGTCCGCCAGCAAAGCGATCGTGGCGGAAAGGCCCGGGCCATCGGCAATCAGGGAAGTGATGTCGCGGAACAGGATGCCGGGCCGGGGAAAATCCGGCACGGTGCGGATCAGCGCCTTCAGCTCATCGGCGATCATCGGTCACTCCCCCCGAAAAACCCGATCTCCAAAACCGGAGACCCGAAAAGCGAACGCCCCTCGCATCGCTGGGATGGAGGGGCGCTGCGCGTTCCTTGCGGACGGAAGGCTCAGGCGGCCTTCTTGCCCTTCTTGTCGGCCCAGATCTGCTTCTTGGACATATAGGCCAGCACGGTGGCGAAGATCAGGAAGCCCAGGACCGGCCAGCCGGTCTGCTTGCGCTTTTCCATCTTCGGTTCGGCCGTCCAGGTCAGGAAGGCGGAAACGTCCTGCGCCATCTGATCGACAGTCGCCTTCGTGCCGTCGCCATAGGTCACCTGACCTTCGCTGGTCAGCGGCGGAGCCATGGCCAGGTTCAGGTTGGCGAAGTACGGGTTGTAGTGCAGGCCGTCCGGAGTCTTGGCGTCCGGGAATTCCTTGAGCAGTTCGGCCGGCTGCTTCTGGAAACCCGTCAGCAGCGAATAAACATAGGCCGAGCCGTCATGCCGTGCCTTGGTGATCAGCGAAAGATCCGGCGGGATCGCGTTATTGTTGGCCGCGCGCGCGGCGATGTCGTTCGGATAGGGCTTGGGGAAATAGTCCGTCGGCAGGCCCGGACGGCTGTTGGCTTCACCAGTGTTCGGATCGACCCCCGGAACCTGGAATCCCTTGGCGATCGCCTTGACCTCCGGTTCGTTGTAGCCGAGCGCTTCGAGGTCGCGGAAGGCGACCAGACGCAGCGAATGGCATGCGGCGCAGACTTCCTTGTAGACCTGGAAGCCGCGCTGGAGCTGCTGGCGGTCGAAATGGCCGAACGGCCCATCGCTCGAAAGATGCAGCTCTTTCGGATGGAGATGGAATTCATGTTCCGCAGTCTTGGCCGGCGGCTCGCTGATGTAGCTCACCGCGCCGACGGCGAGAGCCCACAGAACGGCGACCGTGAAGAACAGGCCGACAAGGATACCGATAAGGCGAGTCATATCAGATACTTTCTTTCGAGCTCTGTTCTTAGCTGGCGGGCGAGAGTGCGGCTTGATCGTCCGATCCCAGCACGGATTCCGTGATCGAGAAGGGCAGCGGCTCGGGCCGTTCGATCGATGCCACGATCGGCAGGACCACCAGGAAGTGAAGGAAGTAGTACGCCGTGGCGATCTGGCTGATCATCACGAAAGGTTCCTCGGCCGGCGCGCCGCCGCAATAGCCCAGCACCAGGATGCAGGGAATGAGGCCGAAGAAGAAGAACTTGCGGAACAACGGACGGTAATGGCCCGAACGCACCGGCGACGTGTCGAGCCAGGGCAGGAAGAACCACACCAGGATCGAACTGAACATGGCGAACACGCCCATCAGCTTGGCCGGGATAAAGAAGAAGTCCGCCGTGAAGGCGCGCAGGATCGCGTAGAACGGCCAGAAATACCATTCCGGAACGATGTGCGCCGGCGTGCTCATCGGATTGGCCGGAATGTAGTTGTCCGGATGGCCCAGCGCGTTCGGCAGGAAGAACAGCATCAGGCAGTAGAGGAACAGGAAGACCCCCAGGCCGAAGCCGTCCTTCGCCGTGTAATAGGGGTGGAACGGAACGGTATCGCTCTCGCTCTTCACCTCGATGCCCGTGGGGTTCGACGAACCAGGGATGTGCAGCGCCCAGATGTGCAGGATCACGACGCCCGCGATCACGAAGGGCAGCAGGAAGTGCAGCGAGAAGAAGCGGTTCAGCGAGGCATTGTCGGGCGCATAGCCGCCCAGAAGCCAGACTTGCAGCGGCTCGCCCACCAACGGGATCGCGCCGAACAGGCCGGTGATCACCTTGGCGCCCCAGAAGCTCATCTGACCCCAGGGAAGCACGTAGCCCATGAACGCGGTGGCCATCATCAGCAGGAAGATCACGACGCCCAGCAGCCAGACCATCTCGCGCGGCGCCTTGTAGGAACCATAGAACAGGCCGCGGAAGATGTGGAGATAGACGATCACGAAGAAGGCCGAGGCGCCGTTGGCGTGCGCGTAGCGCATCAGCCAGCCCCAGTTCACGTCGCGCATGATGTGCTCAGTGGAATCGAAGGCGACCAGCGCGTTGGGCGCGTAGTGCATCGCCAGGATCACGCCGGTGACGATCTGGAGCACGAGGCAGAACCCGGCGAGAACGCCGAAATTCCAGAAATAGTTGAGGTTGCGCGGTACGGGGTAGCCCGCGCCCACCGCGTTGTAGACCAGCCGGGGAAGCGGCAGCTTCTCGTCCAGCCACTTCATCAGCGGCGCTTTCGGCTCGTAATGGTTCGCCCAGGGGAAGCTCATCGTTCTATCTCTCGCCTCAGCCGATCTTCACGACGGTGTCGGAAGTGAATTCATATTCCGGAACTTCGAGGTTCTTCGGAGCCGGACCTTTGCGGATGCGCGCCGCAGTGTCGTAGGACGAACCGTGGCAGGGGCAGAAATAGCCGCCATACTCGCCCTTGATCTCGCCTTCGCCCGCGCCGAGCGGAACGCAGCCCAGATGGGTGCAGACGCCCATCGTGATCAGCCAGTTTTCCTTGCCCGGCTTGGTCCGCTCCTTCAGCGACTGCGGATCGCGCAGGCTGCCGACGTCGACGGCGTTCGCATCCGCGATTTCCTTGGGCGTCAGGTTGCGGACGAACAGCGGCTGCTTGCGGAAGACCGCCTTGATCGCCTGGCCGGGCTTGATCGCCGAGAGATCGACCTCGGTCGAGCTTTCGGCCAGAACGTCCGCCGACGGGGCCATCTGGCTGATCAGCGGAAGCAGCGTGGCGAGACCGCCGACGCCTGCGGCGCTGACCGCCGCAATATTGATGAAATCGCGCCGACGCACCCCGTCACCGCCGGTTTCCGGTGCGGTTTCATGTGCATCTGCGGTGACACTATTCTCAGCCATCAGACCCTTGCCTTGCCTGTCGGCCGCCCGCCCGAGAACCGGGTAGCGGCCACGAAAAACCCTGACCAGTCACGCGCCCAAGGAAGCCCCTCCGCGACGCTCGACGCAGGGTTTGGGGCCTGCCGTCAGTGCCGGTTTGGGCGGGCTGATAGACGCAAGGGCCGGGAATGCCAACAGCATTTTCGCTGCATTCGCACACGGATCAAAAAGGCAGTCCGATCAGGGAGAATTGGCGGCCATAGGCAGGCTCCCCGCGATGGGTCGCGCGGCGGAAGGAGAAGAAGCGCGTTTCGTCCGCATAGGTGTCGAGCCCGAGCCGCTCCACCGCCCCGATCCCCGCCTCCGCGAGGCGCGAAGCGACGTACCCCTCCAGGTAGAACTGGTAGTGGCCTTCGCGCCCCGGACCAAAGAATTGCGCGGCTTCATCCCGAAAGCGCGTCCGAAACCCCTCATCCACCTCATAGCTCGCCTGTGCGATGCACGGGCCGATCGCCGCCATGATCCTGTCCCGCCGCGCACCCAGCCGCTCCATCACGGAGACCGTCGATTCGATCACGCCGCCATAAGCGCCTTTCCAGCCGGCATGCGCCGCGCCGATCACGCCCGCCTCACGGTCGGCGAGAAGAACCGGCGCGCAATCCGCCGTGACGATCCCCAGCAGCAGGCCCGGCGTCGCGGTCACCAGCGCATCGGCATGGGGCCGCTCGGCATCGGGACAGGGTTCGGCCACTGCGACCGCATCGGGCGAATGGACCTGATAGGCCGTAGCGAGCTTCGCACCGGGCAGGATGGCCGCCACGGCTCGCCGGCGATTCTCGGCGACCGCCCCGCCATCGTCACCTGCGCCGAAGCCGACATTCAAGCCCGCGACCACACCTTGCGACACGCCCCCGCCCCGCCCAAGGAAGCCATGCGGCACGCCCGCCAGCCCCGCGGCCCGGAAAAGGTCGAGCGAATCAGCCAAGGCTGCGGCTGACCTGTTCCGCCGTGTCGCGCGACAGCCTGGGCGCGGCGGCGATCCGTTCGAGCTCGGCGCGCATCAGCGCGGAGCGCACCGGCTCGATCCGCCGCCAGCGGCCGAGCGGCGGAACGAAGCGCGCCGCCGTCTGGGCATTGATCGGATCGAGAGCGAGAATCAGGTCCGCGATCATCCGGTAGCCCGCGCCGCCCGTCGCATGGAAGGCCTTGGGATTGCCGGCGAAGGACATGTAGAGCGAACGCACGCGATTGGGATTGGACAGCGTGAAATCCGGATGTCGCGCCAGCGCGCGCACCTGTTCCACCACGTCCGGGTGAAGCGAGGCCGCCTGGAGCGCGAACCACTTGTCCGTCACCAGCGCGTTGCCTTCATAGCGCCGCTTGAAATCGGCGAGCAGGTCCTCGCGCTCGGCGCATCGCAGCCCTGCCAGCACCATCAGCGCGCCCTGACGGTCGGTCATGTTGTCCGCCCCGCGATACTGCGCCACCGCCAGCCCCGACGCGACGTCGGGCGCACCGGCCGCCAGATAGACCAGCGCCTGCGTCTTCAGCTTGCGGCTGCCCCGCGCCGCCGCGTCGAGGCCGTAGGGCACTGCCGAGGCGCGCTCGTGCATCGCCCGGAGCACGCCTTGCAGCTCTCCGCCGAGCCGCGCTTTCAACGCCTCGCGCTCGGCATGGATCGCGGTCGGATCGGCGACGAGGAGCTGTTCGGCCAGATAGGTCTCGCTAGGCAGGATCATCAATTCGCCGCGCATCAGATCGTCGAGCGCTTCATCCGCCAGGATCGCGGCGAAAGCATTGCCGATCGCCCTGCAGCCCTCTTCGCGCTCGGCATCGGACAGCGATCCGGAGACCGCCGCCGTCAGATGCTGGACCACCAAGCTCTGCATCGCTTCGTAGCGCGCGAAGGGATCGTCGTCATAAGCGGCGAGGAACACGAGATCCTCCCGCGCCGTCTCGCGCTCGATCGCGACCGGCGCGGAAAAGCCGCGATTGAGCGAGACGATCGGCTTCTTCGCAAAGCCGGGGAAGCGGAAGCTGTCTTCCGCCTTATCCAGCACCAGCAGTTCCTCGCCGCGATGCCGGTTCGTCTTCCCGTCGAACAGCGCGACGCGCAGCGGGATCGGCATCGGCTGCTTGGCGGGCTGGCCCGGCGTGGCGGGCACGGTCTGCTTCAGGCGCAGCACCGCGACATCGCCTTCCTGGCTCTGCGAGACATCCACGCGCGGCGTGCCGGCCTGGCTGTACCACAGGCGGAACTTGCCGAGATCGAGCCCCGCCCCATCCTCGATCGCGCTGACGAAATCCTCGCAGGTCGCTGCCTGGCCGTCATGCCGCTCGAAATAGAGATCGCAGCCCTGGCGAAAGCGTTCCGGCCCGGCGAGCGTGCGCATCATGCGGATGACTTCCGCCCCCTTGTTGTAAACGGTGGCGGTGTAGAAATTGGAGATCTCGCGATAGGAATCCGGCCGGATCGGATGCGCGAGCGGGCCGGAATCCTCGGGGAACTGCGCAGACCGCAGGATGCGCACATCCTCGATCCGCTTGACCGCTGCGGAACCCATGTCCTGGCTGAACAGTTGGTCGCGCAGCACGGTGAAGCCTTCCTTGAGACTCAGCTGGAACCAGTCGCGGCAGGTGACGCGGTTGCCCGACCAATTGTGGAAATATTCATGCGCGATCACGCCTTCGACCGCGTCGTAATCCGCGTCGGTCGCCGTCTCCGGATCGGCCAGCACGTAGCGCGTGTTGAAGATGTTGAGGCCCTTGTTCTCCATCGCGCCCATGTTGAAATCGCTGACGGCGACGATGTTGAAATTGTCGAGGTCATATTCGCGGCCGAACACTTCCTCGTCCCATTTCATGCTGTTCTTCAGCGCACGCATCGCATGGCCGGTGCGTTCGAGATCGCCTTCGCGCACGAAGATCGCGAGATCGACCCGGCGTCCACCCATCGTGGTGAAGCTGTCGCGATTGGCGACGAGCTCGCCTGCGACGAGCGCGAAGAGATAGGAGGGCTTAGGCCAGGGATCATGCCATTCCGCCCAGTGCGTCCCGTCGCCGTTCTCTCCTGCGGCCACGCGGTTGCCGTTGGAGAGCAGGATCGGGAAACGCTCCTTCTCACCCGTCATCCGCACGCGATAGGTGCTGAGCACGTCGGGCCGGTCGGGGAAGAAGGCGATGCGGCGGAAGCCTTCGGCCTCGCATTGGGTGCACAGCATGCCGTTGGATGCGTAGAGGCCCATCAGCTGGCTGTTGGCCGCAGGATTGACCTCGGTCACCACGTCGATCCGATGCGCGTCGTCCGACAGCGGAATGATCAGCCCATCACCTTCCATCGCCCAATTGTTGGTCGGCACGCCATCCAGCATCACCGCGTGGGGCACCAGCCCGTCGCCTTCCAGCCGGATCGCCGGTTCGGCCCTGGCATCGGGATTGCGGACGACCTGCAGCGTGGCGGAAACTCGCGTCTTTTCCAGTCCGAGCACGAAATCCAGCGCCACTTCCGGCACCAGCCAGGCGGGTGGATGGTAATCCTCGCGCCGGATCAGCGGCGAAGGCTTCGGAGCGATTGCGGCGTCTGCGGTCTGAGGGTTGCCTTCCGGCACGGTGGGGTCTTGCGGCATATCCATGACAGCCGGTTTAGGTGTCGCCGTAGCCGATTTCTAGGCCTACAACGCCGCGCATGCCGCATATCTTCGTTTTCGGCCTCGGCTATACGGCCGGGCGCATTGCTGACCGGCTGACGCATCTCGGCTGGACCGTGGACGCCACCGGAAGCGCAGGAACCATCGCGTTCGAGGATGCTGCCGCCGTGCGCGCCGCGCTTGCCCGATCCACCCATGTGCTGTCCTCCGTCCCGCCTGCTGGCGGCATCGATCCCGTGCTGGCGCGCTATGGCGACGCGATCGGCGCAAGCTGGACGGGCTATCTCTCTTCCACCGGCGTCTATGGCGATACGGGCGGCGCCTGGGTGGATGAAACCGCGCCCATCGGCACCGGCCGGCGCTCCGCCCGCAGCGAGGCGGACGGCGCGTGGCTGGCGCTTGGCGCGCGCGTGTTCCGCCTGCCGGGCATCTACGGGCCGGGGCGGAGCGCGCTGGAGCGGGCGCGCGAAGGCAAGGCGCATCGCATCGCGCTGCCGGGCCAGGTCTTCAGCCGGGTCCATGTGGACGATATCGCTTCAGGCGTGATCGCGACAATCGGGGCAGGGGATCGAGCCCCTCCGGGGCCCTATAATCTGGCGGACGACCTGCCGGCGAGCCAGAACGCGGTGATCGAGGAAGCCTGCCGCCTGCTGGGCATCGCACCGCCGCCACTCCGGACGCTGGAGGAAGCCGGACTCTCCCCCATGGCGCGCGGCTTCTATGCCGAGAACCGCCGGGTCGCGAACGGCAGAGCGAAACGCATTCTCGGCTGGACGCCGCAATATGCGGATTTCCGCGCGGGGCTGGCTGCGATATTCTCACCTCAAGCCTGACGAATCCAGGCACCGTCACACGGAGATTGGATCATGGAAGAGCTGACGATCACCCATCACGAACGCAAGGAGGGCGGCGAGTATCGCGCGCATGTCGCAGGCAGCGACGCAACCGGCCTGATGACCTGGCACTGGCATGGCGAGGACCGGCTGGTCGATCACACGCTGGTCCCGTCCGAGATCGGCAACCAGGGCGTGGCGGCGAAGCTGGTGGAAGCGATCGTGGCCGACGCACGGGAAGAAGGCTTCAAGATCATTCCGCAATGCAGCTATGTCGCCGTCGCTTTTCAGCGCCATCCCGAATGGGCGGACCTGCGCGGGGAATATTGATCTTTTCCCGTTCGTCCTGAGCTGTCGAAGAACCGTTCTTCGTTCTTTCGAAAGAGAAAAGCTGTCCTTCGACAAGCTCAGGATGAACGGGTCGGAGGGCTGTCCGTATCGGCAACCGGCCGGTCGAATCCGAATCGCCGCCGCATCCAGGCCGCTCCCCGTTCGCACCAGATGAAGAACAGCGGGGTGAACAAGGTGGCGATGAACGTCGCCGCCAGCATCCCGCCGATCACGCCGGTCGACATCGAGTGACGCGCATTGGCGCCCGCCCCGCTGCTGATCGCGAGCGGCAGCACGCCGAGAATGAAGGCGAGCGACGTCATCAGGATCGGCCGCAAGCGCAGTCGCGTGGCGTCGATCGCGGCTTCTTCCGGCGTCTTGCCCGCGCGCACGCCGGCAGCGGCGAATTCCACGATCAGGATCGCGTTCTTGGCAGCCAGACCCACCAGCGTGACCAGCCCGATCTGGAGATAGAGATCATTGTAGAGCCCCCGCGCCCAAGTGGCGAGGAAGGCGCCGAACATGGCGAAGGGGATCGACAGGATCACCGCCATCGGCAGCGCGAGGCGTTCATACTGGGCCGCAAGGATCAGGAAGACCATCAGCATCCCCAGCAGGTAGAGTCCCGCCGTGCTCGCCTGCGTCTCCTTCTCCAGGAACGCCTGCCCGCTCCATGCCATCGTATAGCCTTCAGGCAGCGACTTGGCCGCGACTTCGTCCATCGCCCGCAGCGCCTGGCCGGAGGAATAGCCCGGCGCCGGCCCGCCGAGGATGCGCGCCGCCGGATAGACGTTGAAGCGTTCGACCACGTCGGGCCCGGTCACGAGCTTCGGTTCGCCCAGCGCGGTGATCGGGATCGTGCCTCCGTCCCGCGTGCGGATATGGACGTTGCGCAGATCCTCCATATGGCTGCGATAGGGTGCGTCGGCCTGCATCTGGACCCGGTAGACACGACCCAGCATGTTGAAATCGTTCACGTAATAAGCACCGAACGTGCTTTGCAGCGTGGCGAAGACATCGTCCACATCGACACCCAGCAGCTTCGCCTGGTCCCGGTCGATATCGAGCCGCACCTGCGGCACCTGCGCGGAGAAGCTGGTATAGACGCCCGCCAGTTCGGGCCGCTTGGCCGCTTCCGCGATCAGCGCGCCCGTGGCCGCTTCCAGCGCCTTGTAGTCCGATCCCACGCGGGACTGGACGAAGCCTTCGAAACCGCCGGTGGCGGAAAGCCCTTCGATCGGCGGCGGCGGCGCACCGAAAATCAGCGCGTCCTTCACCGTGGCGTTCAGCGCGTTCACCGCTTCCACCAATGCGGGCGACTGCATGCTTTCTTCCTTGCGCTGGTCCCACGGCTTCAAGGTGATGAAGGACACGCCGGTGCCGGGGCGCGGCATCACCGAATAGGGGTCCATCCCCCCGAAGGAGAGCGTTTCGAACACGGCCGGATCCTTGTCGAACCGCTTCTCGACCGCACCCATCACTTCGCGCGTGCGCTGCATCGAGGCGCCAGGCGGCAGGAAGGGCAACGCCATGACATAACCTTGGTCCTCTTCCGGGACGAGCGAGCCGGGGATCACGCTCGACATGCCGAATGTCGCCAACAGGATCGCGCCCACCAACGCCGCGGCGAGCAGCCCGTGTCGGATCAGATAGGCGACGCCGGAGGTGTAGCGCAGCGTGATCTTCTCGAACCACTGGCGATAGCGGCCGAGCAGCCGGGCGATACGCCCTTCCCCTTCCGGCTTTTCCTCATGCGGTTTCAGAAGCAGGGCACAGAGCGCGGGCGTGAGCGTGAGCGCGACGAAGCCCGAGATCAGCACCGAAATGGAGATGGTGATCGCGAACTGGCGATAGACTTCGCCCACCAGCCCGCCGAGGAAAGCGACCGGCACGAACACCGCGGTCAGCACCAGCACGATCGCGATCAGCGGGCCGCTGACCTCGTTCATCGTGATCTTGGTGGCGGTTACCGCGTCCAGCCCGTCCTCGCGCATGTGGCGCTCGACATTCTCCACCACGACGATGGCGTCATCGACCACGATGCCGATCGCCAGCACCATGGCGAAGAGCGTGGCGAGATTGATCGACACGCCGAGCAGCATCATGCCCGCCATCGCGCCGACCAGCGAGACGGGCACGGCAAGGCAGGGGATCAGCGTGGCGCGCCAGCTCTGGAGGAAGATGAAGACGACCAGCACCACCAGCGCGACCGCTTCCGCCAACGTCACGAGCACTTCGTGGATCGCCACGCGGACGAAATCGGTGGTGTCGAAACCGACTGTCCATTTCATCCCGGCGGGGAACTTGTCGTCCAGCCGGTCCATCGTGGCGCGAATGCCGTCCGATATCTCGATCACGTTGGCGCCGTGCTGCGGGAAGATGCCGATCACCGTCGCCGGCTTGCCCAGCCGCGTGGTGGCCATCGCATAATCCTTGGCGCCCAGTTCGATCCGGGCGACGTCCGCCAGCCGCACGATCTCCCCGCCCGGATCGGCCTTCAGGATGATCCGCCCGAATTCCTCGGGTGACGTCAGCCGCCCCTGGGTGGTGATGCTCATGGAAAGCTCGACCGGCTCGTCCACCGGATCGTCGCCGATGCGGCCCGTGGCGAACTGGCTGTTCTGTTCGCGCACGGCGTCGGCCACTTCCATCGGCGTGAGGCCGACCTGCGCCAGCTTGTCCGGGTTGAGCCAGATGCGGATCGAGTGTTCCTTGGCCCCGAACGCATCGGCCGACGCGACGCCGGGAATGCGGCGCAGCTCGTCCACCACATTGATCAGCGTGTAGTTGGAAATGAA
>CAMLQG010000002.1 GCA_946482075.1 uncultured Erythrobacteraceae bacterium
AAGCCAGCGTCCACAAGATCAAGGAACAGGTGCTGCCGCGCCTGCTCGAACGCGTTGATCCGGAAGCCGCCGCGACTCTGACGAAAGACGAGCTTTCCGAGGAATTCCGCCCGATCATCCTCGAAGTGCTGGCCGAATTGAAGATCACGCTGAACCGCCGCGAACAGTTCGCGCTGGAAAAGGTGCTGATCGACGAGCTGCTCGGCTTCGGGCCGCTGGAAGAGCTGCTCCACGATCCCGACATCTCCGATATCATGGTCAATGGCCCGGACCAGACCTACATCGAACGCAAGGGCAAGCTGCAGCTGTCCACGATCCGCTTTCGCGACGAGCAGCATCTGTTCCAGATCGCACAGCGCATCGTGAACCAGGTCGGCCGCCGCGTCGACCAGACCACGCCGCTGGCCGACGCCCGCCTCAAGGACGGCAGCCGCGTCAACGTGATCGTGCCGCCGCTCAGCCTGCGCGGCACCGCGATCTCGATTCGTAAATTCTCCGAGAAGCCGATCACGATCGACATGCTCAAGGGCTTCGGCTCGATGTCGGACAAGATGGCCACCGCGCTCAAGATCGCCGGCGCCTGCCGCATGAACATCGTGATCTCGGGCGGTACCGGCTCCGGCAAGACGACGATGCTCAACGCATTGTCGAAGATGATCGATCCGGGCGAACGCGTGCTGACGATCGAGGACGCGGCGGAACTCCGCTTGCAGCAGCCGCATTGGCTGCCGCTGGAGACCCGCCCGCCCAACCTCGAAGGCCAGGGCGCCATCACCATCGGCGATCTCGTGAAGAACGCCCTGCGTATGCGTCCCGACCGCATCATCCTGGGCGAAATTCGCGGCGCGGAATGTTTCGACCTCCTTGCCGCGATGAACACGGGCCATGACGGCTCGATGTGCACGCTGCACGCCAATTCCCCGCGCGAATGCCTGGGCCGCATGGAAAACATGATCCTGATGGGCGACATCAAGATCCCGAAAGAAGCCATCAGCCGCCAGATCGCGGAATCGGTCGACCTCATCGTGCAGGTAAAGCGGCTTCGCGACGGTTCGCGCCGCACGACCAACATCACCGAAGTGATCGGGATGGAAGGCGACGTGATCGTGACGCAGGAGCTGTTCAACTTCGAATATCTCGACGAATCCGAAGACGGCCGCATCATCGGCGAATTCCGCGCTTCGGGCCTGCGCCCCTACACGCTGGAAAAGGCGCGCCAGTTCGGCTTCGACCAGGCCTATCTGGAGGCCTGCCTGTAATTGAGATCCTTCCTGTCCCCGCGCAGGCGGGGATAGGGAGGTGGCGATCGCGCCAGCGATCGACGAGGGGCAGATCCCCACGCCATGAGGCTGCCGCCTCAGAGGGAGGATATTTACCCCGCGAACCAGTCGTGGGCAGCCAGCCCGAGAAACACGCAGGCGCCCAGCAGGGAAGCGAGATGGATCGCGGTCCAGGGCATGAAGCCCACCGCGTCGATCCGCCGGCGACGGTTGCGCCGTATTTCCGCGAGGATCGACCAGCCCGCGACCAGCGCACAGACGATCCCCGCGCCGGCCAGCAGCGCGACATCGCGATAAAGGGCAAGAAAATGCGCAAATGGCATCGCGCTGCCGCCCTTATTGCAGCGTAGACCACTGCGCAACGCGTGAAGTCGCTTGATCGCATGGACTTGCGGTCTAAAGCCGTTGCATGGCTTCTTCGCGCCCATTTCTCGCGCTGACCCTGCGGCTCTTCGCGATATTGGCGCTTTCTGCCATGGTCGTGTTCGTCAAGCTGGCGGGCGAAGAAGGCATCCACATTCTCGAAGTGATGTTCTGGCGTCAGTTCGTGACGGTGCCGATGCTGCTCGGCTATCTCGCCTGGAGCGGCAGCTTCTCGATGCTGCGCACCAACCGCATGTTCGCCCATGTCCGGCGCAGCGTGCTGGGCTCGATCGCGATGGCGCTCACTTTCAGCGCGGCGATGATGCTGCCGCTGGCCGAAGCGCAGACGCTGAACTTCACCGCGCCTATCTTCGTCACGCTGCTGTCGATCGCGATGCTGCGCGAAACCGTCGGTCCATGGCGCTGGTTCGCGCTGTTCCTCGGCTTCGCCGGCGTGGTCATCATGACAGGAGCGGGCCACAGCCACATCCCCCCGCTCGGCATGGCGGTGGGCCTGGCCGCTGCTTTCATGATCGCGCTGCTCACGATCCTGATCAAGGATCTCAACCGGACGGACAATCCCGTCGGGATCGTGTTCTATTTCGCTCTCATCAGCACCGCCATGCTCGCGCTCGCCCTGCCGTGGGTCGCCAGGGCACATGATGCCTATGGCTGGTCGCTGCTGATCGCGCTGGGCGTGATCGGGAGTATCGGGCAGTTGCTCGTCACGATCTCCCTGCGCTTCGGATCGCCCGCCAGCGTCATCGTGATGGATTATTCGGGCCTGATCTGGGCCACCCTGTTCGGTTGGCTGGTGTTCGACATCCTGCCGACCAGGGAAACCTGGCTCGGCGCGCCGGTGATCATCGCCGCCGGCCTCATCATCGCCTGGCGCGAACACTCCTCGCGCCAGATCGTGGCCGAAAGCGAAGTCCAGGCGATGATCCGTCCCTAGGTAACACTTCTCGGAACCAGGGCGTGCAGACCGCGTTTCCACCTCGATCTTTTCGATGGGACACAAGAAAGGAAACGCCCATGGTTCGTAAGTTCATTCTCGCCCTGGTCGCTAGCGGCATCGTTCTCGGCGCCGCTGCGTGCAACACCGTCCAAGGCGCCGGCCGCGACGTCGAATCCGTAGGCCGCGAAGGCGAAGAGGTCATCAACGGGCGCTAATCCAGCGATCGACGGACCGGTTAACCTGCCGGAAAGCTTGGTCGTGCCAGCGATAGGCATCGCCGCTAGCGGTGCCCATTCGCCTAGGAAGTGACTATGGTCCGGAAGTTGATTTTTGCCGCCCTGCTCGGCGGTCTCGCTCTCTCCACCGCCGCCTGCAACACGGTCAAGGGCGCCGGGCGGGATATCCAATCGGTCGGCCAGGCAGGCGAGGACGCGATCAACGGCCGCTGATACCCCTCGGGGTCTTATCCATTCTGTAAGAGACATGCCCGTCGGAGCGATCCGGCGGGCATTCTCGCATCAGCGACGGCGATAGACCAGGGTGAGATTGTTGGCCGGCATCGCCACACGGCGCACGCGTGCCAGCCCCGTCTCGGCAGCCAGCCGATCGATATCCGCCACATCCCGAAGGCCCCAGCGCGGATCGCGGGACTTGAGGCTCTCGTCGAAGGCCAGGTTGGAAGGCGCGGTTTCGACTTCCGCTTCGACGAAAGGGCCGTAGAGGATCAGCGGCGCACCGGGCGGCAGGATACGGGCCGCTCCCGCAAACAGGCCCTCGGTGGCTTCCCACGGGCTGATATGAATCATGTTGATACAGAGCATCGCGTCTGCCGCCGCGATGGGCCAATTCCTGCTGGCCACATCGAGCAGCAGCGGCGCAGCCAGATTGGCTGCGCGCCCCTCATCGCGCCATGCCGCGATGGAAGCCAGCGCTTCCGGATCGGGATCGGTCGGCCGCCAGAGAATGTCCGGGAACAGCTGCGCGAAGAATACCGCATGTTCACCGCTTCCGCTCGCGATTTCCAGCACAGTGCCACGCTCCGGCAGTTCATCTGCCAGCACTTGCGCGATCGGCTCGCGATTGCGCGTAGTGGCTGGCGCGTGGCGCTTCATGCCGGCACGCGGTTGAACCGCTGGGCGGCGCGCAGGATCGCGTCATGCTCGTGGATGAAGCGGCCGTTGGCCTTCTCGCGGGCGAGATGGAAGATCGCGTCCGCGATCTGTTCGGCGGACACCGAACGGAACTTGCGGTACTTGCCCTGCAGCGCAAGGTCGAGCAGCGGACTGGCGATCATCGCCAGCCTTTCGGCCGGGCGCGGATCGTCCTCGCGCTGGCCGCGCAACAGGCCCGGACGCAAGATGTCCAGCCGGCCGAGCCGCAGCTTGCCCAGCTCGTCCTCCAGCGCGCCCTTGGTCCGCAGGTAGAAATTGCCCTGGAAGCGGTCCGCGCCGGCCGACGAGACCGCAATGAATTGCCGCACACCCGCCGCCTTCGCCACGCGCGCCATGCGCAGCGGAAGATCGAGATCGACCGCGCGGAACGCTGCTTCGTCATTCCCCACCTTCCTGCGCGTGGTGCCGAGCGCGGAGACCACGAGATGGGGCCGCACCGTCTGGATGACATCGTCCCAGTAATGCGGCTCGGCCACGAACATTTCCATCCGCGCGCCCCTGGGAAGATCGATCCGCCGCCGTGCAATCGCGGCCAAGCGCACGCTCGACATGCCGACGGCTCGCTCGATCAGTGTCCGGCCGATCAGCCCCGTCGCCCCGATCACGGCCATGCGCAGCTCAGACATTGCGCAATCCTTCCGGCACCTGGCCGAAGATCCGCTTATATTGATCGATCGCATAGCGGTCGGTCATGCCGGCGATGAAATCGGCGATGTGGCGGCTGCGGCCAGGCTCCCGCGATGGCGCCTTGCCATGCCAGCTATCTCCCATCAGCGAAGCGTCCGCCGCATAAGCCTCATATAATCGCGCGATCACACGCTGGGCACGCTCCGCCGTGGCGAGCTGTTCGGGATGGTAATAAAGCCGTTCATACATGAAGGCCTTCAGCCGGCGTTCCTCCGCCGCAAGCCCGGGGGAAAAATGCGCCAGCTGCCGTCCGGCGGAGCGGATCTCGGCCTCGCTCGCGATGCCGGCGGTGTTCGCACCTGTCTGCTCCAGAACGTCGTTCACCATCAGCCCGATCTGTCCGCGAACCAGCTCGCGCAATTGCCGGTCGCGGGGGGCGCCGGGAAAGCGCTTCTCCACCGTGCGCCATTGGTCCGCCACGAAATCGAGCGTGAGAAGATCGTCGAGATCGAGAAAGCCTGCGCGCAAGCCATCGTCGATATCGTGATTGTCATAGGCGATATCGTCGGAGATCGCGGCGACCTGCGCTTCGAGCGACGGCCAGCTGGCGAGATCGAGCGGGAAAGCCGCGTCCAGTTCCGCCATCGCCCAGTTGAGATCGTGCAGCGGGCCGTTGTGCTTGGCCAGCCCTTCGAGCAGTTCCCAGGTGAGGTTCAATCCTTCATGATCGCAATAGGGGCTCTCCAGCCGCATCAGCGTGCGCAGCGACTGCGCGTTGTGATCGAACCCGCCATGGGGCGCGAGCGCTTCATCCAGCGCATCCTCGCCCGAATGGCCGAAAGGCGGGTGGCCGATATCGTGCGCCAGGCACAGCGCCTCGGTCAGATCCTCGTCCAGCCCGAGCGAACGGGCGAGCACGCGGCCAATCTGCGCCACTTCCAGACTGTGCGTCAGCCGTACGCGATAGTGATCGCCATCCGGCGCGATGAACACCTGCGTCTTGTGGCGCAGGCGGCGGAACGCGATCGAATGGATGATGCGGTCGCGGTCGCGCTGGAACTCCGTACGGGGACCGCGCGCGCCCGCACGGTCCTCGGCGAATTCGCGGCCGCGCGAGCGGGCGGGATCGGCGGCGTAGGGAGCGCGGGTCACGCGCGTGGCACTAGGGGCGGCGTACGGGATTGGCAATCGGCTTGGAACGGCATGAAGTCATTTTGCGACATTTAGAACCGTTCGCCCTGAGCTTGTCGGAAGCGAAGCTGGGCGAAGCCCTACGGCCGCTTTTCAATTTCTTGCCCTGCTGAGGAGAAAGACGGTCCTTCGACAAGCTCAGGACGAACGGACCGGAAAAGGTCCGCCCCTGCCCTCAATCCTCTTCCAGCAGCCAGTCGGCCGCCCGGTCGGCATGGATCTGCGTGCAGTCGTAGATCGGGAGGACATTGGCGTCGACGTCGACCACCATCTCAAGCTCCGTGCAGGCCAGCACGATGGCCTGCGCGCCTTCCTGGCCGAGCACGGTGATCATGGTCTTGAGCGCCCGCTCGGCGTTGCGCGTGGCCTTTCCCCGAGTCAGCTCGTCATAGATGATCCGGTCGAGCGTCTCGGCATAAGCCATGTTGGGCGGCAGCAGATCCACTCCGTGGGCCACCAGGCGCTTGCGGTAGAAGCTCTCGGTCATCACGTTGCTGGTGCCCAGAAGTGCGGCAGACTTCACCTTGTCGGCCTGCATCCTGTCGCCCACGCATTCCGCGATGTGGAGGATCGGCACATCCACGGAGGACGCGACCCGATCATAGACCTTGTGCATCGAATTGGCGCCGATGACGATCGTGCCGGCGCCGGCTTCAGCCAGCCGCTTCGCCGAATCCGACAGGATATGCGCCGCGCGGTCCCAATCCTCGTTCTTGGACAGGCGGGCGAGCTGGCTGAAGTCGAGATTCTCGATCAGCATGGGCGCGCTGGCATGCGGGTCCCGTTTTGCCTGCACCCGGCGATTGATGTGGTCGTAGTAGGTCCGGGTCGAAACCCAGCTCATCCCACCGATCAGTCCCAGCTTGCGCAAACCCAATTTCCTCTCATGCCCCGACGAGCATAAAGGCCCTGACGGCCCGCATGCAACACCGCCCTGTCCCGGTCGGACTGTCGCTCTGCTCTATCGATCGTGCCGGAACTGGGCAAATCCAGTCCGAACGGGACAAGGAACGACTTCAGTGTTGTAGCGACTTGTTGATCTCTTCGACCATCTTCTTCGCATCGGCCAACAGCATCATCGTTTGGTCCATGTAGAACACGTCGTTATCGACACCGGCATAGCCCACGCCGCCCATCGAACGCTTGATGAACATGACCGTCTTGGCCTTGTCCACGTCGAACACGGGCATGCCGTAGATCGGGCTCGACTTGTCCGTCTTCGCCGCCGGGTTGACCACGTCGTTCGCGCCGATGATGAACGCCACGTCCGCCTGCGCGAATTCGGCGTTGATATCCTCCAGCTCGAACACTTCGTCATAGGGCACGTTGGCTTCGGCCAGGAGCACGTTCATATGGCCGGGCATGCGGCCGGCCACCGGGTGGATCGCGTATTTGACGTTGACGCCCTTGGCCTTGAGCAGATCGCCCATCTCGCGCAGGACATGCTGCGCCTGGGCCACGGCCATGCCGTATCCGGGGATGATGATGACGTTCTCGGCCTCGCCCAGCAGGAACGCCGCGTCTTCCGCGCTGCCGCGCTTCCACGGGCGGTCCACCTTGGCCGCTCCATCGCCTCCGCCCGACGCATCCGCACCGAAGCCGCCGGCGATCACCGAGATGAAGCTGCGGTTCATCGCCTTGCACATGATGTAGCTCAGGATCGCGCCGGAACTGCCGACCAGCGCGCCGGTGATGATCATCGCGGTATTGTGCAGCGTGAAGCCCATCGCCGCGGCTGCCCAGCCCGAATAGGAATTGAGCATCGAGACGACGACCGGCATGTCCGCACCGCCGATCGGGATGATCAGCAGGAAGCCGATCGCGAAAGCGAGGCCGCAGATGATCCAGAACAGCTGGTTCTCGCCCGCACCCGCCTGGTCCGAGATCGCGAACAGCGCGGTCAGCACGATGATCGCGCCCAGCGTGCCGAGATTGATGACATGGCGGGCCGGCAGCAGGATCGGCGAGCCTGACATGTTGCCGTTCAGCTTGGCGAACGCGATGACCGAGCCGGAGAAGGTGATCGCGCCGATCGCGGCACCCAGCGCCATTTCCACGCGGCTGACGGTCAGGATGTTGCCGTCCATGCCCAGAATGCCGAAAGCAGCCGGATTGAGGAAGGCCGCGACCGCGACCAGCACGGCGGCAAGGCCGACGAGGCTGTGGAAGGCGGCGACGAGCTGCGGCATCGCGGTCATCGCGATACGCCGCGCAATCACGAAGCCGACCGCGCCGCCGATGGCGACGGCGCCGACGATCTCGGCGATGCTGGCCACTTCATGGGTGACGAGCGTGGTGACGACCGCGATCAGCATGCCCAGCATGCCGTAGCGATTGCCCGTGCGGCTGGTCGCCGGCGAGGAGAGCCCGCGCAGCGCGAGGATGAAGAGCACGCCGGCCGCGAGATAGGCCACCGCGACCCAGGGATTTACCGCATGCGCAGCGTCGGCCGCGGCGGAGAGGATCGGAAGCTGCATCACTTCTTCTCCTTCTTCTTGTACATCGCGAGCATGCGTTCCGTGACGGCGAAGCCGCCGAAGATGTTGACGCTGGCCAGCACCACGCCGATCAGGCCCAGCCATTTGGCGGCGGGCGAACCGGTGGCCGCCGCCGCGATCAGCGCGCCGACAATGATGACCGAGGAGATCGCGTTGGTCACCGCCATCAGCGGCGTATGCAGCGCGGGCGTGACCGACCACACGACGTAGTAGCCCACGAAGCAGGCCAGCACGAAGATCGAAAGGATTGAAACGAAGTCCATCTGAGTTCCCCTGTCCTCAGCCGAGCAGCCGCTCGTTCACCACCTTGCCGCCCTGCGTCAGGCGCACGGCATTGCCGATTTCCTCGTCGAGGATCGGCTTGCCCTGCTCCTTGTCCCAGAAGGCGGAGAGGAAGTTGAACAGGTTGCGCGCGTAAAGCGCGGACGAATCCGCCGCGAGATGGGTGGGCGTATTCGCATAGCCGATGATCTTGACCCCGTGGCGTTCCACTTCCTGGTCCGCGACCGAGCCTTCCACATTGCCGCCCTGCGCCACCGCGAGATCGAAGATCACGCTGCCCGGGCGCATCGTGGCGATCTGCGCATCCGTGATCAGCCGTGGTGCTGCGCGCCCGGGGATCAGCGCGGTAGTGATCACGATGTCCTGCTTGGCGATATGACCGGATACCAGCTCGGCCTGCGCCTTCTGGTATTCCTCGCTCATTTCGGTGGCATAACCGCCCGCGCCTTCGCCCTCGATACCGGCGACGCTTTCCACGAAAATCGGCTTGGCACCCAGCGACTGGATCTGTTCCTTCGTCGCCGAACGCACGTCGGTGGCGGAAACCTGCGCACCCAGGCGGCGCGCGGTGGCGATCGCCTGGAGGCCGGCGACACCGACGCCCATGATGAACACGCGCGCGGCGGTGATCGTGCCCGCAGCAGTCATCATCATCGGAAACGCGCGGCCATAGGCGTTGCACGCCGCGATGACCGCCTTGTAGCCGGCGAGGTTGGATTGGCTGGACAGCACGTCCATCGACTGCGCGCGCGTGATGCGCGGCATGAATTCCATCGCCAGCGCTTCGATTCCCGCCGAAGCGTAGGCATCGATGCGGGGACGCTGGCCGAACGGATCGAGCGTGGCGGCAAGCCAGGCTCCCGGCTTCGCGCCGGCCAGCAGCGCCGCATCGGGACCCTGCACGCCGAACACGATGTCCGCGTCCTTCACCACCGTGTCGAGCGGGCCGATTTCGGCTCCGACTTCACGATAGGCCTCGTCGCTGATCGACGCACCTGCGCCGGCCCCCGTCTCGACCGCCATCACTGCACCCAAGCCGATGAATTTCTTCACCGTTTCAGGCGTGGCCGATACCCGCGACTCTCCGTTGGCGCGCTCCTTGAGGACCGCGATCTTCACCTGTCCGGCCATTTCGGGCGAAATCAGCTGGAGATCAGTACGACGACGAACAGCGCGATCAGCGCGATGATCGGCACCGACCATTTCAGCATGCTGATGAAACCACTATAGGTCTGGTTGGCAGCCTTCATATCGTTGGCAGAAGCCATGAGTAGAGTTCCCCATATGGATGACGCGTCTTTTGCGTGGCTCTACCGCCGATCCCGTTGTGGTCAAGGCTTCGCGAAAAGGAGCCGCTGTTTCGTTTTAGCCTTAATTAGACCTTTACCGATCCGCGCTAGCGTCCCGCCTGTGCCAGATGGGGACTGCAGCAAGGCTATGGCGGATAGCGAACAGCGTCTGTTGATGTTGATTGACGACGAACCGGCGCAAAGCCGGCTTATCAGTGCGCTTGCCGCCCGCGAGGGCTGGCGGACGCTGATTGTCGGTGATTCGGAGACCGCGATCGCGACTCTCGGCACGCGTGACGGCATGCAATTGGGCGCGATCATTCTCGACCAATGGGTGCCCGGAGACGATGCCTGCGCGCTGATCGCAGAGCTGAAGGCCCGCCGCCCTGCCCTGCCGATCCTGATGCTCACGACCAGCGCCTCGCCGCTGCTCGCGGTAGAAGCCATGCGCGCAGGGGCAACCGACTATCTCGTCAAGCCCGTCGCGCCCGACCGGCTGATGCAGGCGCTGAAAAGCGCGACCACGCGCGAAACGCCGCGCGACGAATTGCAGCCACTGACCGAGAAGATGTCCGGCGCGCTCGATTTCGACGCGATGATCGGCACCAATCCGAATTTCCGCGCGGCGCTTGCCAAGGCGGCAAAGGCGGCGCGCGGCCATGGTCATGCCCTGATCCAGGGTGAAAGCGGCACGGGCAAGGAAATGCTCGTCCGCGCCATGCATGCGGCCAGCCCGCGTTCGAAACTGCCCTTCCGGATCGTCAATGTCGGCGGGATTCCCGCCAATTCGATCGAATCGGTCCTGTTCGGGCACGAGAAGGGCGCTTTCCCCGGCGCGTTCGACCGCCAGATCGGCGCGCTCCAGCATTGCGATGGCGGCACGCTGGTGATCGACGAGATCGACCGGCTGATTCCCGAGGTGCAGGCCCGCCTCGCCGAAGCCATCACCAGCGCCCAGGTGCGCCCGATCGGGGCGCATCACCGCTTCCGCGTGGATGTCCGCATCTTCGCGGCAAGCAACCAACCGCTCGAGGAACTCGTCCATGCAGGCGAATTCCGCCAGGAGCTTTATGAAGGCCTCGCCGCGACGCGGATCGACCTGCCGCCGCTGCGCGACCATGCGGGCGACATCCCCTCGCTGACGCGCCATTTCCTCCACCGGATCGGCGAACAGCCGGGCCTGCGCCAACTTGGCATCACCGATGGCGCGCTGGCGCTGCTCGCCGCCTATGACTGGCCGGGCAATGTCCGCCAGCTGCAGGCCGTGTTGTTCCGCGCCGCCGTGTTCTGCGACGGCGACGCCCTGACATCGGAAGATTTCCCGCAATTGTCCGAACTGATCGGCGAAGGGCCGGCGATGGCCCGCAGTTCGATGCAGGAAGGCATCGGCGTGATGCTCTACACCGAGGACGGCAATCTCCGCCCGCTGGAGGAGATCGAAGCCGACGTCATCCGCCTCGCCATCGGCCATTATCGCGGCCGGATGACGGAAGTGGCGCGGCGCCTCGGCATCGGGCGCTCCACGCTCTACCGCAAGCTCAGCGACCTCGGAATCGACAACGCCGCCTGAGCGCGATAGCGCAAAGGCCATGGCTCATGACTTTTTCGGTCGTACAGCGCTCGTCACCGGCGCCGCATCGGGCATCGGGGCTGCCTGCGCGCGCTGGCTCGACGGCCAGGGCATCGGCACGCTCATCCTGATCGATCGGGACGAGGACGGGCTCGCCGCCCTGCCCCTGTCCTGCACCGTGCGCCGCGTGGCGGGCGATGTCAGCGATCCCAGCCTGTGGGAAGGGCTGGAAGAGGGGATCACGGCGATCGACCATGCCGTTGTCAATGCCGGCGTCGCTGGCGGCCGCCCGATCGCGGAGACGCGCCTGTCCGAATGGCGCAAGATCATGGCGGTCAATCTCGACGGCGCATTCCTCTCGCTGCGCACTGCGCTGCGCCTGATGCGCGACGGCGGCAGCATCGTGGTCACGGCATCGGTCAGCGGCATCAAGGCCGAGCCCGGCACGGCGGCTTATGGCGCGTCCAAGGCAGCGGTGATCCAGCTCGCGAAAGTGGCGGCCAGGGAAGGTGCCGCGCAGAACATCCGCGTCAACGCCATCGCGCCCGGCGGCGTCGACACGCCGATCTGGGACAAGGTGCCGTTCTTCCGCACGCTGAAGCAGGAACAGGGCGGTCGGGCCGAAGCGATCGACGCGATGGCGAAGATGGCGACTCCGCTGGGCCGTTATGCGCAGGCGGACGAGGTTGCCGCGCAGATCGGTTTCCTGCTGTCCGATGCGGCCGCCACGATCACCGGCAGCGTGCTGGTGAGCGATGGCGGGTATAGTCTCTAGGTAATACCGTCATCCCAGCGCAGGCTGGGATCTCAGTCGGGAACGTGGAGCACCTGCGAGAAAGATCCCAGCCTGCGCTGGGATGACGAGCGGAGATCAATCCTCATCCATCTCCGAAAAATCCGTCAGCGCGCCATCGCGCAAGCCGCGCCAGACATTGCGCGCCTGGACGCTGTCCGCGACGTCATGCACACGCAGGAGCTGGATGCCGCAATCCATCCCGTGCACCGCCACCGCCACCGATCCGCCCAGGCGCTGATGCACCGGAGCCTCGCTCGACAGCGCTCCGATGAAGCGCTTGCGGCTGGCGCCCAGCACTAGCGGCTGGCCCAGCGCGTGATAGAGCGGCAGCGCGTTCAGCACGGCCAGATTATGCGCGATCGACTTGCCGAAGCCGACGCCCGGATCGAGCAGGATCTTCTCCCGCGCAATCCCCGCCGCGATCGCCGCGTCCCGCCGGGCCCGCAGCCAGTCGAACACATCGAGCGCGGGATTGTCGTATTCCGCGCTGTCGTGGAGATCATCGCCTTCGCCCGGCGCATGCATCAGCACCACCGGCACGCCGACGGCGGCGGCGAATTCCAGCGCGCGCGGATCGTGGCGCAGGGCGGACACGTCGTTGATCATCGTGGCGCCGGCCTGGAGCGCGGCTTCCATCACGCCCACGCGGCGGCTGTCGATGCTGATCGCCGCTCCCATCGCGGCGAGCGCTTCCACCGCCGGGACCACGCGCTTCAGCTCGTCCCCTTCCCAAACGGCCGGTGCGCCGGGGCGCGTGGATTCGCCGCCCACGTCGACCAGCGCGGCGCCCGCTTCCACCATCTTCGCGGAATGCGCCCGCGCTTCCTCCGGATTGTCGAGGAACTTGCCGCCGTCGGAAAAGCTGTCGGGCGTGACGTTGAGGATGCCCATCACTTGCGGCTGGTCCAGCCGGATGGTCCGCTCGCCCAGCTGCAGCGGCGGATGGGCCATGCGCAGGTCGGCCCATTGCGCCTCGCCTTCCGCGCCCAGCGCCGCCGGCAGGCGCGCGAGCGCGGCCGCCATGTCGGGCGCGGACACCCGCTCGCGCGAGACGATCCGGGCGCCTTCGCGCACGATCAGCGCGAAACGGTGGGCATAGACCATGCCGCCGGCCAGGCGGATCGCCTCGCCCTCCTCGCTTTGCGGACTGCGCACGAGGCCGATCGGGCGGATGTAGAGCGTCTGAGTCATGCTGCGGTCCTAGAGGAAACCGTCATCCCAGCCCTTCGACGCCGCCTGCGGCGTCGCTCAGGATAAACTGCCCTTCGGGCAGGCTGGAATGGCGTGAGCTGCTCAATCCTCCACCGCCAGCAGATAAAGCTGCCGCAGCGCGTCCAGGGGCTTCACGTCACCTTCGTGCTCGACATGCCAGAAGGTCCAGCCATTGCAGCTCGGCGCGCCTTGCAGCGCCTTGCCGACACCGTGGATCGAGCCCGTCTCCGTCCCGCTCAGCAGCGAGCCGTCCGCGCCGACCCTGGCGAACCAGCGGCGCTTGCGGTCGAACACTTCGGTGCCGGGCGCGATCCAGCCGGCTTCCACCAGCGCGCCGAAGGCCACGCGCGGCGCATCCTTGCGGCTCTGCATCGTGCGCAGCGCGCTTTCATCGAGCGGCAGCGCGCTTTCGATCCGTTCGATAGCGGCATCGCGATAGTCACTCTCGCGTTCGCAGCCGATCCATTCGCGGCCGAGCCGCTTGGCGACAGCACCTGTGGTGCCGGTGCCGAAGAACGGATCGAGCACGACGTCGCCCTTCTCCGTAGTAGCAAGCATCACGCGGTAGAGCAGCGCTTCCGGCTTCTGCGTCGGGTGGACTTTCTGCCCGCCCTTCTTCAGCCGTTCCTGCCCGCCGCAGATCGGCAGCACCCAGTCGGAGCGCATCTGCAACTCGTCGTTCAGCGTCTTCATCGCGCGGTAGTTGAACGTGTATTTCGCCTTCTCGCCCATCGAGGCCCAGATCAGCGTCTCATGCGCATTGGTGAAGCGCGTGCCGCGGAAATTGGGCATCGGGTTGGCCTTGCGCCAGATGATGTCGTTCAGGATCCAGAAGCCCATATCCTGCATCATCGCGCCGACGCGGAAGATGTTGTGATAGCTGCCGATCACCCAGATCGAGCCGTCCGGCTTCAGAACACGTCGCGCCTCCGTCAGCCAAGCCCTTGTGAAAGCGTCATAAGCGTTGAAGCTGTCGAACCGATCCCAGTCATTGGTCACCGCATCCACATGGCTGCCGTCGGGCCGGTTGAGATCGCCGCCGAGTTGGAGATTGTAAGGCGGATCGGCGAAGATCATGTCCACGCTGTCAGTCGGAAGCCCCCGCATGGCCTCCACGCAATCGCCGGACAATATCCTGCCCAGCGGGAGCGACGCCCGCACATCCGCCTGTTCCGGGCGCCCCCGCACCCGGTCCTTCGTTACGACTTGTCCCATCCATTACCCCTTGAGTTATCCACAGGGTGAGTCCTCGGGAGTCCCGCGTCAAGCGGTTTGATTGCGGAAGAGTCTCACAAAACAGGGTTAAGACCATGCTAACAAAGGGGGAACGGAACGGGACCAGCACATCATGTTGAGTCCGGGCGCGGCGGCGGGACTCGATATCTAGGGGTGTGGCGGGGAAGACTCGGGGCGGATTTTTCGATCCTTCTTCGTCATTGCGAGCGCAGCGAAGCAATCCAGGGCGTCACGTGGGGCTCTGGATTGCTTCGCTGCGCTCGCAATGACGAAGCTTTAGAACAAGCTCAATTGCGCCACGGGCGCGAAGCTGCGCCGGTGCAGCGGGGTCGGACCATGGGTGCGCAGCGCCGCCAGATGGTCCGGCGTGCCGTAACCCATGTTCCGCTCCCACCCGTAATGCGGATGGTCCTTTGCCGCCTCGCGCATCAGCCGGTCGCGCCAGGTCTTGGCGATGATCGAGGCGGCGGAGATGCAGGGCTCCACCGCGTCCCCGCCCACGATCGCGCGCGCCGGCCAGCGCCATTCCGCCTGCCGGCCATGCGGTGTCAGGTTGCCGTCCACCAACACTTCGCCAGCTTCCCGCCCGATCGCTTCGCACAGACGGGTGACCGCCAGCGTCATCGCCAGCATGGTCGCGCCGAAGATGTTGAGTTCGTCGATCGCATCGACATCGACCACCCCCACACCCCAGGCGCAGCGGCGACGGATCGCTTCATCGAGCGCCTCGCGTTTCACCGGTTTCAGCTTCTTGGAATCGTCGAGCCCCGCGGGGCGCGGCCGGCACAGGATCACGGCGGCGGCCACCACCGGCCCGGCCAGCGGCCCGCGGCCGGCCTCGTCCACGCCGGCAACGGGCAAAATCCCGCCTTCGTCGGACCCAAAATCGGGGTAAGGTGTTCCAGCCAGCATGAGAAACTATTCGATCCTGTCGACCGCCCTTCTATCGGCCTGCGCGCTCGCCATCGCAAGCTGCGGCAGCGAAGCGGTTGGGGAAAGCCCAAAAGCCGCTGCCGGCAAACCCTTCACGGTCACCGAGAAGGGCCGCTTCGACGAGCCCTGGGCAATGGCGTTCGAGCCCGACACCGGCCATCTCTTCATCACCGAGAAGAAAGGCAGGATCGCGATACTCACCGAGGACGGCCGGCGCGGCTCGGTCTCGGGCGTGCCCGCGGTCGCCTACGGCGGACAGGGCGGATTGGGGGATTTCGCCTTCGCGCCCGACTATGCCAACAGCAAGGCAGTCTATCTGAGCTGGGCGGAAGCAGGCGAAGGCAATGTCCGCGGAGCCGCTCTGGGCCGGGCGACGCTGGCCTGCAGCCAACCGACCGCCTGCGCGCTGAACGATCTCCAAGTGATCTGGCGCCAGACGCCCAAGGTTTCCGGCCAGGGCCATTATTCCCACCGCATCGCCTTTTCGCCCGACGGCGCCAGGCTGTTCCT
This sequence comes from uncultured Erythrobacteraceae bacterium, assembly GCA_946482075.1. The sequence continues at coordinate 15,918 of CAMLQG010000002.1, forward strand.
CGCTTCGGGCGAGCGGCAGAAGATGCAGCCCGCGCAGGATCTCGACACCAATCTCGGCAAGGTCCTGCGCCTGAATCTCGACGGTACTCCGGCCTCCGGCAATCCCTTCGCCGGCAAAGGCAGCCCAGCCGACCAGATCTGGTCCTACGGCCACCGCAACATATTGGGCCTCGCTTTCGACGCGCAGGGCAGGCTGTGGGATCTGGAACATGGCCCCGCTGGGGGCGACGAGCTCAATCTGGTCAGACAAGGGGTCAATTACGGCTGGCCGCTGGTATCCGACGGCGATCATTACAGCGGCGAGAAGATCCCGCGCAACGCCACGCGGCCCGACCTCGCCACCCCCGCGATCAGCTGGAACCCGGTGATCGCACCGGGCAATTTCATCTTCTATTCGGGTGACGCCTTTCCGGATTGGAAGGGCGACCTGCTGACCCCGGGACTCAAGACGCAGAGCCTCGTCCATGTGCGGATCGAGGGCGAGAAAGCGCGTGAAGTGGCCCGCTACGACATGGGCGGCCGCATGCGCGCGATCGCGCAGGGGCCGGACGGCGCTGTATGGGTGATCGGGGACGAGGCCAATGCGCCGCTCTTGAAGCTGGTGCCCGCGAAGTAAGAAAACCGTCATTGCGAGGAGCGATAGCGACGAAGCAATCCATGGCCCCACGTGGAACTCTGGATTGCCACGCGGCCTTCGGCCGCTCGCAATGACGCCGGAGAAGCAAGTGTCGACAACGCAGGCAATCACCCCTAATCGGCCCGCGCCCATGGCTGACCTGATTCCCCTCGCCGATATCGATCCCGCCCTGATCGAGCAGCTGCTCGACCGCGCTTTCGAGCCCGGCCGCCACAAGCGCACCGCTTACAGAATCCGCGAAGGAACCGACTGGCTGCCGGGGTTGAGCTTCGCCGCGCTGGACGATGACGGCTATCTCGTCGGCACGATCCAGACCTGGCCGGTGGCGCTGACCGATCCCGATGGCCGCGCCCATCCGATGCTGATGGTCGGCCCCGTGGCCGTGGTGCCGGAACGGCAGGGCGAAGGCTATGGCAAGGCGCTGATGGTGGCGATGCTGGCGGCGCTCGACGACCGCGCGCCGCTGCCGCAAGTGATGATCGGGGACGAGGACTATTACGGCCGCTTCTGGGGCTTCGTCGCCGCGCCCACCCAAGGGTGGCAGGTTCCGGGTCCGGTGGACCCGAAGCGCCTGCTGGTCCGCTGCGCCAATCCCGGCGTCCTGCCGGCGCAAGGCATGCTGGGCCCCTGGCGCTAAAAGCTTTCCTACATCGCTGAAATGTGGCTTAAACTCGCGGATGACTTCCGCGACGCCTTCCCTTGTCTGCGCCCTGCTGGAAACGGCGGTAGAATGATGCCGCCGCGGAAAGTCACATATTGTTTCGTGCGGATCAGGCTGGATAGCGCAGCATTGCTGGGCTAGCTGAAAAAAGGAAAGAGGCACTTTCGCTCCGTTTTGTGTGAACCAGACCAAACCCACCCCAATCCCGTCATCCCAGCGAAGGCTGGGATCGCTCTCGGCAAAGTGGTGCATTCGCCACAACGATCCCAGCCTTCGCTGGATGATGAAATGGGAGGGAATGACGAAAGAAGAGGTGCTACTCCCGTACGCTACGCGGCAAGCATTGGCACAACCCCCGCCATCTGGCATCGCATTGTCATGCCTTACGAAGTCCCGCCCGAACTCGCCGGTATGTCGCTGACCGAAATCGCGCAGGCCGTCGCCGCGCGCAAGCTGCCGCCGGTCAGCGAATGGGACCCGCAGGAACAGGCCGACAGCCAGATGCGCATCGCGGCGGACGGCACCTGGCATCACGAAGGATCGCCGATCACGCGCCCCGCCATGGTTCGCGCTTTCGCATCGCTGTTGAAACGCGATGCGGATGGGCGGCACTGGCTGGTGCTTCCCTACCAGAAGCAGAGCATCGAGGTAGAGGATGCCGCCTTCATCGCCACCGACATGCAGGCCAAGGACGGCTCTCTCGCTTTCCGGCTCAATACCGACGAGCTGGTGGTGGCCGGCCCCGACCATCCCCTGCGCGCGGCGGGCGATCCCGATGTTCCCGCGCTTTATCTCGCCGTGCGCAACGGGTGCGAGGCGCGATTGAACCGGTCGACCTATCAGCAGCTTGCCGATCACGCGCTGGCGACGAGTGACGATTGGACGGTGGAAAGCGGGGGGGCGCGGTTCGCGCTCGTTCCATGAGGCACGCGCTGTTCGACCGGCTCGCCGCTCTGTTCGAGCATGGCCATGCGACCGAGGTTCCGGGCCTGCGCAGCGACCGGCGTTTCCATGCGGCCGACCGCGAGTTCCGCGAGGCCGCCGTGCTGATCGCAGTGACCGAACGGGACGATCCCGGCGTGCTGCTGATCCATCGGCCCAAGGAAATGCGCAGCCATGCAGGCCAGGTCGCTTTTCCCGGCGGCAAGATCGACGCGGGCGAGGATGCGGAGACAGCCGCCCTGCGCGAAGCGTGGGAGGAATTGGGCATCCGGCCCGAAGATGTGCGGGTGATCGGCAGCAGCGATCCCTATTACACCGGCACCGGCTTCCACATCGTGCCCGTGCTGGCGACCGTCCCGCCCGACCTGCCGATCACGCCCAATCCGGCGGAAGTGGACAGCTGGTTCGAGGCGCCCTTGCGCTTCATCCTCGATCCGGCGAACCATATGGAGAAGAGCATCATCTATCAGGGGGTGCGGCGGCACTATCTGGAAATGCCGTGGGAAGGCCATCACATCTGGGGCGCGACTGCCGGCATCATCCACAACCTGTCGCTGCGCATCCGCCATGGCGATGTCTGACCGCCTGCTGCTTGCCGCCGGATGGACCCGGCGCGAAGGGCTTGCGCGCCTGGTGAAGGCGCTGGGGCCGGGGAATATCCGCTGGGTCGGCGGCGCGGTGCGCGACACGCTGCTGGGCCTCGACGTGAAGGACGTGGACGCCGCCACGCCGCTCACCCCGCACGAAGTGATCCGCAAGCTCAAGCCCGCGAAAATCCGCACCGCACCCACCGGGATCGATCACGGCACGATCACCGTCCTGCTGGACGACGGCAATGTCGAGATCACCACGCTGCGCCATGATGTCTCGACCGATGGCCGCCGCGCGACGATCGAATATGCGCAGGACTGGCGCGACGATGCCGCACGCCGCGATTTCACGATCAACGCGCTCTATGCCGATCCCGACACGCTGGAGCTGTTCGACTATTTCGGCGGGCTGGAGGATCTGGCGCGCCGCCGGGTCCGCTTCATCGGCGATGCGCGCGAACGCATCCGCGAGGATCATCTGCGCATCCTGCGCTATTTCCGCTTCCAGGCGCGCTTCGGCTCGGAACTCGATGCCGAAGCGGAAGAGGCCTGCGCCGATCTGCGCGAGATGCTGAAGGGCCTCTCGCGCGAGCGGGTGGCGATGGAGCTGTTCAACCTCCTCGTGCTGGCCGATCCCGGCGCCACCGTGGCGCGCATGGCGCGGCTGGGCATTCTGGCGGTGATCCTGCCCGAGAGCGGGGAAGCGGGCCTGCGCGCGCTGAACATGACGATCGCGGGGGAAGCGAAAGCCGGTCTCGCGCCCGATCCGATCCGCCGCCTCGCCGCGCTGATCCCGCCGGACGCGGCTGCGGCGCAAGCGGTCGCCGCGCGGCTGCGCCTCTCCAATGCGCAGCGCAAGCGGCTGGCCTGCGTAGCCCAACGCGAGCCGGCCGATGGCGAGAACCCGCGCGCGCTCGCCTATCGCGAAGGGCTGGACTGCACGCTCGACCGGCTGGTGATCCAAGGCCTGCCGGTGACCGAACTGGAAAGCTGGAGCGTGCCGAGCTTCCCCCTGAAAGGCGGCGCGATCGTCGCGCGCGGGATCAAGGCGGGGCCGGAAGTCGCGCGCATCCTGCGCGAAGTGGAGCAGCGCTGGATCGCGGAAGGCTTCCCGGATGCGGCGCGGATCGAAGCGCTGCTGGGTGAGGTGATGGGGAAATCGGCTTGACCATCGTCATTGCGAGCGACCGCAGGTCGCGCGGCAATCCAGAGCGGCTATGGGTGGCTCTGGATCGCCACGGACCTCCGGCCCTCGCGATGACGACTGGAAGAGGGACTCGCGCAAATTCATTGCATTGCAACAATTTTCGCCTATATGCGCCTCAGCTTCCGGCGCGATTTAACCCGCGCAGTCGGCTGCGAGCGTGAAACGCCCTGAGCTCAAACGGCAGGGATGTCCCGCACCGACGCATGGTGAGCACCGCTGTAAAGCTTCCCTTTTTCACGCTTGGGTCGCCGAATGACCCAACACGCGCCCGGCCTGTGTCCGCGGCGCCCAATGTGAGTATTTGAATGTCCAATTTCGAACAGTTCGGCCTCGCCGAACCTATCCTGCGCGCGCTTTCCGGCAAGGGCTATGGCGATCCGACGCCGATCCAGCAGAACGCGATCCCCGCGCTGATGGAAGGCCGCGACCTGCTTGGCATCGCGCAGACCGGCACCGGCAAGACCGCTGCCTTCTCGCTGCCCTCGCTCCACCGCCTCGCCGCCGATCCGGTCGGCCGCAAGAACGCCGCCTGCCGCATGCTGGTGCTGTCGCCCACGCGCGAACTCGCCGCCCAGATCGCAGAGAACATGGCGAAATATGCCCGCTATCTCGACCTCTCGGTGCGCTGCGTGTTCGGCGGCGTTCCCGTTGGCAAGCAGGCCCGCCAGCTGGTGCCCGGCTGCGACGTCCTCGTCGCCACGCCCGGCCGCCTGCTCGACCTGATCGACCAGCGCGCCCTCACTCTGCGCCATGTCGAGATCTTCGTGCTCGACGAAGCGGACCAGATGATGGATCTCGGCTTCATCAAGCCACTGACCCGCATCGCCGCCATGCTGCCCGAAAAGCGCCAGAGCCTGTTCTTCTCCGCCACCATGCCCCAGGCGATCGCGGAGCTCGGCAAGCGCTTCATCAAGAATCCGGTGCGCGTGGAGGTGGCCCCGCAGGCCACCACCGCGGAACGGATCGAACAATTCGCCACCTTCATCAACCAGGCGGAAAAGCAGGCGCTTCTCACCCTGTCCCTGAAGAAAGGCCTGGCGGACAAGTCGATCGACCGCACGCTGGTCTTCACCCGCACCAAGCATGGCGCGGACCGCGTGGTGCGCCATCTATCCGCCGCCGGCATCGTTTCGGCCGCGATCCACGGCAACAAGACCCAGGCTCAGCGCACCCGCGCGATCGAAGGCTTCCGTTCCGGCCATGTGCCGGTGCTGGTGGCGACGGACATCGCCGCACGCGGGATCGACATCCCGGGCGTGAGCCATGTGTTCAATTTCGAGCTGCCCAACGTGTCGGAACAGTATGTCCACCGCATCGGCCGCACCGCGCGCGCCGGGGCGGAAGGCGTGGCGATCTCCTATGTCGCGCCGGACGAAGTCGCCTATCTGCGCGGGATCGAGCGGCTGACCGGCGTGAAGCTCAGCCAGGTCAAGCTGCCCGAAGACTTCCTCGCGCAGGCGGCCCAGCTGCCCAAGGCGGGCCGCGGGCCCGCCGGGGCCGAGCGCGCCGAAAGCGATCCGCGCGAGCGCCAGCGCCGCAATCCGCGCGGCTCCGCCCCGCCGCGCCGGGACAAGCGCGCGCAGGTCCGCCCGGTCCATGGCGAAGGCAGAGGCAAGGCCCGGAACGAGCAGCGCAACGAGCGTGGCGGCGAACATCGTCGTGACCAGCGACAGGGCGAACAGCGCCGCGCCGACCACCGCAACGACCATCGCCAGGGTGAGCAACGGCATGGCGAGAACCGCCGCGCCGACCATCGCCAGAGCGAACGCCGTGGCGGCGATCAGCAACGCCCGTCGGGCAAGCCCCGCTTCGGCCAGGGTGGCCAGGGCGCTCAACGCCGACGCGATGCGGCGCCGGTTCGCTGACGAGATAGGCTAAGGCTAAACTCCGTTCGTGCTGAGCTTGTCGAAGCACCGTTTTTTGTTTCAACAGCGGCAACAAGAAGGACGGTCCTTCGACAAGCTCAGGACGAACGGGCTAGTTTGACTTATTTCACCGCCGGCAGCGCCGCCATCACCGGCGCGCTGGTCGCGGCGACGAGTTCCTCGATCCCGCGCGCAGTCGGGTGGAGATGATCCTCCTGGATCAGTTCCGGCTTGTCGTAGATGGGTTCCAGGAAGAACGGCACCAGCTTCGCGCCATATTCCTCCGCCAGTGCAGGATAGACTGCATCGTAGGCCGCGACGAATTCCTGGCCCATGTTGGGCGGTGCGCGCATGCCCATCAGGATGACGGGAATACCGCGCTTCTTGAGTTCCGCCAGGATCGCCGAAAGGTTGGCTTTCGTCTGCCCGGGCGACAGGCCGCGCAGCAGGTCGTTGGCGCCCAGTTCCACGATCGCGAGTTCCGGCGGCAGCTTCTGGCTGTCCAGGGTGAAGGCCAGCCGCTGCAGCCCGGCGGCGGTCGTATCGCCGGAAACGCCGGCATTCGTCACCCGCGCATTGATGCCCTTGATCCTCAGCGCCGCTTCCAGCCGGGCGGGATAGCTCTCATCCTTGGCGACATTGTAACCCGCGAACAGGCTGTTACCGAAGGCCAGTATGCGCCGCTCCGGCCCCATGACGGGGAGGACATCGGCCCTTGCGGCCTTATCCTTGTCGGTCGGCGGGGGCGGCGCCTCGCTGCCGCATGCGGCGAGGGAAAGCGCCAAAGCGCAGCCGCCCAGAACCGAAATCCATTTCCCACGCATTCGCCAAGCTCCTTGCCCGTCACCCCCTAGCTATGCCATCCCCGGCGAGTGACAAGTGCCCCTGCTATCCAAGCCCACAATCTGACGCTCACTCTCGGCCGCGGCGATGGCGCGGTGGAGATCCTGCGCGGGATCGACCTGATCGTGCGGAGCGGCGAGACGATCGCGCTCCTCGGCCCCTCGGGATCGGGCAAGAGCTCGCTGATGTCGGTGCTGTCCGGCCTCGAACGGGCGAGCGGCGGAACGCTCAGCGTGGCCGGGCAGGACTTCGCCGCAATGGATGAAGATGCGCTGGCGATGGCGCGGCGCGGGCGGATCGGCATCGTACTCCAGGCCTTCCACCTGCTGCCGACCATGACCGCGCTGGAGAATGTCGCGACCCCGCTGGAACTGGACGGCCAGCCCGATGCCCGCGCCCGAGCCGAGGCGGAGCTCGCATCGGTCGGCCTCGGCCATCGGCTCGGCCATTATCCGGCCCAGCTTTCGGGGGGCGAACAGCAGCGCGTGGCGATAGCCCGCGCCATCGCGCCCCGCCCGCCGCTGATCTTCGCGGACGAGCCGACCGGCAATCTCGACGTCGCGACCGGGGGCGGGATCATGGATCTGCTCTTTGCCCGGCAGGCGGAGATCGGAGCGACGCTGGTGGTCATCACGCATGACCCCGCCCTGGCGGCCCGCTGCGCCCGGGTCGTCACGCTGGCGGATGGCCGCATAGCCTCCGACACTCGGGGCGAATGAACAGCCCCGCCCTGCCCTTCCGCAGCGCATGGCGGATCGCGATGCGCGATTTCGGCCTGTCCTTCAAAGGGCTCCGGCTGCTGCTGGTGTGCCTGTTCCTGGGCGTCGGCGCGCTGTCCGCGATCGGATCGCTGACCGCCAGCATCGAGCGCGAACTCGCCACGCGCGGCCGATCCATCCTCGGCGGGGATATCGAAGTGACGGTCTGGCAGCGGAGCCTGCGGCCGGAAGAACGCGCGGCACTGGAAGCGCAAGGCCGCGTGTCAAGCGGCACGCGGATGCAGGCGATGGCTCGCACGGCCGATGCCGCCGTCCCGATCGAGCTGAAGGCGGTGGACGCCGCCTGGCCGCTGGTCGGCCGCCTGACGCTCAGGGATGGGCGCAAGACCGGCGCGCCGCCGGCTGGCTCCGCCTGGCTGTCCCAGGGCGCGGCGGACCGGCTAGGGATCGCACCGGGCGGCACTCTCACCATCGGCAGCAGCAACCTGCGCGTGGGCGGCATCATCGATGACGAGCCCGACCGGCTCGGCGAAGGCTTCGCGCTCGGCCCCACGATTATCGTCGCGGAAAGCTTTCCGCAGGAAGCCGGGCTGATCGGCCCCGGCGCCATGTATCGCAGCAAATATCGCGTGGCGTTCGGCAATGCGCGTGATCCCGGCCCGGTCGGCGATGCGCTGAAACAGGCCTTCCCTTCGGCCGGCTTCGAATTGCGCGATCGCAACCGCGCCGCACCGGGCGCGGAACGCTTCGTCACGCGGATGAGCGAATTCCTCGTGCTGGTCGGCCTCGCCGCGCTGGTCATCGCGGGGATCGGCATCGGCGGCGGGGTCAATTCCTACCTCGAAGCCCGACGCGGGACGATCGCCACGCTCAAGATCCTGGGTGCGACCAGCCGCGACATCTTGCGGATCTACGCATTGCAGATCGGGACAGCCGCGCTGGCGGGCAGCTTCGCAGGGCTTGCGGCCGGCGTGCTGGTCACGCCCATCCTCGGCGTGGCGCTGCGCGATCTCCTGCCGGTCGATACCGAATTGAGCGTCGCTCCGCCCGCGCTCGCGATCGCGCTGGCCTACGGCATGCTGGTGACGCTGGTCTTCGCCGCTACGCCGCTGCTGCGCGCGCGGCTGTTCCCGGCGATGGCGCTGATGCGCGCACGAATCGCACCCCTCGGCGGCGCGTGGCGAGCGACGGCACTGCCGATCGGGCTCGGCCTCGCCGCCATCGTCGCGCTCGCCGTCGGAACTGCCGGCCGACCCTTGCTAAGCGGGGGCTTTCTCGCGGGCGCGGCGGCGACATTGCTGCTGCTGGCGCTGCTCGGCCTCACGATCCGCAGCGCTTCGCGCCGCCTGCCCCATCCGCCCGGCATGATCCTGCGCCAGGCGCTGGCCAATCTCCATCGTCCGGGCGCGCAGACCGTAGCTCTCGTTTCCGCGCTGGGCTTCGGCCTCACGGCTTTCGTCGCGCTCGCGGGAATCGAGACGAGCATCTCCGGAAATATCGCCAAGCGCGTGCCCGAACGCGCGCCCGATTATTTCGTGCTCGACGTCCCGCGCGACCGGGCGAGGAGCTTCGCCACTTCCGTTACGGCCGAGAGCCCCGCCGCGACGATCCGCACCGTGCCGATGCTGCGCGGCGCCATCCTGGCCTACGGCCCGCGCGATACGATGACGCGCGTCTCGGATCTGAAGGATATTCCCGAAAGCGCCTGGCCGCTGAGAGGCGAACGCGGCCTGACCTATTCCGACGAGCTTCCCGAAGGCAATTCGCTGACCGAAGGCCAGTGGTGGCCCAAGGACTACAAGGGCGCGCCACTCGTCTCGGTGGACGAGGAGCTGGCCCGCGCGATCGGCCTGAAGATCGGCGATTACCTGACCGTCGGCATCCTGGGCGTGGAACGGGAAGCGCGGATCGCGTCCTTCCGCAGGATCGACTGGGACAGCATGGGCTTCAACTTCGTGCTGGTCTTCTCGCCCAATGCGCTGGAAGACGCGCCGCACAATCTGGCCGCGACGGTAGACTTGCCGCAAGGCTCGCCCACCGGGCCGCTCCTGCGCAAGCTCGCGCGGGATTTTCCGTCGATCTCGGTCATCGAAGTGGGCGGCGTGCTGCAGGACGCCCGTGCGATCCTCGATCAGGTCGGCACGGCCGTCCTCGCTTCGGCCTCGGTCGCGGTGCTGGCAGGACTCGCCGTGCTGCTGGGCGCAATCGCCGCTTCCCGCGCGGCGCGGACCTACGACATGGTGATCTTGCGCGTGCTGGGAGCGAGCAGGCGGCAGTTGCTGCTGATGCAACTGGCCGAATACGGCCTGCTTGCCGGACTGCTGGCAATCGTCGCTCTGGCGCTGGGCAGCGCGATCGCCTGGGCCGTGGTGACACGACTGTTCGAATTCGACTGGCTGCCCGACTGGGCAAACGTCCTCGGTGTGCTTGTCGCCGGTATCGCAATCCTGCTCGCCTTCGCGCTGGTCGGCTCGATCCCGCTCTTGCGGGCGCGGCCGGCGCAGACGCTAAGGGAGCTGTAGCCTTACGCGAAAACTTCGGCGCTCGCCGGATCCTTCGGATCCGGACCGAAGCGGTTCGGTCCCGCCGTACCGGGCAGCAGCATCAGCACCAGGAAAGCGATCGAGGCAATGAAGCCCACGAACGGGATCAGTTGCAGAGCGAACAGACCGAGATACCACCAGCCCGACATGTCGCGATCATGCAACCGCCGGATGGTGACCGCGATGCTTGGAATGAAGATCGCGAGAGCCCACAAGCCCATCAGGCCGACACCGAGCCAGAAGATCGGACCGAAAGCGACTTGCGGATTTTCCGGGTTGGCAAAGTTTCCGAGCGAGAAGCCGCCGACCAGCATCAAGCTCATGAGCACCGCCGCAATGATGATATTGAGCAGCGCGAACATCCAATATTCCATGCGCCGCGACCGCCCGGAAAATTCGGCGTATCGCTTCAATGGCAATAGCATCCATTCCATCGTCGTTCCCCCAAAACATCGGCTGATTTTGTGCCGAACGAGCAGGGCAACACAGTTTCGCATATCCCGCAACGAAAAAGGGAACCCGCCTGGATTCCCTTTTCTTTTTCACGATTTATTCGCAGCTTACCATTTATATCGAGCCGTAACGCCATAGGTGCGCGGCACATTGGGCGTATGGCCCGAAATCGCTCTGGGCTGGGCCACGGAGTCGAAGATGCGGCCGCGATAGCGGTCGTTCAGCAGGTTGCGGCCCCATACCGAGACTTCCAGCCCCATATCCATCGCATAGGTGAGCGAAGCCTCGAGTTCGTCCACCTGGCGCTTGAAAGGCCGCGCGGCGTCGAAGGCCGGGCCGTAGTCCACCGCCTGACCGGCTGCGTTGCGGGTAATGAAGCCCGGCAGCCCTTCCACCGTCCAGGACTTGGACTCATAGTGATAGGAACTGCGCAGGATCAGGTGATCGCCATTGCCGATCTCCTGGTCCCACTGGCCCGAAACCGTGCTGGAGAAGCGCGGAATCTCGGTCGGCCGGCGGCCGCTCTGATCGCCCAGCGCCGAGGCCGGGAAGCTGTTGTATTTCGGATCGAGCCAGGTTGCGGAGAGGCCCAGCGTCAGCTGCTTGATTGGGCGGACAAGCCCTTCGAACTCGATGCCGTAGGTCGATTGCTTGCCCGCATTGGCCAGCGCGAAGCCGGTGCCGGTGAAGACGTTGGACTGGAAGTCCTTGATGACCTGGTGGAACACCGCGAGGCTGGCCGAGGCATTGCCCCAGCTGCCTTTGGCGCCGAATTCGATCACTCGCGATTCCTCCGGCCCGGCGAAACGGCTGCCGAAACGCAGATTGGGCAGGCTCAACCCATTCGATGCGATATCGCCCGCGAGCGAGGCCGGCGGACGGCTGTCGCGCGAAAGGTTGATCGAGCTCGCCTTGAAGCCTGTCGCATAGCTCGCATAGAAATTGACGTGCTGATTGAGATCATAGGCCAGGCGGATCGTGTAGGCGAAGTCGTTATCGCTCGTCTTTCCGTCCTCGACCGCGTTGGGCACGTTGAGGAACGGGGGGAAGAGCTGCAACGAGCGCAGGCCGCCCAGCGGGTTTGCCAGCGGATTGTTGGCGTTGGCCGCCGCGAAAGCGACGATCTGGTTGTAAGTCGCCGCCGTCGCCGGATTGGTCGCGAAGGCGGTGACAGCCGCCGCATCGTTCGGATTGACGCCCGCGTTCTTCAGGCCGCCGCCCAGCAACAGCGCCTGACGGAAAGGCGCATATTGCGGCGCGTCGAGATTGACCGAGGAGAAGACTTCGCTCGACGCCAGATTGGTGGCGTAGCGCTTGCGGTCCATCGTGTAATTGCCGCCCAGCGTCAGCGTGAGGCGATCCACGATCTCGAAATCGATCTGGCCGAAGACGGAGAACGCCTCGCTCTTGAGGCGGAACCGCTCGTCCATGCCCGTGCCGTTGCCGAAGAACTTGCCGAGATATTTCGTCGGATCGCCTTCCAGCGCGCCGAACGTGCCTTCGAGCAGGCCGACATTCAGCGCGTTGCCGGAAGACCCGCGGATCGAGAGATCGGCATAGGAACGGAAATCGGGACCGAAGCTGATATCGCTCTTCTGGTCGAACTTCTCATTGATGTAGAACGCGCCGAGCAAGGCGCTGATCTTGTCCAGGATGCTCGCCGAGACGCGGACTTCCTGGGTGAACGTCTGGAAGTTCTGACGCGCGAAGTTGCGGTCCAGCAGACGCGCGGTGGTGAAGTCCGAATCCTGGTTGGTCAGGGACTTCATCTCGCGATAGGAAGTGATCGAGGTCACGTTGAGCGGCCCGACCGAGTAATCGATCTGGCCGGAGAAGCCGTAATTCTCGACCTTGTTGGTCGAGGGGAAATTGCTGTAGACCGGGCCCGTATAGGGATGCGCCGGATCGCTGACCTTCCCGCCCAGGAGCAGGATAGCACCGGTCGCGGCCGAGCTCTGCAGGTTGAAGATGCCGCAGCAGACCTCGTCGATCTTGTCGTAGTCGCCGATCAGGCGGATCTTGAGTTCGTCGGTCGGCTTGAACAGCACCTGCCCGCGCATGAACCAGCGGTCGCGCTCATTGGTGCGTCCGCCCCAGCCCGCATCGCGGATATAACCATCACGCTTGTTGACGCCGCCTGCAAGGCTCACCGCCACCTTGTCCGAGATGGGGCCGGTGACGTAGCCCTTGAGCACGCGCGCGTCCAAATTGCCGTAGGTCGCTTCGAGCGAGCCATGGAAATCGAACTGCGGCTCACGCGTGACGAAGGAGATCACGCCAGCCGACGCATTCTTGCCGAACAGCGTCGATTGCGGCCCGCGCAGCACTTCGACCCGCTGGATATCGGGGAAATCGCTGATCTGGGACGCCGTGCGCGACCGGTAGACGCCATCGACGAAGACGCCGACCGACGGCTCGATGCCGACATTGTTCGCACCGTTGCCGAAGCCGCGGATGAAGAAATTGACGTTGGCGGCGCTCTGCTGCTGCACCACGCGCAGCGAAGGCACCACCGTGGTCAGGTCGGAAATGTCGCGCAGATGCGCACGCTCGATCGTCTCGGCCGTCGTGACGGAGACCGCCACGGGCACATCCTGCAACGTGCGTTCGCGCTTCGTCGCTGTGACGACGATCTCATTGCCGAAGGTGGAAGGCTCATAGCTGTCCTCAGGCGCCGGAGTCGCCATTTCCGGTTCGCCTGCGTCCTGCGCGAAAGCGCTGGAGAGCGGGACGATCGAAAGGGAGGCAACCCCGCAGAACAGGGCGTTGGAATATGTGCGACCGGAGCGGGACATGCGAATTGCCATAAACCTCATTCCTCCCGTTATCTTTTGGCGTGGCGGCATTTTCCCGTCCTACGCAGCGACCTGTCTCGTCCCTCGGAAAGATGTCCTCCGCGGGAAACGAGACAATCCTTAATCAATCTAGGTAACTATAGGGTAAACGGGCCTCCTGAGGAATCCCGCGGCGCGGCAGGAATTTCCTTGTCCCCAGCGGATGCATCGTATAGGGGCGCGCCGTCGCGAACGAGGATGTTCGTGCCGTCCTTTCCCGAACCGAAAGCCCCGCGCGAATGTCCGCACCCGAAGCTCTGCGCAATCTTGCGATCATTGCCCACGTCGACCACGGCAAGACCACGCTGGTCGACCAGCTCTTCCGCCAGTCCGGCACGTTCCGCGACAATCAGCGGATCGAGGAACGGGCAATGGATTCAAACGATCTCGAAAAGGAACGCGGGATCACCATCCTGGCGAAGCCGACCTCGATCGTGTGGAACGGCACCCGCATCAACATCGTCGACACGCCCGGGCACGCCGATTTCGGCGCCGAAGTGGAACGCATCCTCTCCATGGTGGATGGCGTGATCCTGCTGGTGGACAGCGCCGAAGGCGCGATGCCGCAGACCAAGTTCGTCACCGGCAAGGCGCTGGCGCTGGGCCTGCGTCCGATCGTCGTCGTGAACAAGATCGACCGCCCCGATGGCCGCGCGCAGGAAGTCCTGGACGAAGTGTTCGACCTCTTCGTCAGCCTGGATGCGACCGACGAACAGCTCGATTTCCCGGTGCTCTACGCATCCGGCCGCAACGGCTATGCGAGCGAGGACATGGATGCGCGCGATGGCAGCCTGGAACCGATGTTCCAGAAAATCGTCGAGCACGTTCCTCCGCCGGGCCTCGACGCGTCCGGCCCTTTCTCCTTCCTCGCGACGCTGCTCGACCGCGATAATTTCATGGGCCGCGTGCTGACCGGCCGCGTGCAGTCCGGCACGATCCGGGTCAACGATCCGATCCATGCGCTGGACGCCAGCGGCAAGGTGATCGAGACCGGCCGCGCGACCAAGCTCCTCGCCTTCCGCGGCCTGGACCGCGTTCCGGTGGACGAAGCCCGCGCCGGTGACATCATCGCGATGGCCGGCCTCACCCAGGCGACCGTGTCGAACACGCTCGCCACGCCGAGCGTCCTCGAGCCGATCAAGGCCCAGCCGATCGACCCGCCGACCCTGGCGATGCGCTTCTCGGTCAATGACAGCCCGCTGGCCGGCCGCGAAGGCGACAAGGTGACAAGCCGCCTCATCCGCGACCGCCTGATGCGCGAAGCGGAAAGCAACGTTGCGATCCGCGTCACCGAAAGCGCCGACAAGGACAGCTTCGAAGTCGCCGGCCGTGGCGAACTCCAGCTCGGCGTATTGATCGAGACGATGCGTCGCGAAGGCTTCGAACTCGGCATCTCACGCCCGCGCGTGCTCTTCCGCGAGGAGGACGGCGCCCGCACCGAACCATATGAAACCGTCGTGATCGACGTGGACGATGAGTTCTCCGGCACGGTCGTCGAGAAGATGCAGCGCCGCAAGGCGGAACTGACCGAGATGCGTCCCTCGGGCATCGGCAAGACCCGCATCACTTTCTCCGCGCCGAGCCGAGGCCTGATCGGCTATCACGGCGAATTCCTGTCCGACACGCGCGGCACCGGCATCATGAACCGCCTGTTCGAGAAATATGCCGCCTACAAGGGCGCCATCGAAGGCCGCCAGAACGGCGTGCTGATCTCCAACGGCACCGGCGAGGCGGTGGCCTATGCGCTGAATGCGCTGGAGGAACGCGGCATCCTGTTCGTGTCCCCGCAGGACAAGGTCTATGAAGGCATGATCATCGGGGAGAACGCCAAGCCCGACGATCTCGAAGTCAATCCGCTCAAGTCCAAGCAGCTGACGAACTTCCGTTCGACCGGCAAGGATGACGCCATCCGCCTCACTCCGCCCAAGCTGATGAGCCTGGAACAGGCCATCGCCTATATCGACGACGATGAGATGGTGGAAATTACGCCGCAGAGCATCCGCTTGCGCAAGGCTATCCTCTGCCCGCATGAACGCAAGAAGGCGAAGCGCCGCGAAGCGGCCTGAGGCCAACCCTCAGTTCGTCATTCCCGCGCAGTGGGGGTCTCTGCATCCGCCCCCCACAGCATCAGGGCGCGAGAGCCACTGCCCTCGCGCCCTGCGACCGCCCTGCTGGGCAATCAGGGGCAGAGTTCGCCCCAATCATGCTGGCGCTCAGGGTCGTGCTGAAACTGCCTGACCGCCCGAGTGATGTAATCGTCGGCAATTTGCCGGTGACGGAGTTCCTCACGCGAATTGGGCGCATCGAGCGCCAGCAACATCTCCTCACGCGCATGGCGCAGGAAAACCGCAGCGTCTGTCCTCTCCATTGCGTCCCCCTTCTCACAGGCTGCAAACTATCGCAGCGTGGGCGAAACGCCGGTCTTCCATCCGAAGGGCCGCTAGGCCGATTGATCGGAAACAAGACCGATCAGAATGACGAGAATCTATCATCGTCCGTCGAGTCGCCCCAAGGCGGTTCGACCAAACGAGCCCTGCCAGCGACAGGACGGATCCGCAGGCAAAACATTAACTCGAATTAACACAGGGTTCAGCGCGAATTTGGTTTCATCGAGCTTCAGGCATCGAATCGTCGCCCCCTTAGGCGGTTCGAAGCGGGAGATAGAACAATGTTTAACCTGTTTGGAAAGGTGGGAATGCTGGCCGCAGCTGCGGCGACTTCTTTGATGGTCGCGACCCCGGCCGAAGCCCGCCGCTATCACGATGGAGACGATGACGCAGCGATCGCGATCGGCGCCGGCGTCGTCGGCCTTGCGCTCGGCGCGGCGCTCGCATCCGATCGGCACGATCGTTATTATGATCGCCGCTATTATCGTGACGATTATTATTACTACGATTATCGTCCACGCTATCGCAGCTACAACTATTATTACCGCGATTATCCACGGTACCGGCACCGCGACCGCTATTATCGCAACCGCGACTGGAACCGGCACGATCGCCGGTATCACCGGGGCGATCGCCATTATCGTGGTGACCGGTACTATCGCGGCAACCGCTACTACCGCTACTGAGTGACTATGCGGCTGGTCCGGTCAGGCCTTCGCGCCCGGCCGGATCAGCATCGCCATGGTGGCGGCTGCCACGGGCTTTGAACGATCCTCGTTCCATGCCTCGACATGGACGCTGGCCGAACGCCCGCCCAGCTTGATGATCCTGCCCTGTGCATAGCTGCGCACGGCGACGCCGGGGCGCAGATAATCGACCGTGACTGTCAACGGCTCGAAATCGAGCGGTTCTTCCGCCGTCTGGCGCGCATCGAGCGCGGTCCGCAAGCATGCGAACCCCGCCGCTTCGAGCAACGAGGCCACGGCGCCGCCATGCATCACGCCCTTGCGCGCGATGGCGTTGTTCTGCGGTTCGAAGGTACAGATCGGCAGGCCGGCTTCATCACGGCGCGTCTCGATCCCGAGGAAGGTTTCGTAATAGGGCGAAGTCATTCCTTAAGCGCTTTCACAGACATGAAGGTCCCGATCCCCACGGCGACCGGATCAGCCGGATCGCCTTCATGGACGATCGACTTCGTATAGGAGATGTCGGCGGTCATCTTCTCCGACTTGCCGGTAACCACCAGGGCCGCGCCCGGCGTCGGCTGGCGATAATGATCGACCCGCAGTTCCAGCGTGGGATAGGGCGCAGCATCCGTGCCTTTCACCAGGAAGGGCAGCAACGCAGCGGCGGAATCGAGCAGCGAATAGATGACGCTGGACGCGATCTTGCCGTCGCGGCCGGTCAGCTCCTCCTTCCACGGCAGACGGTATTCGAGCCAGTCCGGCCCACGATCGGAATATTCCAGTCCGATCTCGGCATTGTGGCCGAGACCGCAGAAAATCCCCAGCATCGCTTCGAACGATGCTCGTCCCTCATCACTTGTCGGATCTAGCATTTAGGCAGGCACATTCTCGAGATGGTAGAGTTGGGTGACGTTTTCGCGCAGGACAAGGCGCTTCTGTTCTTCTGTAAGCCCCTTGGTGTGGCGCGCAAGCATCTGTCGGCTCCACGGCCAGGTCGAATCCGAATGCGGGAAATCATTCGCCCACATCAGGCGCCTGGAGTTCATCAGGTCGATCATCCGGAACGCCGTGTAATCGTCCTGGAAAGTCAGATAGATGTTGTCGTGGAAATATTCGCTCGGCAGGCGTTCCATGCTGCCCGTCTTGGACCAGAACCGGTGGCGGCTGTAGAAATGGTCGAGGCGGTACATGAAGTGCGGCGCCCAGCCGGCATCGGCTTCCACGCAGCAGACCCGGAGATCCGGATTGCGCTCAAACGCGCGGCCCCAGATCAGCAGGGCGATATTGTCCTGATTGGCGCGGATGATCGAATGCTGGTTGGCGGCGATCTTCACGAAGTCCGAGCCCCGGCCTTCCACCTGCACCGCGCTTTTGCCCTTGCCGGAGGTCAGGATGTGGAAGCTGATCGGCATCTCCATTTCGACCGACGCCTTCCAGAGATAATCCCAGGAGGGATCGTCATAATCCTCGTCCGTCGGCGGCTCTCCCGGCATCATGATGCCTTTGAAGCCCATCTCCTTCATCTCGCGCATGTCGGCCGCGGCTTCCTGCGGAGAGCGCGCCGCCGTCTGCCCGAGGCCGAACAGGCGATTGGGCGCATGGCCACAGAATTCGGCGAGCCAGCGATTATAGGCCTTGAAGCAAGCGTTCTTGTATTCGGCGTCGGGATGATTGCACAGGATCATGCCGACCGACGGATAGATCACTTCGGCTGCCACGCCGTCGCGATCCTGGTCCAGCAGCCGAGCCGCTGGATCCCAGCCGCCCCGGTGGATCTCCTCGAACTTGGCCTGGTCGAAGCTCATTTCGCGTGGATCAATGCCGGCGGCGGCGATGATCGCCAGCGGGATCGGCTTGTCGATGCCGTCGATCGCGAAAACGTCGCCACCATTCGGCCCGGTCACCGCGCGCGGAGCGCGATCGCGAAATTTGGGGTCGATATAATCGACGTAGCAGTTGGGGGGCTCGGTGATGTGGGAATCGGCCGAGATCGGCTTGATGCCGATATCCGGAGCAGCTTCATCGGCATATTGCGAAATATGCTCGGAAATAGCGCCTCCGCGCGAACCTTCATAGTCCATGGTTCTCTCCCGCCGGCGCATTCCGCCGGCCTGCTTGCCTGCAATAGTCCGAAACCTAGACCGTCGCTTTCGGCGCGTCCAGTGGACGCGCCGATTCGTTTACCCGGCCGGTGAGGAAAACCGCCGGAAGAGTCCTTTCCAAACTCAGGTTGACACAGTTGACACTGTCCAGGAGAGAAAATCCGAGCCCCTCGAAAGGGCTTTTCAACATTCTGAAAAGACGAGGCAAATGGGGGGGCGGTCTCACAGGGGGTAGTTGAGCATAGTGGACGCGTGTAGGAAAGCCTCCTGCCCTCCTTTCCCGAGAGGGGCCCCGCCCCCGGTTACCGGCGTCGGTTCCAAAGGAGCTTCCCCCTACCTCTCCCCTGAAGCGGAGGGGAGGCGAGCGCAGCGCCTTCAATCGTCGAGCTGGAAGCCGACCTTCAACGTCACCTGATATTCGATGCCGCGATCGGGATGCGCATAGCCCCGCATCGTGACGACTTCGAACCAGCGCACATTGCGCAGCGACTTCTTCGCCCGCTCCAGCGCGACTTCTATCGCCTTCTCGATCGATCCGTTCGAGGTCCCGACGATCTCGGTGAGCTTGTAGACGCGTTCGGACATATCCTCCTCCTCCTGCCAGCGACGAGGCTTGTTCCGGCCCTGAGATGACGTGCGCCGACATGCAAACAACGCCTCCCCGGCAAATATGATCCTAAGGCCTCGGCGCGGAGGTACGCACAAGACCTTGATCGTTTGAAGAGAGCCTGATTCACGACATCGGCGGACACGCAAAGCGCTTCCACCGCGGACGATCAGGCTCTAGAAGGCCGGCCCAATGGAGCTTCAAGACCTTCGCATCGCCCTGTTCAGCGGCAACTACAATTATGTCCGGGACGGGGCCAACCAGGCTCTCAACAGGCTGGTGGGATATCTGCTGCGGCAGGGCGCGCAGGTGCGCGTCTATGCGCCAGTGGTCGCCAAACCGGCCTTCGAACCCACCGGGACACTGATCGCGCTGCCTTCGGTTCCTCTGCCCGTGCGCCATGAATACCGCATGCCCATGGGTCTTTCCCCGAAGGTTCGCCGCGATCTCGAGCAATTCGCCCCCAATATCGTTCACGCCTCCTCACCCGACGTTTCGGGCCATCGCGCGGTCAGCTGGGCGCGCGACAGGGGGCTGCCGGTTCTCGCATCGGTCCACACCCGGTTCGAAACCTATATGCGATACTACAAGCTCGGCTTCACCGAGCCGCTGCTGGAGGGGATCCTGCGGCGCTTCTATCACCGCTGCGATGGGCTGGTCGCTCCTTCCGAAAGCATGGCTCAGGTCCTGCGCGAGCAGGGGATGCATGACGATATCGGCATCTGGTCGCGCGGGGTGGATCGCGAAACGTTCCATCCGGGACGACGCGATCATGACTGGCGGCGCGGCTTCGGGATCGCGGAGGATGACATGGTCGTCGGCTTTCTGGGCCGGCTGGTCATGGAAAAGGGCCTCGACGTATTCTCTGGAACCATAGCGGAGCTGCGCAGGCGCGGCGGCAAGGTGAAAGTGCTCGTCGTAGGAGACGGCCCCGCCCGCCCCTGGCTGGAAAGCCATTTGCCCGATGCCGCTTTCGCCGGTTTTCAGGCGGGCGAGAATCTCGGCCGGGCCGTGGCCAGCATGGACGTGCTGTTCAACCCTTCGGTCACCGAGACGTTCGGCAATGTCACGCTGGAAGCGATGGCTTGCGGCCTGCCGGTGGTAGCATCCATCGCGACCGGCAGCGAAAGCCTGGTCGCCGACGGCGTCTCCGGCCGGCTGATCACGCCGGGCGCGATCGGCGAATTCGCCGATGCGCTCGGGTGCTATGCCGGCGATCCGGCCCTGCGCCGCCGGCATGGCGCCGCGGGCGAGGAACGCAGCCGCGACTTCGACTGGGACCGCATCAACCATGCCGTCGCCGAAAGCTATCTCCGCCTGATCCGGCAAAAGGGCGCAAGCGGACGATAGGCCATGGCGGACCTGTTCGGCGAAACCCCGCCCGAAAGCGAAACGCCCTCCGCCCCGCGCGAGGATGCGCCGCTCGCCGACAGGCTGCGCCCGCGCGACCTGTCCGAAGTCGTCGGCCAGGAACATCTCACCGGGCCGGACGGCGCGATCGGTCGGATGGTCGCAGCCGGCCGGCTCTCCTCGATGATCCTCTGGGGGCCGCCAGGCACGGGCAAGACCAGCATCGCGCGCCTGCTGGCCGATGCCGTGGGGATGCGCTTCGCCGCCGTCAGTGCCGTGTTCTCCGGCGTGGCCGATCTGAAGAAGGCTTTCGCCGAAGCGGATCTCGCCGCCGAAGCCGGCCAGCGCACGCTGCTCTTCGTGGACGAGATCCACCGTTTCAACCGGGCGCAGCAGGACGGCTTCCTGCCCTTCGTGGAACGCGGCACCGTGACTCTGGTGGGCGCGACGACGGAGAACCCCAGCTTCGCGCTCAACGCCGCGCTGCTGAGCCGGGCGCAAGTGCTGATCCTCCATCGCCTGGGGCCGGAAGCGCTGACGACTCTGCTCGAGCGCGCGGAAGAGCTTGAAGAGCGCCCGCTCCCCGTCACGCAGGAGGCGCGCGACGCGCTGATCGCATCGGCCGATGGCGACGGTCGCTTCCTGCTCAACCAGGCGGAAACGCTCTATGCCACGAATATCGCGGAGCCGCTCGATCCCGCGGGACTCGGCAAGTTCCTCCAGCGCCGCGTCGCCGTCTACGACAAGGACCGGGACGGGCACTACAACCTGATCTCGGCCTTTCACAAAAGCCTGCGCGGGTCCGATCCGCAGGCGGCACTCTATTATTGCGCCCGGATGCTGACGGCGGGCGAAGACCCATTCTACGTCCTGCGCCGCCTGACCCGCTTCGCCAATGAGGATATCGGGTTGGCCGACCCGCAGGCAGTGGTCCAGTGCCTTGCGGCCAAGGACGTGTATGAATTCCTCGGCAGTCCGGAGGGGGAACTGGGCATCGTCCAGGCAGTGATCTATTGCGCCACCGCGCCCAAATCGAATGCGGCCTACAAGGCGTTCAAGGAAAGCTGGAAGGATGCGCGCGAGACGGGCTCGGTCAATCCGCCCGCCAACATCCTCAACGCGCCCACCAAGCTGATGAAGGACATCGGCTATGGCGCGGATTACGAATATGACCACGATGCCGAAGGCGGCTTTTCCGGCGCGAATTACTGGCCGGAGGGTCTGGAGCCGCGAACCTATTATCGCCCGGTGGAACGGGGCTTCGAACGCCAGGTGATCGAACGCATCGCCTATTGGAACCGCCTGCGCGACAAGCGCAACCGTCCGGATGAATGACCGCTTCCGCCATTTCGCCGCGATCGACTGGTCCGGCGCGGCGGGGGAGCGGCACAAGGGCATCGCGATAGCGATCTGCGCTCAGGGGAACGCGGCACCCGCCCTCGTCCGGCCCGGCCATCGCTGGTCGCGCATGGACGCGCTCGAATGGCTGCGCGACGATCTTCCAGCGGACACGCTGGTCGGCATCGATCTCAGCACCTCCTTCGCCTTCGAGGATTGCGGCGCCTATTTTCCTGGCTGGGACGAAAGTCCGGCCGATGCGCATGCGCTCTGGGCGCTGGTCGAGCGGATCTGCGCGGACGATCCCCATCTCGGGGCATCCAGCCTGGTCGATCATCCGGAAGCCCGCCGCCATTTCCGCCGCCATGGCGGACGGGAAGGCGACCGTTTCGGCGGAGGAAGGGGCCGCTTCCGGGCGACCGAACACGCGCAGCAGCGGATGGGCTGCAAGCCCTACAGCAATTTCAACCTGATCGGCGCCGCCCAGGTCGGAAAAGCCAGCTTGACAGGCATGCGCGTGCTTCACCGGCTGACGGGTCACGTGCCCGTCTGGCCGATCGATCCCCTGCCCGAGAGCGGTTCCGTCCTGGTGGAGATCTACGCCGCCATTGCCGCGATCGAAGCCCGGCGCAGCGCCGGACGCGCCAAGATCCGCGATCATGCCGAACTGAACATCGCCCTGGCTCATCTCGAAAGCCGTCCCCTGCCGGGCCTTGGCCCCATCGATGACCACAAGAGCGACGCGCTTCTCACGGCAGCCTGGCTTCGCCGGGCCGCCGGGCGCAAGGCGCTCTGGCATCCCCCCGCCCTCACCCGCGACATCGCCGCGCAGGAGGGCTGGACATTCGGTGCGCTGTAAGAACGCCTCTGGACCTTCGCCCCCGGCCGGCGCTAGACCTTGATTTACGTCATCGGCGGAAGCGCAAAGCACTTCCACCTCAAACGATCTGGCTCTAAGGGCGGACGATCGGAGAGCCGGCTTAGCTCAGTTGGTAGAGCACCTGATTTGTAATCAGGGGGCCGCGGGTTCGAACCCTGCAGCCGGCACCACAGATTTCCTTGTATACTTAGACACTTACACCATAGCCCGTCACCAGTCGAAGGCGCCGTTCCGGGACCCTTGCAGGTTATTTTGTGATATGGACTTCCTCGGACTCCGGCTCTCCGGCGGAATTCTCCGCCTTGTCACCGAAGGCCAATCCGTCGGCATAAGGCTGCAAATGCGCGGGCAATTCCCTGAGCAGATAGCCGAGCATCGCCGCGCACCATTGCGTCGCGGCCCACACACCAGCGGTGACGATGGCGAAGACAACAAGGATCTGGCCGACAAGCAGCTTGGTCGGGGTCACATCCTGGTTCCGGGAAGGACGGGTTGTCCTGACAGGCCAGGAAGGCTTGGCTAATTCTGACCGGCGCGGGCGTCATTCCGCCATCACGGAGATTGCGCGACAAGTGGTCAAACGATTGTGCTGCTTCGATATCCACACTGATCAGGATGGCGAAGATCGTGGCAGGCACCCGACATCGTGCGTCGGTCGGCCTTTGAGTCAGTGGCGCCCCCAAGGCCGGCGGTTTCTGCGAGCTGGTCCTTAGTCGTCCGAAACGCATCGGCCCTGCGCTCAACGTCGACGACACCACGCTTGTCCATGAAGCGGGCGACAAAGCTGGAGCGGTCGATCCCGCTACCTTGGTCCACTTTCTGCACTGTCCCAATGGCCGCGATGCAAATTGTCGCAGTAACCCCTATGTTGCGCTAATGCGCATTTTTACGATCGGATACGAAGGCGCCACTCAGGCGAATTTCATCGAGGCTTTGCGCTCCGCGAACGTAGAGCTTTTAGCTGATGTCCGAGCGGTCCCGCTTTCTCGCCGACCCGGCTTCTCAAAGAACGTACTGGCAGCCGGATTGCGCGAGGCGGGTATAGACTACATCGGACTTAAAGCGCTCGGCACGCCGCCCGAAGGACGAGAGGCTGCGCGTAAACACAACCACGCTAAACTTGTTGAGGTCTATTCTGGACAACTCGAGCTCCCCGAGGCGCTGGCGCAAATGGCGCAGCTACGCTCGTTAGCGGAGGAGCGCCCTACTGCGTTGATGTGCTTCGAGCGGGAGCCTGAGGGGTGCCATCGTTCGCTCTTGATTAAGGCTGCGCTGCCGGAAGCCCATGTCACGCATCTCTTTGCCTGAGGCGGTGGCCACATTGGGTGATCGGAATGTCGGACTTACTTGTCGTTCGGTGGCTCGAACTGGTTCCTTAAAGCCGCCGGTCGCTCATGCGCTTTGATCTTGTCCTCGCATGTTTAACGACCCCGCCGTAAGCTGTGGCACGCTGCCCGGGGCGACGATTCACCGACTGCCGGTTAAACGGCAGCTCGATCAAATTGCCGTAACCTGCCTGTCCGGATCGTCAGAGCAATTACACTTTTCGGGAAATAGGCCAATCTTGGCACTGACAAAGCAAAGCACACCGGGACTACCGGCCGACCTCAATTCACCAATCGGTTGAGAGCATCCACTGCTCCGACAGAGCCCGATCGGGTTCACTCCCAACTCAGCCAAAGTTCTTCGACCGTGTTAGTCGGCGCAGCCCGGACCAACGGCGTAGTGCCGGGCTTCACGCGGAAATCGGGAATCCGCGTCAGCCATTCCTCCAGGAATATCTTGAACTCCGTACGGGCAAGGTTTGCGCCCGCGCACATATGCGGTCCAGCCCCGAAACCGACATGGCGCGACGGGCGATCGAAACGGACCGCTTCCGGATCGGGATATATGTCCGGATCAAGGTTGTGGAGCGAAGGGGACAGCAGGATCCTGTCACCCTGCTTGAGCAGAACGCCACGATGCAGCACATCGCGCGCAACCACGCGGCCGAGGCTGGGGATTGGGAACCGGCGCATGAACTCGTTGATCACGGGAAGGAGGGATTCTTTCCATTCCCGGATTTCTGCGCGCTGCGCCGGATTCTTCGCCAAGTGCAACGTCCAGAAGCCTAGGGATGAGGCGACCGTATCCAGCCCGCCCAAGAGCAGTAGAGTGCAGGAGGACTCGATTTCCTCAAGCGTGTAGGGGCGTCCATCGATCTCCGCCTTGGTCAGGCGGGAGATGGCATCATCGCCGGGATTGGCAGTCCGCTTCGCGATCCAGCCCCGCAGATAATCGCGCAATTTGTCGTTGGCATCCTGCTTCACGGCGAGATCCGGATGGCGGGCGAAGGCTTCCACCCAGTCATGCAGCTCGATCCGGTCTTCCTGCGGTAGCCCCATCAAGGACAGGAACACGATCAGGGGAAGCTGCTCGGCAAATTCGGCGATGAATTCGCATTCTCCGCGTTCACGGAAAACCTCGATCAGCTTGATCGCAAGGTCGCGGATCTCGTGTTCCAGATGCCAGACCTGCCCCGGCATGAAGAAGGACAGGACATTGGCGCGATAGGCCGCGTGTTCCGGCGCATCGGCTTCGATCGGCAGCTGGCGTTCCGCCTCATGCGCCGGGATGCTGACGCAGGCGCTGGAGTAAGTCTCCGCATCGCGCCACATGGCCATGATGTCATTGCCATCCACCGCCACCCAATGGCCACCGTTGCGAGGGGTGAACACGATCGGGCCATGGCCGCGGAACTGCTGCCAGGCCCGATGCGCATCTTCGCGGTCATTCGGGAGATTATAGATGTCCAGATCGACGACCAGCTCTGCCGGCACGTGAGAAGGAATGGTTGGTCTCAATTCGTCAGTCCGCACCTTGTATCACCACGAATTTCCGGTTTGGCAGGCTCAGTTCCCGAACCTGTAGGTCGCACGAAGCATGATCTCCCGACCGCGCGACACATTCGCATAGCGATCGCCCAGCACACCGGCCACTCCACCGGCTGGCGTGCCGGTGAACGGCATGTCGTTCGATTGGACGAAGTAGTATTTGTCGGTCAGATTGCGGCCGATCACTTCGAATGTGTAATGCTCCTCCTCGTCGCTGAGCCGGATCGAAGCGTCGATCAACGTATAGGCCTTCTGCCGGCCCTGCGGCGCCGATGATGCGTCGGTCAAATAGCTGGAGCTATGCGTCAGCCCGGCGTTCAGCCCCAGCTTGAAGCTGTCGCCGATTTCCGTGTCGAAGTTGAAGCCG
This sequence comes from uncultured Erythrobacteraceae bacterium, assembly GCA_946482075.1. The sequence continues at coordinate 41,802 of CAMLQG010000002.1, forward strand.
GCACTGAGGTTGAGTTTCGGCGCGCGCGGCAGGCGAGTTCCGTCGAGGTTCTGCTGTGGCACGCCATCCACGATGAAGCAGCCCAGTGCATTGGTCTGACCATTGTAGCAAGGCGCCCCACCAATCGTACCGAACTTGGCGTCATTATAAGCGATCGCTCCGTTCAACGTCAGGCCGGGCAGCGGTGTGCGATAAGTCAGGTCCATTTCGACACCCTTGATCTTGGCATCGCCGGCATTCTTGATGGTCGCCGTCGCGTTGACGTAGTTGGTGAGTTGAAGCCCCTTCAACTTGTAGATGTATCCAGCCAGATTTATGCGCAGCGTATCGTCAAACACCAGCGCCTTGAGCCCTGCTTCGAAACCTTTGATCGTCTCCTGATCGTAACTGATGTCGGGCGAAAGCGTATAATCCACCGCCGAGGAGTTGAAACCGCCGGACAGGAACCCGTGCTTGAAGGAACCGAATACGGTCAGCTTGGTGGTCGGCCGGTAAGTGATGGTGACTTCGGGTGAGAAATCATTCCAGCTCTTGTGGTCAGGGGTTACCACAATGTCATCCGCGGCGGTCAGCGGAAACTTGCCGACAAAGCTGTTGCGGACATAGACCATCCGCTTCTTTTCCTTGGAGTAACGGCCGCCGACGCTGATTTCGATTTCTTCGACCGGCTTGTAGAGAAGCTGAAGGAACGCGGAATACGCCTTGCCCTTCTGCTTCAGGTCATAATCGTTGATCGGAATCGGGAAGAGCAGCGGCAGGCCGAACGATGCGGCACCCAGCGGATCGGATGCGTACAAGATCGTGATGGAACCGCCGCTGGCCGTCGTGTTGGCGTAATAGGCGCCCGCCGTGAAGTTCAGCGGCCCGTCGAAATCCGAGGATATCCGCAGTTCCTGCGAGATTTCCCTCTGCTTGAGGAAGTTATTGCTCGGTAGCGCGACCGCCCAGTCGGATTCATACTGCCCAGCCTGATTGAGCTTCGTCCGATACAGCCCGGTGACCGATGTCAGCTTGATAGTGTCCGACAGCCCATAATTCATTTCCAAACTGGTGAGGAGCTGATCCTGCTTCTGAAACGCGAAGCCATCCTTGAACGCCTTCGGATTGAACGCAGCGGCCACGCCACCGGTCCCGGTGAAGATATTGCGCTTGCTGGGCTTGCAGGGCCCGCCGGAACCGGTCTGTCTTGCGCCAAAAGGGCAACTCATGACTTCATTCGTCGCTGCAGGACCGCCATCATTGTCAGTTCTGCCGAAGGTGAACTTGAAGCGCGCATCGAACCGGTCGCTGGGTTCGAACTTCAAGGTCCCACGGAGCCCCCAGCTCTGCTGGTTCGGGCCGCGCGGATCGGACCATTGAGCAAGGTAGGTGCTGTCAGGAGTGACGTTTTTCAGATAGCCTTTCATGTCGCTGAAAATGCCGGCGATGCGAATCCCCACCGTGTCGCTCAACGGCCCGGCGACGAAGGCTTCCGCCCGCCATTCTCGCGCCACGGTCTCGTAACCCACCGAAACCTTCCCCTGGAGATTAGGTGTCGGATCCGCCGTGCGCAGCGTCATGATGCCAGCCGGGCTGTTCTTACCGAAGAAGAGTGCCTGCGGCCCTTTCAGGACTTCGATCTGCTCTAGGTCGAAGTCTGCCATGCGCCGGACGGAAGACTTGCCGATCGCTACGCCGTCGACGTTGAAGGACACGGCCGTATCGCCAAAGGGATTGTCCGCCGGACCGGAGATCGCGCGCAACGACACGACACCGCCCTGCACGGCACCGCCATGCGAAGCGATCATGAGCTGGGGCACGAGCCGTGCCACACCGTCGAGATTGGCAATGGCTCGTCGCTGCAGTTCGACAGCACCGACTGCAGTGACGACGACAGGGGTCGCGATCGATGTTTCGTCGCGCTTGCGCGCGGTGACGATGATTTCCTCCAACCCGCGATCCGAAGCCTGTTGCGCGACGGCCGGAGTCGCGACAGCAACCGTGCCAAAGAGGAATGCGGTGTTTCTTACGAAGCTTCTCATGGCCTTCTCTCCCACCCTGATTTTTTATCATGGCAAAGCGGCGTAATTGCCTACATACCATTTTCTTCAAAGCATCAGGAAACTTCCTACATTCAAACAGGATGGCACCCGTTCGGAAATTATATTATACTATAGATACAGATAATATTTTCCACCGGAGTGCTGTTAAATCCTCTCATGGACGCGGTTTCTCTCAAATAGGCTTGGGAATCGGCGTCTATCATTGTATTTCGTAGGATTGTGCACAATCAATACACATTGTCAAGACGAGTTCGATTTGTCATCTTGCCGGCAAGACGACGCTTTGCAGGAGAGTTGGGAGTGACAGCAAAAGACCGGGTCGAGCGGATCATCCACGATGCGCGTTTTCCCGATCGTGGGCTCTCCAAGGAAGTGGCCCGCGCACTCGAAGGGATCGAACGGTTGATAGGAATTGGCGAAATCACGCCGGGACAGCGCCTGATCGAAGAAGATCTCGCACGACGCATCAGCACTGGACGGGGCCGAATAAGGGAAGCGCTCCGTATCCTGGCCGGGGAAGGCGTTATCGAGCTAAAAGCCAATAGCGGGGCGCGCTTCCGCAATCTGGGGCTTGAGGAACTCGCTCTGATTGCCGAAGTGGGCTCGAACATATTCGCGGCCGGCATCGAAGCCTTCCTGCGACGCCATCATTTGCTCGAAGACACGGTGTTCGAGGATCTCGCCTTTGCCAAGGAACGCATATTCGATGACATGGGCAGCCCGCTCAGCATCATCCTGCGCTCGACCGAGTACCATCTCGTCGTCAATCATTATTCCGGCAATTTCTATGTCAATAAACTGCATTCCATGCTGCACACGGAACGCCACAACATCGAATTCTCGTCCAAGCTGTCAGACCAGATCGTGACCGAATTTGCGATGAGCTTTCACGAGATGCACCATCTCCTGTTAAATGGAGATGCCCGTGCGCTCGCGATATTGCAGCACAACAAGATGATAATGCAGGATGCGCTCTACGCACAAATCCCCTTGAGCAACTAATACTTACCTCCCTTTCCATACGGGCCGTCGCTTCTCGAGAAGGCATGTGGGCCTTCCTGCGCGTCTTCGGTTGCGAAGACGATGTTCGCGCATGCCCCTCAATCGCATAGCATCCTTCAACGTTGTTGCGGCGATGCTGCCGAAGGCGGCTTTCTTGGTTTCCTGCACTGAGATCGGCGCATTCGCGGCAATTGCACGAGCCCAGCGATAGGTGTTGTCAGAACAAACACACTTTCCAGATTTCAGCCAAGCTCCGCCTGACAGCCCCGTTAAGCTAGTAGGGGCATTTGGTCTGACGGAGCCCTTCAGCTGCCGCCGCAAGCGAACGTGACCCGGCTGCGCCGAGGCAGCCGGGTCAGCCCCCTGGTTATTTTCCGCTGAACTTGTAGCTGAGGCGGACCCACAACTCGCGGCCGCGGGCAATGGAGGCTGCGGTGTCGGCTAGCAGGCGATAGGGACTGTTGGACGGATAGGCCCCCGGATTGCTGCCGGAAAAGGGAGAGTCGCTCGACCGGACGAAGTAGTACTCATTGGTCAGGTTCCGCCCGATGAACGCTACTTCCCAGCTATCATCATCCGCGCCGAACCGGAGCGAGGCGTCGAGCAAGGTGTAGCTCGGCTGCTTGCCGCCGGGCGTGTCCGCCGTGTCCGTGAAATAGGCGTCGCTGTAGGTGACGTTGCCCGAAAGGCCAATCTTGAACCCGCTGCCCACAGAGGTCTCGTAGTTGAAGCCGGCATTTCCGGTCCACCGCGGTGCGCGAACGAGCGGCTTTCCTTTCAGATCCTGATAGAAATCGGTGATGCCGGTAAGATCGTTGGTCTGCAGGAAACAGTCTTCTGACGGCTGACCGCGATAGCACGGCGCGATGAAATCCAGGTACTTACCTTTATTGTAGTTCAACGCACCGTTGAGGCTGAGACCCTGAAGCGGAGTATCGTACGTGAAGTCGAATTCGACCCCTTCCGTCCGCGCGCTGGCTGCATTCAGTAGCACCGGATTGACGCCATTGATGGTAAGGCCGACCTGCAGGCCGGTGGTCTTGTAATTGTAGTAGGCCAGATTGACGCGCAGCGCCCGATTCAGAAGAGCCGCCTTGATACCGCCTTCAAAGCCCTTGGTTTCCTGTGGCTTGTAGATGTGCTGCCCGTTCTGGAAGGTGGCCTTCTGCGGCACGACTGCGGCAAAGCCTCCTGACAGGAAGCCTTCCTTGTAACCGGCATAGATGTTGAGATCGGGGTTCGGCTTGAACGCCACGGTGAATTCCGGCGAGATATCGTGGAAGCTGACCTTGCGGTCGATGTCAGGCAAGCCGAAGACCGTGCCGACATCGTTGAGCAATCTCGGGGACGTGACGTCCAGCGTCTCGACCGCGACCAGCTTCTTCTGTTCCCAGGACGAACGCGCACCGCCGCTGATTTCGATCTCCGGAATCGGGTTCACGATGATCTGGCCGAAGATCGACTGGGATTTGCCATCGACCGCATAGTGGTAGTGGTTGCTGCGCAGGCCGATCGCGCCGAACGCGGAGCCGAAGGTCGCGGTCGTCGTGCCCTGCCTCGTATCACCCTTCGTGTCGGTGATGAGGCCGCCGATCATGAAGTTGATGGGGCCGTCAAAGCTGCTGGTAAGACGCAACTCCTGCGACAATTCCCGCATGTGAAGATTGAAATAGCCCGACAGATCCCAGCGCCTGACGAAGGCGCCCGATCCCGCCGGGGCGAGATTGCCCTGGCCATCGAGCCAGTAGGTCGCCCCATCATTGAAGAAGGACTGGGTGTAGTTCCCGGTATTGTTCAGGTTCTGTTTGTAAAACCCGGTCTGCGACGTGAAGGTCAGGCTGTCGGTGACGTGGTAGTTCATCTCCAGGCTGGCCAGGAACTGGTATTGGTCCTGCGTCAGCCCCTTGTCCCAATATTTCGAGTACATCGGGAACAGGGTCTTGGCGTTTGCGACGTTGGAATAACCGGACTGGTTGATCCTATCCGCCCGGCAATCGTCAATATAGACGTCGTTTGGTAGCCCGATCTGTGTCTGAGGTCGGCCCAGCGGGCACGCGACAAACTGCGTATTGGCGGTAGAACCCTGCCCTTTCATCTTGCTGTAAGTCAGTTTGAGCTTCGCATCGAACGGACCGTCATCCTCGAACTTCAAGGTTCCCCGAATGCCCCAGTCGGACTTGTCAGGCGCATGGCCGTGGCCGACCGGCACGATGAAGGGATAGGCCGGGTTGGCTTCGACGATATTCTTCGCCCAGCCCTTCATGTCAGAATAGAAGCCGGCAACGCGGAAACCCAGGCTGTCGCTCAGCGGGCCGGAAACATAGGCGTCGGTGCGCCATTCCTTCGCCTTGAATTCATATCCGGAAGAGATCTTGGCTTCGAGATCGGGAGTGGGATCGGCACTGTGGATGACGATGATGCCGCCCGGCGAATTCTTACCGAAGAAGAGGGCCTGGGGGCCTTTCAGCACTTCGACCTGAGCGGTGTCGAAATCGGCCATGCGGCGGATCGTGGCGCGGCCGATGGCGACACCATCGATATTGAAGGAGACGGCCTGATCGTTCAGCGCGTTATTGTCGGCTCCGGAAATGCCGCGGATCGCAATGATGCCGCCCTGCTGCGTGCCGCCTCCTTCACCGATGATCAGCGAGGGAACGGCGCGCGCCATTGAATCGACGTTGTTGACAGCGAAGTTCTGCAATTGCTCGCTGCCGAGCGCCGTCACAGACACCGGAACCTGCAGGGCGGTTTCCTCTCTTTTGCGGGCTGTGACAACAATCTCACTGGCTGCGATGGACGGTTTTTCATCGACGGCCTGCCCGTGGGCCATGCTCGCGCCGGCCAGAAGCGCCGCACCCGAAGTCGTCGCCATAGCGGCGACACGTAAAAACTTCGTCAATCCTGTCTTCATTATGCGCTCCCCGTCTTAAGGGCGACTCTAGTCGCCTCATTGAGGCACTGACAATACTAGGCAGCGACTGTAAAAATCACCCCCAAAGCGCATAAAGATTAGCATAATAGCGCAATTCCGAAATGGTAACTATGAAGTGCCGATTTGGATATTATGATATTTTTGATATATCAAACAAAATTAAATTATATTCTTTTGTAAGAATTCAAACGGAGTAGAGCGGATTTGGTCTTGTCGGCGCGCTCGGTCGGCGTCCGCAGACGGGTCTTGTAGGTCTGTCTGTCGATGGTATGGCGTCGAAGGAAATGTGGTTGTGGACGTTGGCACAAACCGAGGCGAACTGCTGCGCACGCCGCCCGCAGCAGATGTCCCTGCTGCACTATCCAGATGCTTTCCTTTGCAGCTTGTGTCATTGATCCGTGGCAGGCGCCTGCCGATGCCGTAATGCCAGACTGGTGTTTCACCATGTTGAAGTCCAATCCTCTGCCACCTGCACTGCGAAAGCACCCTTCCGATCAGATCGGAACCTGTAGCGCGGAGCCAGAATATTACGCGTTCATGCTCGTGGCGGGAGACAGCGGACAACCGATCTTCCATCTGGAATCCATGTGGGTCGGCTGGCACGATTTCGGTCGTCGGATCGAAATTCGCCGCAGCCGGTTAGTCCGAGCTAGTTTTGCGGAGGGATGGCGGCATGTCGGCCTCCCCTATCGCTTCATCCGAAACAAAGAGGATTGGGTCGAGTATTTGCTCGTCGGCGGCGGCGCTCTGGTCGAGCGCGAACTCGCCGAGCGGATCATCCCCTATTACCTCAAAGATCATATAGCGTATCCCCATGGTGCACGGAGCTTCAGTGACCCGGATTTGCTTGAACCGGGAGCTCTCAATAGGGCTCCCAGCGCAAAGTTGCGAATGGCGGTGCTCACGCGGGACAAGCGAAGATGTCGGATTTGCGGCAGGAGGCCTGAGGACCACCTCGATTTAGAGCTACATGTCCACCATATTCGGCCCTGGCGCGTGGGCGGGCTTACCAACGACTTTAATCTGATCACCTTGTGTCAGACATGCCACAAGGGTCTTGATCCGCATTTTGACCCGACACTGTTCGATTATATCGAGACAGGTGAACGCTCATTTCTCAATCGCCTTCGCCGGGCGGTGGACAATTATCGGGGCGGGAGCGCCGGGCCACATAACGCGCGAAGCTGACCCGGATGTTGGCGCTGGCGATCATCGCCGCTTAGGGCCCGCGTAGGTCGCCGCGTCGCTCCAAACGTGAGGGGCTTTTTTCCAGGCAAACTTCAGCGATGTGAGTATCCGCTCCAGGATTTGGCCGTTCGAATGTCCAGCGGCAGTTCCTGAAAGCTGCCGCTCGTCGATATCCGCTTCCAGTGGATGAGTTGCTGATCAATACTCGTCATGGACCTTTACCCAGCTCATGGTGCCATCGGTTTCGTTCCGACCCTTGGGCGTCAGGTCGAGCCAATTGAATGCGCCCATCAATAGCTCGGTGCCGCGATGATAGGTCGAGTAGCTATGGAAGGTGTCGCCGCGCTCGTCTTTCACGAAAACACTCAAGCCGAACATGTCGGAGGCGCGCTGGATCGTGGTCAGACCGAAGTTGTAGAGCGCACGTCCGGTCTCACGGTCCTCCTGCGAGAACGACACGCCGAAATCATAGTTGAAGTCGCTCTCGACTGAACTCACCCAGGGAAAGGTCCAGCCCATTCGCACCCTGGCAGCCTGAATTTGCTCGACCGGCGCACGTGAGACTGCGGCAAGGCTGAGATCGGCATGCTCGAAATGCTGCCGGGCCGCATCGGCGTGGTCCATCGTGTAGGAGCAACCTGGACACAGATGATCCGAACCCGGCGTCAGCATGAAGTGATAGATGGCGAGCTGGCTGCGGTTCTCAAAGAGATCGCCCAGGGTGCGTGGGCCGTCTGGTCCCTGGAAGACATACGGTTTGTCGATCCGGACCCAGGGTAATCGCCGCCGCTCGGCGCGCAATTCGTCGAGCGCATGGGTCATGGCGCGCTCCTTCTCGAACAGCGCCTTACGTGCAGTCAACCATTCGTCGCGGGATACTGTCTGGTGTTGCATCGTCATTCTCCTCTGCTGGATATTCAGCCGCGGCGGGCAAGGTCCAGCCAGCGCGGCAAGTGGAAAAGGCTCATGAGGACGTACATTGCGGTCATACTGTCGATCGGAAGCATGCGGGTGCCCGCCGCGCAAAGCCCCAGCGGCCGCGCATCAACTGTGGCGATCAGCGCCATCAACGCGAAGGTCGGCGATGCCGCGAGGCCGAGCCAGCGGACCTTGTCATGCGCCTTGTTTGTGGTGGCCGTCATCGTCATGCTCCGGTTGTCCTTGGGTCGATCCGGAGCTTAGGGGCAGTGAAGGACGGGTGAGAGTTACAAGTGTGGCGGGATTTCGATGGACTCACTGATCACCGCCGCCGCCCGGTCGCTCGCTCAAGGCGATCCGCTCAGTGCCCTGAAGCGCATTGCGCTGCGCGAAGACCCGCCGGCAGTCGCCCTGCGCGGCACAGCGATGGCGCAACTCGGCGATCTGGTGAAAGCCAAGGAACTCCTGCGCCGGGCTGGGCGAGCCTTCGGTTCGCGGGAACCGATCGCCCGCGCGCGGTGCCATGTCGCCGAAGCCGAGATCGCGTTGGTTCTTCGCGACATCGGCGCGCCAATGCGCCACCTCAAGGACGCGCGAGAGATGCTCGGCCGGTATGGCGACCGCGCCAATGAGGCGCATGCCGGCTATCTGCTGGCGCGTCGACTTCTCCTGATCGGGCGAGTCGATGAAGCGCAAGCAATCCTCGAAGCGCTCGATCCTAGTGCGCTCCCGCCCGCTTCGCGCGCGGGCGCCTGGCTGGTCGCCGCAGGCATCGCAATCCGGCGGATCGAAGCCGCACCGGCTCGAGCCGCACTCGACAAGGCGGCGCTGGCGGCGGAGCAGACCAGCATTGCCGCACTTGTGGCGGAAGTCGAACGCGCCGTGCAGGCCTTCGAGGCGCCCGCTGCGCGGCTGGTGGCACGAAGCGAAGAGCGGCTACTCGGTTTGGGCGAGGTCGAGGCGCTGATCGCTTCGGATGCGCTTGTCGTCGATGCGACGCGATGTCTCGTCCGCATGAAACGAAAGATCATTCCCCTGGTAAGTCGCCCGGTGCTGTTCGCGTTGCTACGTGCTCTCGCCGAGGCATGGCCCGGCGACGTTTCGCGCGAGATCCTGCTTATGCGCGCCTTCCGCGCGCGTCAGGCAGACGAATCTCATCGCGCGCGTCTGCGCGTTGAAATCGGCCGACTGCGGTCCGAACTGGGCACATTCGCGGGAGTCCAGGCGACCGAGAGCGGCTTCGTGCTTGAGCCTGGCGGCGCGTGCCGGGTGGTCGTGCTAATGCCACCCCGGGAAAACGAGCACGCCGATGTGCTGGCGCTGCTCGCCGACGGGGAGGCTTGGTCCAGCTCGGCGCTGGCGCTCGCACTCGACATCAGTCCGCGCACCGTTCAACGCGCGCTGGAGGCTCTTGCCACGGCAGGCAAGGTCGACTCCTTCGGTCGAGGCCGGGCCTGCCGCTGGATGGCGCGTCAGGTGCCTGGTTTCCCGACAAGCTTGTTACTCCCGGCACCGCTGCCGACCGGTTAGCCTCCTCATCATCAAACGAGGCAACGATCCGCCTTTTCATGATAAGGAGTATGCATTGTGAGACATTCCGTAGCCGAGATCCTCCGCGAGTACGGGCCCTTTCCCGGCAAGGAGGCCGTCCATGGGGTCAGCTACGATGGAGAGCGCGTCTGGTTTGCGACCGGCGACCGGGTGAACGCACTCGATCCCGATAGCGGAACGATCACCGGCGCGATCGAGGTGCCGGCGCATGCGGGCACTGCCTTCGACGGCACCCATCTGTATCAGATCGCCGAGGCGGTGATCCGCAAGATCGACCGAAAAACCGGCGAAGTCGTCGCCACCATCCCCGCGCCCGGCAATGGTGGGGATTCGGGCCTCGCTTGGGGGGAGGGGTCACTTTGGGTGGGTCAACACCGCGACCGCAAGATCCACCAGATCGATCCCGAGACGGGCGCGGTGCTGCGCACCATCGTATCCGATCGCTTCGTCACCGGCGTCAGCTGGGTCGATGGTGAGCTTTGGCATGGCACCTGGGAAGAGGATGCGAGCGACATCCGCCGCATCGATCCGGAGAGTGGTGAGGTGTTTCAACGGCTCGACATGCCCCCCGGCACCGGCGTCTCAGGCCTGGAATCGGACCGCGAAGACCGCTTTTTCTGCGGCGGGGGCGGCAGTGGCAAGGTTCGGGTGGTGCGCGCCGGCAGGAGCCGGTCGGGTGACGGCTAAACCGATTTTCACGCTCTCGACGGCGGCCAAGCGCGGCTTTTGGGTTGGTATCGATGCGCAAATTCAATTTTCTACTTCCGCTGACATCCCGGTCATTAAGTACGTCTGTCGTGCTACCCGTAAGCGGACATCGAGCGTCGTTATCGTTCTCGACAGTAGCACATGATGATGATCACTTCATTTATGCCGCGAAGGTGCGTTTTCGTCTGGTGCCCGGCATCTGTGAGGACGCCATACAACGTCGTCGAGAGGCTCGAAGCCCGACGCGTGGATCATGAGTCAGGCATTTCCCCAGTATTCTCTCTGAAGAAAACACATTGCGGCACGAACACTGCACAAATCGTGCTTGAACTCGTTGCACCCCGAACCCGCCACACCCTATCATAAGTAGGGTTCAATCGTTGGCGCGTGACATCCATTCTGAGAAAATATCCATTGGGATATTTCAGGAGGATAATCATGAACTTTGCCTGGAAGGCTTCTCTGGCCGCTATCGGCGGATTGATTTTTATGCCGGCAGCCTATTCGCAACCCGCAGATCCCGCCCCGAACTCGCCACCCGCTGCCCAGGGCAGCTTCACACAGGACGACATCCAGAAGTTCGCGAAGTCGGTCCTTGAGGTGAACAAGATTCAGGCCGACACCGCAACCCCCGCGGCGGACAAGCAAGCAAAGATGCTAGCGGCCGTGCAAAAGAATGGTTTGGATCCGGCAAAATTCGACGCCATCGCTCAGGCGGCGCAAAGCGATCCTGACCTCAGGAAACAGATTCAGATCGCTGCGGCCTCCCAGCAGCAGTCCCGACCCTGAGCGCCCTACGCGGAACCTCCCGCCGAGCATGGCTTCCGGCACGTCTGGGCGGATCGTATGCCGAGGCTTGTAACGGCCAATCAATTCAGCTGATTTCGCCGCACACGATATAGAGCGAGGCGAGGAGCGCCGTGACAGCTACGAGCATGCCTCGCATCGTCGTAACCAACGTTCCTGCTCGTCTCGACCGATTGCCTTGGGGCAAGTTTCATTGGCTGGTGGTCATCGCGCTCGGCATAACGTGGATACTTGATGGACTGGAAGTGACGCTGTCCGGCTCGGTCGCGGGCGCGCTTCGGGAAAGCCCGATGCTTGCATTCTCCGCTGCCGACGTCGGCTTTGCCAACAGCGCCTACCTCGCCGGTGCTGTCATAGGTTCGCTGTTCTTCGGCTGGCTCACCGACCGTCTCGGGCGAAAGCGGCTCTTCAGTATCACGCTGTCGCTTTACCTCATGGCGACAGCTGGAACGGCGTTGGCTTGGGACCTGCCGACTTTTGCGATCATGCGCTTTCTCACCGGGGCTGGTATTGGCGGGGAATATAGCGCGATCAACTCCGCTATTCAGGAGCTAATCCCGGCACGTCGGCGCGGCTGGACAGACCTTGTCATCAACGGCAGCTTCTGGGTGGGTGCGGCACTGGCTGGCGGCCTTTCGATCGTGTTGCTCGATCCACGTTTGTTCGATCCCGACATTGGCTGGCGCCTAGTCTTCTTCGGCGGTGCCGCGATCGGGCTCGTTATTCTCTATCTGCGCCGCTTTTTGCCTGAAAGCCCGCGATGGTTGATCATCCATGGTCATCCCGAAGCCGCCGAAAGGATCGTCACAACGATCGAAACAAAATTGGTACAACAGGGTCATGTGCTGGCCCCCGTCACTGATATGGCGCGCCTGAGCAGTCGTCGCTCGACATCGCTCGGCGAAGTCTTCCACACCATCGTCCGCAGCTACCCACAGCGGGCAGTCCTGGGCCTCTGCCTGATGATGGCTCAGGCCTTCTTCTACAACGCGATCTTCTTCACCTATGCGATGATGCTCTCCGATTTCTATGGCGTGCCTTCGCAGCGGGCCGGCTGGTACGTTCTGCCCTTCGCGCTCGGTAATGTGCTGGGTCCACTGCTGCTCGGCCGGCTGTTCGATACGATCGGACGCAAGCCGATGATTATCTTCACTTATGGCGCATCGGCGATCCTGCTTGCCGCCACAGGGCTTCTGTTCCGATACGGGGTGCTCGACGCGATGTCGCAAACGCTCTGCTGGAGCGTGACGTTCTTCTTCGCGTCCGCCGCCGCATCCTCCGCCTATCTCACCATTGCCGAGTGCTTTCCGCTCGAGATCCGGGCGCTCGCCATTGCGATCTTCTATGCGCTGGGTACCGGCATCGGTGGGGTCGTCGCGCCCTGGCTGTTCGGACTGCTGATAGAGAGCGGGTCACGCGGCCAGGTGCTCGCCGGCTATCTGCTGGCGTCGGGTCTGATGGCGCTTGCGGCAATCGTCGCAGGGTGCCTCGGCATTCGCAGCGAACGACAGCCACTCGAAACTGTCGCTCGACCACTCTCCTGGCATAACGAATAGCCCGAGCTATCCTGCTAAGTCGACGATCGCCAGTTCTTTCGGCATCTGACAAAACGTTAAATTGAGTTCGAAGCTTCCGGTTCGGGCAAAATCGTGACCCAATAGAATACCGCTCGATCGGTACAGTTTGTAAGGCCCTGAACGAACGGCTGGTTTCGGATAGCTCATTCTGAGCTGGGGAACAGAAGCTATTCAGGGTGATGAGAGCCTTACACCTGCGGGATCAGGATGCTCCTCGTCTATCGATCTGATCCTGTCCCGCGCCCGTTCTCGCAACGACGATGCCAGCTCCGTCATCGTCGAGAGGGCAAAGATTTCTTCCCTTGTCGCGCGACCTCGATTGACGATGGAAACGAGCCGGGAGAATCGGAACTCCGGCCGTGGGCGATCGACGAGCAGGACCTCGTCTCCGGCCCCGAGGTCGCCCGATTCAAGCACGCGATAATACCATCCCGCCCGACCGGACTCGATCATCGCTTTTGGCAATCGATTGTCACCAAAATACAGGGCGAACTTGAAGCACGGCTGCCGTGGTTGGCAGATCTGCAAGAGGGCGCTTCCGATGCGATGCACGTCGCCTACGAAAATTTCTTCTTCGTCCAGTCCGTCAATTGTCAGATTCTCCCCGAATCCGCCGGCGGTGAAGAGAGCCGTGTGCTCGGGAAACTCCGCCTGCCAGGCGGAATAGTGGCGAGCCGCATAGGCATAAACGGCCTTTTCCGGCCCGCCGTGAACGGTCAGGTCCGCTTGCTCGTCTCCTGACAAGCCCGCCTTCGTAACGCCAACCCGTTGGGGCACCGTTCGTTTCACGTAGGCGCTGGACACTCGGTCTGGCCCCAGAGGCGCGATACGACCGATTTGCACAGAGCGAAGTCTGATCGTCATCCTCTAACTCTAGGCGCCGCTCGCGCCGACATCCAGACGGAATGTGAACGACCGAAAGTGGAGCCGTAGCCGTCGGGCGGCATTCGCCGGGCGAGTTCAACGGGTCATCGCAACACCATCTAATCCGGGAGGATAAGGAGGTGTTAGATGGTGGTATCGCGGGTTCGGTTCACGCCGCAGGAGAGAGCTCAACTCTGGGAACGCTGGCGCAAGGGCGAAAGCGTCGGGTCGATCTCGCGGGTGCTGGAGCGCCGCAACAAGGCCGGTGTCCAGCGGATCGTGGCTCTGCATGGCGGTATTGCGCCAGCACAGCAGCGTAAATCCTCAACAACGCTCGAGCTGGAAGAGCGCGAGGAGATCTCTCGCGCGGGATCGCGGCAGGCAGGTCGTGCAGGTCTACTTCTGCGATCTTCGCAGCCCCTGGCAGCGGGGCAGTAACGAGAACACCCACGGCCTGCTCCGACAATACTTCCCGCGAGGGACCGACCTGTCCCGCATCTCGCAACGCCAACTCGCCGCCGTTGCCATGAGGCTCAACCAGCGCCCTCGAAAGACATTGGACTTCGAGACACCCGCCGATAGATTACGAGCAGTGTTGCGATGACCCGTTGAAACTCGCCGTCGGGCTCCAGTCATTAGCTCGAAGCCCCAAAAATGACCGCCTCCGCCAACATGTCGGACGTTGGGGGCGGCGCCTGTGACCTTGAAACCTGCCATTCGTTCATGCGACCCGAGCGCAGGAACCGGGTGGTCAGCAGATATTTCTTGCCGCCACGCCTTACGTGGTCATCTTCCCAAACCGGACAGAACAGGTGACGCTAGCTGAATGGGGAGGACAGGGACCATGGTGTTGGAACGAGACTATCAGGACAAGCTAGACATCACCGAGCTGCTGTATCGCTACGCACTTGTGGTCGATACCAACAACTTTGCGCAAATGACTGACATATTCACACCCGATGCCACTTTTATTCTCGTGGGGATGGAGGCGGCGGAATGGCGGTGGTCGGTGCTCGAGTACTGCGCGTTCGTCTCAGCGATCGTACAGCAATGCGACTGGGTGGTGCATCACACTAACAATGTGATCGTTGATGTGAGTGGCGATACGGCCTCGGCAATCAGCAATCTCAGCACAGCCTACGGCGTGAAGGCTGGCGAGCATGTAGCGCAATTCGGAATACACGCAGATCGACCGATCGATGTTTCGATCGGAGCCCGCTATCGTGATCGCCTTGTCCGCACGGAGGCCGGATGGAGAATTGCCGAACGGATTTGCGAGGCACTCTATCAACGCGAGACGATCGTTGAACGCTTATCGAATGCTGCGACGGGCTGACGCGTTTCGGTGTTAGTCAACCCTCCACCACTTACCGGATGACGTGTCGCACCGTGCCAATGCTTGTGCTCGGCCGGGCACCACAGAACATCGCCGGCCTGGAATTCCAGCTTGGATCCCCCCTCGATCTGGGTCCAGCCAACGCCTTCGGTAACGATCAAGGTCTGGCCCGCCGGATGGGTATGCTAGGCAATGCGCGCATTCGGTTCGAAGTGAACGATGGCACCGCTGACACGCGACGGCTCGGGCCGCTGAAATTGTCCTGTGACGGTGACTTTGCCGGTGAAGAATTGCTCAGGGCCCGGAACGCTCTGAAGGGCCGCCTTGCGAGTGATTTCCATGGAAGGGCGCTCCTTTGAATTCGAAGCAAGCGCAGTGATGGTCGTGAACAGGGCGACGAGGCGTGCGGTTCCTATCATTTGAGGCTCTCGCTGTAGAACCTGGCGAGCCGGTCGAAGGGGATCACATCGACCCGATCATACAAGTCCGTGTGGTTGGCGCCGGGTATGATCATCAGTTCCTTGGGCTCCGCTGCTGCAGCAAAGGCCGTTTCGCTGAAATACCGGGAATGCGCCTTTTCTCCATGGATGAACAGGATGGGCCGAGGCGAGATTTCCCGGATGTAGGTCAGGATCGGCATGTTCATGAACGAAAGCGGATTGGTCACTGTCCATGATCCATTCGAGTTCACCGATCTCGGGTGGAAGCCGCGCGAGGTTCGATAGTAGTCGTGGTAATCGACCAAGAACTGCGCTTCGCCACCCTTCAGCTCGTTCATAGGCGGGCCATAGGCTGGGCTGCCTTTTTCGGCATCTGTCCACCGCTGCCGGCTGAGTTGCTCGAGGGTTTGCGTACGCTGCTCCAGCGTCACGCTGTCATTATAGCCCTTCGACATGACGCGGGTCATGTCATACATGGTGCTCACGGCAACCGCCTTCACCCGCTTGTCGATGGCAGCTGCGTTAAGCGCCATGCCGCCCCAGCCGCAGATGCCGAGAATACCGATCTTTTCGCGATCGACCGATGCATGGTGACCGAGGTAATCTACGGCAGCACTGAAGTCTTCGGTGTTGATGTCTGGCGAAGCAACATTGCGCGGTTCACCTCCACTCTCGCCCGTGTAGGATGGGTCGAAGGCCAAGGTTACGAAGCCGTGCTCGGCCATGATCTGGGCGTAAAGACCGGATGACTGCTCCTTCACTGCGCCGAACGGGCCGCCGACGGCAATCGCCGCCAGCCGGCGACTGTCGCGATCCTTGGGCAGATAAAGATCACCAACGAGCGTGATGCCGTATCGGTTTTTGAAGGTTACCTTCTGGTGATCAACCTTCTCGCTCTTGGGGAAAGTCTTGTCCCATTCCTGTGTCATTTGCATGGTTGCTCCCGTTGTCGCGGTGGAGATAGTGTGTGCGAAGGCCGGCTGCGTACCTGCAAAGGCCAGTGCGCTCAGAATGCCGCCAAAGACGAGGCCGCGTCTGGTGAGCGCAGCTCGGGCGGTTCCAAATCCTTGCATGGGTCTAGTCCTTCTAGGAGGCGGCCGGCGCAACAATGAGCTGGTTGTTGTCGTTGGTGAGAGCTGGGCCTCCTCGCGAGGCAAGAAGCGCAACAAGGGCCGAAGAAACGAGCAGTGCGGCGCTTATGGTGAAGGTCGCTTGATAGCCGTGCCCGTCAAACAGAAGCCCACCGAGCGATGCCCCCAACGTTATTGCCAGTTGGATTACGGCCACCATCAGTCCGCCGCCTGCTTCCGCGTCCTCAGGCAGCACTCTGCTTACCCAGGTCCACCAGGCGACCGGCGCGGCCGTGCCGATAAAGCTCCAGAGTCCGAGGAGCGCGCCGACACTGACAGGGGACGAACCCAGAACCATCAGTCCTGCTGCGACGGCGGCCATCGCCAACGGCATCGCAATCAGCAATGCGTGGAGAGATCGCTCAAGCGCGAGCCCGATCGCATAGGTCCCCGCGAGGCCGGCAACGCCCAGGCCTAGTAGCATTAGCGAGAGTGTAGAGACATCGACCCCTGTGACGGTCTCGAGGAACGGCCGCAAATAGGTGAACAGCGCGAACTGGCCCATGAAGAGCAGCGCGACAGCTATCATGCCAAGCGGCACCTGCGGCCGCAGAAGGACCCTGAAGGCTGCTGCGCCATTCGCCCGTTCGCGGCTCGGCATGCTCGGTAGAGTGATGAACTGCCAGGCAAGTGTGACCGCGGCGAGCGGTACGACGAAGAAGAACGCGCCACGCCAGCCAATGTACTGGCCCAAAAAGCTGCCCAAGGGCGCGGCGATGGTCGTTGCCAGCGCATTGCCACCGTTGAGAAGCGCAAGCGCGCGCGGTACGGCATCCTCCGGGACAAGCCGCATAACGGTTGCAGTCGACATCGACCAGAAGCCGCCGATTACTACTCCCAGCAGCGCTCTGCCGACCATGAATATCGGATAGGTTGTCGCGAAAGCGACGATGACACCCGACGCAATCATCAGGCCGGTGAGCCACAGCAGCAGCGTCCGGCGATCGATGCCGCGCGTTACAGAGGCAATGAACAAGCTGGTGAGGACGGCGAAGATACCGGACACGGCAATCGCCTGCCCTGCCTGGCCTTCGCTTATGCGAAGGTCGGAAGCAATCGGCGTGAGCAGGCTGACCGGCATGAACTCCGAGGCGATCAGGATGGAAACGCATAGCGAGAGAGCGAAAACTGCGCCCCATTCGCTTCTCATGGTTGGCCTTGCCAGCGTCTGGCCTGTTACGATGTGGGTCTGATTTTTTGCCATGGCAGCAATTTAGGCCTACTGCATCGTGCTGATTACCCCCTATGATCGGCATGCAGCTGTGAGCAAAATTCAACCATGAACCGCGATACGATGGCAGATCTGGTTGCCTTTCTGGCGGTTGCACGGGAGCGAAGCTTCACGCGAGCGGCGGCAAAGATCGGCGTGTCACCGTCTGCTCTCAGCCATACGATCCGCAAGCTTGAGGAACGTATGGGCATGCGCCTCTTGACCCGCACGAGCCGCAGTGTCTCGACTACAGATGCTGGCGAACGTTTGCTGGATCGGGTCGGCCCCCACTTTGACGAGGTGACTGCGGAGCTCGAAGGATTGACGGAGCTTCGCGACAAACCCTCAGGCACCTTGCGTATCACTACCGGAGATCAACCGGCCGAAAGCATTTTGCTCCCGGTGATAGCCAAATTACTGCCGCTCTATCCGGACCTCACGATTGAACTGACCGTCGACAATGGCTTTGTGGATATCGTTGCCGAGCGGTTCGATGCCGGCGTTCGTCTCGGTGAGACCTTGGCTCAGGATATGGTGGCCGTGCGAATAGGCCCTGACATGGAGATGGCGGTGGTCGGCTCTCCCGCATATCTGGAGGCCCACGGAGCGCCAGCTACGCCAGACGATCTTTCCCGCCACAACTGCATCAACCTTCGCCACCAGTCCCGCGGTGGCGTATCGGTGTGGGATCTCGAGAAAGATGGGCGCGCCGTGAATGTGCGGGTCGAGGGCCAATTCATCGCCAACGACATTGACCTTGTGCGCCAGGCAGCGATCAATGGACTGGGCTTGTGTTACCTGCCCAGGGACTATTTGCAGGCACAGTTGGATGCAGGCGAGCTCGTTCAGGTCCTGAAAAAGTGGTGCCCGCCGTTTCCGGGATATCATCTCTACTATCCCAGCCGACGGCAGCAGTCAGCAGCCCTTGCGGCCTTCATTGCTGCTGTACGCTATCGCGATTGCGGTAACCGCACATAATTGAATGAACGCTGGCGGCGGCTCGCACATAACATAAAACTGTGGTGAGGGCTTGCTGAACTATCCGATCTCAAGACAACAGGCCTGATCCCGCAGCACGCTGCCGCTCTGCTTACCTGGCAAGCACGAATGGCCGCGCTGCTACGGGCAATCTACTCGATCCAGAATCCGTGCGCTCGGTGCCAATCCTCCAGCGCGTCCTCTGGGTACTCCTCGAAGCACTGGTCGTCTGGCCCAATCTCCGGCTCGACCCAGCTGGCTTTTGACGAGAGCATCATGTGGACGAGTGACGGAGGTTTCGGAAGTTCACTGTCGATAGCTGACGCGAAGGGATGAAAGAGTTCGGGATAGTCCGGGCTGAAGACCCAGAGCGCACTATCGCAGCCCGCACAGAAATGCCGTTCTGCCGCGCTGACCCTAACCCCGCCATGACCATCATCCAGCTCGGCATGAAAAACCGCGGTTTCACCTCGTACTCGCAGCGTTCGCTTGTCTGCGTGAAGATTGATGGCGTAGCCCCCAGCGCCAGCGGTTTTCCGACAGATCGAGCAATAGCATCGCATGAAAGGGACGGGGGCGCGGCTCTCGGCGGAGAAACTGACCTGTCCGCAGCGGCAGGAACCTTTGAGTTTGAGAGGCATGGCTGATCCTTCCACTCCGCGAACGGATGGATATGCGGCGGGTTCCGACCGATATCGGAAGCTAGAGATGCAACGCACCTGGCGGGATGGCATTGCTTCGCTTCTGAGGAACTGACCGAGTCAAAAGCACGGCACGAGCGACCATGTGTTCCCGCTTGCCCGCCAGTGCGATCCGAAATCTAAAACCAGTTCTTCATTTCGTACTTGCGGCCTTAATTTCCAATGCGGACGGTTCCGCAGCATGAACGCCTGCAAACACGTTACCTCCGCGAATTTCAAATACGAAATATTCTTTATATCGACCGAGATCATACCCCTTCGCCTTGAACTTCTTACCGACGAAGGGGATGTAACCCTCGGCTGTGATCTTCTGATTATCTCTGGAATAGGCGTGTGCACGATCCAAAAGCATCACATGGATGGCCGTTTCCAGTTCAGACGTCAAAATCGCTTTCAGACCTTCGCCACCATTCGCAGACAGGCCATTTTCTCCAGCGAGCGGCAGTGGTGTTCCTTCGCAACAGAAATACTTGATCATCCGAGAGGTTGAGCCGGGTGTTCCGGAGGTGAGCGTCGTCTTCAGAACGACATATGGGCGAACATCGGTTTCGTTCACGAACGAGATAACAACATAAGGCACCACGGAGAGAGTACCGCCATGCACAACAGATGATAAGGTGAACGCGTTTCCGTATTTGTCGTCCGCCAAGATCGCCCGGGTCATCTCGGCCGCCTTTCCAGCCACATTGAAGCGGAGCCCATCCTGGAAATTCTCTACCGCCTCCCTGCCAGCTTCGGCGTTGGCCGCGCCCTGCGCCAGCATACCGAAAACGCCAAAAATAGCGCCCAATGAACCGCCTTTCTGATGTCCCGTTATGATGACATTGCTATTAGGGATGCGATGGGCACCCATGGGAAGATCGCTTAGGCCAGACGGTCCTTTGTCCGGAAATACAATTATCGTCGGTGGTGCTTGTGTCGGAGCAGCACTGGTCTGTACCTGACCTGCATTTGCCTGCGCTGACATCACGGACGCGCTCGCAACGATGGCGAGAACGACTTTACGCATTTTTTTCATCCCCCCAATTCAGTTCGAAACAGCCGCCGCCAGATTTGCCTTCTGTGTTGCGGCCACCGGTTGAGGTCGTCACCCATAGTTGCCATTCGATAGGATCTCATCCTCGCTCTCATTCAGCCGAATTAGCCTCAGCCATTTGATGACCGCAATGGGTGGGAAGAAGACACCCCAACCAACGTCTTCGAAGATTCCATTTTATGGACGCGAACCTGTCGCCAGAGGGACCGATGTACAAACGGCAGGTTTCAGACCGCTCGCTTTTCCACGTGAATGTCTGCAATATCGGCGTTATCTGTACAACTTCCCCATTACCTTTTCCCGACCCAAAGCGGAAATTTTTCGCTTCTCCTCGGATGGTGTGATCCTGCCAGGGAACGTAGCGCTCTCCGAAGCGAATGATCTTGCGTCAGTGTGATGGTTCCAACCGCGCTTGCAGAAGCGCGCGGCATTTGGCTAGAAAGCCCCAAACGCAGCGGAAAAGCTGTCGGCGGGAGTATGGATGCAATGACTGAGGGACGCAACCACAAGACACTCCTGCTTGCCGTCTGGCCTTTCGCTGTCGTGGTGGGATTGCTTGGTGGCGTGTTGCTGTGGTGGGGAGGCGAATTGGCGCTTCTCGGCGGTTCGATCTATTATGTGCTGTCGGGTGTTTTGCTGCTGGCAAGCGCGGTTCAGCTGTTGCGCGGCAAAGCTTGGGGCGCCTGGCTTTACGGGCTGTTCTGGGTGATCACGCTCGGCTGGTCCGTCTGGGAATCCGGCAGCGATTTCTGGGCTCTCCTCGCCCGGCTTGGTCTGCCCACCGGGATGGGGCTCTGGTTGCTGTTGCCCTTTGTACGCAACGCACTCGATGGAGATCGCCCCTTCGCCAGACGGGGCCTGGTCATAAGCCTCGGCGTGCCGGCCCTCGCCGCCGTCCTGATCGGCGCAGGTTTGCACCTGCTGCGGAACGAACCTGCCGATCCGGTCTTCCAGCGCGGCGTGGCCGACCAAGCGGCACTGGCTGCCGCGAAGCTGCCTGCGAAAACCATCAACACCGATGGCGACTGGATTGCTTTCGGCAATGACCGGGGCGGCAGTCGCTTCAGTGGCCTGGACCAGATCAACAGGGCGAATGTCGGTCAGCTCGAAGTCGCCTGGACGGCGCGTGTCGGCGGCACGAACCTCAAGCATGTGCCCAACTTCCAGTCAGCTGCGATCAAGGTCGGCGAACTCGTCTACATCTGCAAGCCGAACAACGAGATCGTCGCGATCGATGCTGCCACCGGCAAGATACGGTGGCGCAACGATCCGAAGACCGACAATGGCGGCCTGACATTCACCGCAACCTGCCGTGGCACCTCCTACTATCGGGTGCCCGATGCCGTCGGCGCCTGTGCGCAGCGTATCTACACCAACACGATCGACGGGCGGCTGATCGCCATGGACGCGCTGGACGGCAAGCCTTGCGCCGGTTTCGGTTCCAACGGGCAAGTCTCGCTGCTCAAGGGCCTCGGCACCTTCGACAAGGGCTATTACTATCCCAGTTCGCCACCGGCTGTCGTGCGCGGCAAGCTGGTCTTGGGCGGCTGGGTGTCCGACAATCAATATGAGGGCGAGCCGTCAGGCGTGATCCGCGCATTCGATGCGGTAACGGGCAAGTTCGCTTGGGCATTCGATGTCGGCCGCCTCGACCGGCAGAGTGAACCGGCGGAAGGCGAGACCTACACGCCCAACACCCCCAACAGCTGGGCACCGATGAGTTCGGACGAGGCGCTGGGACTGGTCTATGCGCCGACCGGTAATGCCGTGCCCGACAATTTCGGCGGCCAACGCCGACCCTTCGATGACCAGTTCAGCAGCGCGGTGATCGCGATCGATGCCGAAACCGGCAAGTTGCGCTGGTCCTTCCAGACCACGCATCACGATCTGTGGGATTACGACGTCCCTTCGCAGCCCACGCTTGCCGATATCCGCACGGCCTCGGGCATCGAAAAGCTGCTCGTAGTGGGAACCAAGCGCGGCGAGATGTTCGTACTCGACCGGGCGACCGGAAAGCCGCTCAGGCATGTCAGCGAACGCAAGGTCCCGACCGGCGGAGCGGTGCCCGAAGAACGGGTATCTCCCACCCAGCCTTTCTCCGACGGGATCCCGTCCGTCTCCGGCCCCGAACTGATCGAAAGCAAGATGTGGGGCATCACGCCCATCGATCAGCTCTGGTGCCGCAGGGAGTTCCGTCGCAGCCGCTGGGAAGGGCCGATGACCCCGCCCGCACTGGACAAGCTGACCCTGGTCAATCCAGGCTATGCCGGCGGGAACAACTGGAGCTCTGTCTCGATCGACCCGGATCGCGGGATCATGGTCACGCCTTCGCTTTACATGCCGAACCTGGTGAAGCTGATCACGCGCAAGCAGGCGGATGCGGAAGGGCTCAAGCCCAGGTCGGATGGTGCCGGCGGGCACGGCGTGGGCGGCCCGGCGGCCCAGGCCAATACCCCCTACGGCCTGTGGGTCGGATCGTTCCTCTCGCCGCTCGGCGTACCGTGCAACCAACCGCCCTATGCGAAGCTGACAGCGATCGATCTGGTCAGCGGCAAGCTGGTCTGGAGCAAGCCCTTCGGCACTGCTGCCGAAAGCGGGCCGCTGGGCATCAGGTCGCATATCCCGCTGACGATCGGCGCGCCCAGTTGGGGCGGCGCGATCGTCACGCGCGGTGGGCTGACCTTCATCAGCGGCAGCCAGGACCAGCATGTTCGGGCTTTCGATACCGTTACCGGCAAGGAAGTGTGGAAGGCCCGCTTGCCGGCTGGCGGGCAGGCCACGCCGTCGACCTATCTGACGAAGGACGGGCGCCAGATCCTGCTGGTCGTGGCGGGCGGCGCGCCGATGATCCAGGCGCGGACGGGCGACTATATCGTCGCTTACGCACTGAAGAGGAAATAAGGGCATGCCGGACCAGCGGCATCTTGCGGACACTCCATAAACGAAACTCCACGGGGGGTGTCAGGGCAAAAGATGGGCCGAGGTTGGGAGCCCAGGGATAGGCGCTGTCGGTGTTGTCAGACCAAATGCACCCGCTAGTTTGAATGGGCTGGCATTCGTCGCCGCACGGTTTCAGGATTGCTATAACCTTGCTGAGAATTGGCTTGGAAATAGGAGCGGCGGATAGAGACTTCGCGCATCACTGCCCCGTTGGTCGGTTACTATCTGGCGCTCGGTTCAGAGCTGGTGTTCGTCGGCGATGACGGCAGCACGGAGCCCAACGACGCGACGCGGCAACGGGGTGTCGAAGCGAGCCTCTTCTGGCGCCCGACCAACTGGCTGACGTTGGATGCCTCCGCCACCGTCACGCATGCTCGGTTCCATGAAGTCGAACCAGGACAAGACCGCATACCGAATTCGGTGAGTGAAGTGATCGCCGCCGGTGCAGCCTCGCCCTTTCAGCGGACATAGATGCCCAATCCCCTCGCTTGCAATTATGTCGCTTTGCGATATATTTATAAGTGAGGGGATTTGGCGTTTTCGCGAGACCACGGCGCGCGAAGGAAAGGCGGGGCGATGTTCGTCCTTTCAATTCTCTGCAGGGGAATAGGAAGCGA
This sequence comes from uncultured Erythrobacteraceae bacterium, assembly GCA_946482075.1. The sequence goes on from CAMLQG010000002.1 coordinate 65,779, forward strand.
ATTTGCCTGGCTGACCATTCTCATCGCTTGCCTGATCGAGGCGTTTTCGCAGGTCGTTGATACGCGATCGGACTATGAGAGGAACAGGTGATGGCGTTCCGCAATTGGTGCTATCCCGCCCTGGTGATACATGTGAAAGAGGGCAACATGCCGGACCGCGGAGCGTTGCGTGTTCTCGTGAAACGCATGCGCCGTGAAGCTTTCTCGGAAGTCCGCGATCCCGTGCAGCGACGATACAAGGTCCGACAAGCGATCAACGCGTTGTTCGTCCGGTAGCGGGTCCATCACGTTCGCCTCGTCAGGGACAAGACATCCAACTGATACCATCCTAGGCGCTGCGGTCGATCCGGTCGACCAGTCCCGTCAACATGGGTCCTATTCGACGGATTTCCTCGCGATGCGTCGCGCTCAACGCCTCGAGCACGCGATGCGCATCATCGGTTAGTTCCAGAACAGCCCGCCGCTTGTCGTTTGGCGAAGGACGCCGGCGGACGAGACCCTGCGCTTCGAGACGGTCGATCAGTCCCGTTGCGCTATGCGGTTTCAGGATCAGTCGTTCGGCAACGTGACCGATCGTGGCCTCTTCAAACGAGCTCGCACGGATTACCAGCAGGGCCTGATGCTGCTGCGGCGTAAGACCGCGCTCGGCGGCTTCTCCTTCGCTGAACGCAACAAACTGACGCAAGGCAAAACGAAACTCGGCGAGAGCCGCGTAGTCATCGTCGGTCAGAGCTTTTCGCATGATCAGCACCTAACAGAAATCGTGCGCCGTGACCATTGATCTATATCGTGTTACGATATAGTTGGCGCACTCCCGCCGATCGGGGATCCGACCCTCATGACTTCCCTTGCCCATTCTTCCCGGCCTGCCCTGGGCGATCATAGCGCGGACCGTCGCATGCTGCTCCTGGCCGGTGCGGCCATAATTGCCGGGACCGGCGGCGCATTGGGGGCATGGATCTTGCTGAAGGCAATCGCGCTCGCGACGAATCTCTTCTGGTTTGGCCACGCTTCCTTCGCACCCGCCCAGATCACCGACAACGCGCTTGGCCTCGGCCTTGTCGCCGTTCCTATCATCGGCAGCTTCATCGTCGGCCTCATGGCCCGCTTCGGCTCGGAGAAGATTCGGGGACACGGTATCCCCGAAGCGATCGAGACGATACTGTATGGGGAAAGTCGTCTCTCGCTCAAAGTAGCGCTGCTCAAGCCGCTCTCCTCAGCCATTTCGATCGGCAGCGGGGGCCCGTTCGGTGCGGAAGGCCCCATCATCATGACGGGAGGCGCGATCGGCTCGCTCTTCGCGCAGTCTTTCCGCCTGAGCGCTGCCGAACGCAAGACGCTGCTCGTATCCGGCGCAGCGGCGGGAATGACGGCGATCTTCGGAACACCCATAGCAGCGATCCTTCTTGCAGTCGAAGTTCTGCTCTTCGAATGGAAGCCGCGCAGCTTCGTGCCGGTGGTTCTTGCGGTGCTTACGTCCTTTCTCTGGCGGCCGATCCTGATCGATGCAGGCCCCCTGTTTCCCGTGCAGCACCTGATCGCTCTCTCCCCAGCCCTGATCGGTATTTCCCTTTCTGTCGGGGCCCTGGCCGGAATTCAGGCATCGCTCCTTTCGAACCTGCTCTACCGGGTCGAAGACCTGTTCGCCCACCTGCCCGTTCACTGGATGTGGTGGCCGGCGCTCGGAGGGCTGGTGGTGGGCCTGGGCGGTGTTGCCGATGCGCATGTTCTGGGTGCCGGCTATGAAAGCATTCGCGGCCTTCTGGAGGGTTCGCTCGAGTTGCGCGTCGTTCTCAGCCTGCTGATCGTGAAGGCCGTGGTCTGGCTGGTCGCACTGGGCTCGGGCACCTCGGGCGGCGTGCTCGCGCCCCTACTGTTGATGGGCGGTGCGCTCGGATTCCTGCTCGGGTACTACCTTCCTGGCGGAAGCGCGCTCTGGGCGCTGGCGGGCATGGCGGGTATCTTGAGCGGGGCCATGCGCGCACCTCTTACCGCAGCGCTTTTTGCAGTCGAACTGACCAACGACTTCGCGATGCTGCCGTTCGCCATGGCAGCGTCCGCAAGTGCCTATGCGATCAGCGTCCTTACCATGCGCCGCTCGATCCTGACCGAGAAGATCGCCCGCCGCGGCCGCCATGTACTTCAAGAATATTCGATCGATCCCTTCGATTTCATGCAGGTCGACCAGGTGATGACGAAGGCCCCCAAAACTCTGCCGGGCTCGCTTTCGGTATCGAAGACCATCGCGTTCTTCAGTGACGAGGCTTCTTTCCGGACCTACCCGGTAATTGATCCGGAAGGACGCCTGTTGGGTCTCGTCTCGCGCTCCGATGCGCTTCGCTGGCAAGTAGAAGGCGCGCCGCTGGAAGCGACACTGTCAGAAGTCCTGTCCGACGCATCTCAGCCGAGCGGCCTGGAGAGCGATCCGCTGAGCCATATAGCGGATATGATGGTCGAGGCGGGCACGGGTCGGCTGCCAATCGTTGAACGCACCTCGAACCGCGTCGTCGGCATCGTGACTCGTCACGATCTGTTGAAGATCCGCGATGCCCATCGCAACGCCGAGCGAGAGCGTAGCGCCCGCCCCGCTCAGGCCGAGTGACTTCGCATCAGCGAGGGATATGCGCAATACGCGGCGCCGGCTTCGAGAAAATCCAGACGATCGATCTGCAGCTGGCAATCGGTACCGCATCGCTCACCCATTTCCAGATCATGACCAGAACCGTCAGGGAACGCGAAGCTCACGTCGCGGAAGTTCGACGCAATGGGCTATAGAGCCCGCGGTTCATCCAGAAGCTACCTTCTACAAGGTGGATAGTCAGGCCATCCAGAACGAGACCGAGATCGGCCATTTTTTGGTGGCACGCGCATCGGATCGCCGGCATCTGGAGGACGCGCAAAAAAATCATCATTCACAATACGGGTTTGCGCGCGCCGTTTGTCATCTCTCAAGACGGCAAAGCCAATGATCGACGACGAGCAGCTGAACATCTGGTTCACGACCACCATACTGCCCCTCGAAGGGCAGTTGCTTTCCTATCTGCGGCGGCACTTGAAAGCGCAGCATGAAGTTCGCGACACGCTTCACGACGTCTATGAACGGGCCTTGACGGGCGCAAGCAAGGGGCTGCCGCAGCACGACCGGGCCTATGTCTTCACCATCGCGCGCAATCTGCTGATCACGCGAGTGAAGCGCGGCCGGATCGTATCGTTCGATCTCGTCGCCGATCTCGATGATCTCCCGCTCGACGAGGATCTGCTCACGCCGGAACGCCACGCCAGCGCGCGCCAGGACCTGCGGCGCGCTCTGGAAGGGATGGAGCGCCTGCCACCGCGGTGTCGGGAAGTCGTTCGGCTTCGCAAGGTGGAAGGGCTCTCGACCAGAGAAGTCGCGGATCGCCTGAATGTGGGAATCGACGCGGTAGAGCGGCAGATGACGCTCGGCATGCGGGCGCTGACCGATTTCATGCTGGGTGGCGAAGGCCGCGTGCAGCACAAGATATATGGCCCGCTCGCAAGGCTCCGGAAAGGTTCGGGCCATGATTGATCGGCTGGAAGAACGCGCGGCAAGGTTCCTGCTGCGCCGGGAGCAAAGCGATTGGTCGGCGGCGGACCAGCAGGCACTCGATAGCTGGCTCGCGGAATCGATGCGCCACAAGGCTGTCTACTGGCGGCTCCGGCACGGCTGGTCGCAGGCCGACCGGGTCGGCGCGCTTAATCTTCCGGCCCAGCCTGTTCGCGAACGCGCCCCGTTCTTCGGCGCCGTTTGGCTGAAGGCCGCGGCACTGATCGCAGCGATGCTGATACCTCTGGCCTTGGCGACGATGACGGTTTTCGATTGGAACGCGCAGCCGGAATATACCTATTACAACACGAAGCTCGGCGAGCGTAAGGTCATCGCCTTTCCCGATGGCACGCGGGTAGATCTCAACACGGATAGCGCGATACGGGTCGAGCTGACTGACAGGAAACGCATCGTCCGCCTGGATCGCGGCGAGGCCTTCTTCGACGTGGCGCATGATCGCACCCGGCCATTTTACGTGTTCACGGGCGATCGGCTGGTGAAAGTGCTGGGCACTAAATTCGGTATACGCCGCGAAGGCGCGCGCACCGTGGCCGCGGTTGTCGAAGGGCGGGTTCAATTCGGCCGCGTCGTGAAAGGGGAGGTTCGCGAGACGCTGATCCTGAAGCGCGGCGATTCCGCGATCTCTCAGGGCAGCCAGACACTGGCGGTCTATGACAAGATGGATGCGGTGACGAACAATCTCGGCTGGATGCGGGGCTTGCTGATCTTTGACCGGATGTCGCTGTCCGACGCGGCAGGCGAGTTCAACCGCTACAATCACCGCAAGCTCGTCATTGCCGATGAGAAGCTGGGCAAGATCAGGATCGGCGGTGCGTTCCGGCCCGAGAATGTGGAGACGTTCGCCCGGCTCATGGCCGATGCCTACGGCCTGCGGGTGGAGGAAACCGAAACCGAGATCCGTGTTTCGCAAGATTGAAGCGGTAAAAATTTTTCCTGCGGGATAGGGGTTTTCAGAGCCCGGATGTCCTAAGGATCGAGGGCAGGAAAACACTGCCCGGTCATGGAGGGGGACTGGGATGAAACTCACGAGATCCGTAGCTGCCGCGCTCGCGGGCAGCGTGTGCCTGGTTGCATTCGCGACCCCGGCCGCAGCTCAAGCACAAAGCTTCCGCATTCCGGCAGGCGACATGAAGAGCGCGCTCGACGCCTTCATCCGCCAGAGCGGTGTGGAAGTGGTCTATCGTGTCGACCAGTTGGGCGTGGCTCGCAGCGCGGGCGTAAGTGGAACGATGTCCGCCGAGAACGCGCTTAGGGTCTTGCTGACTGGCAGCGGGCTTGAAACCAAGCGCGACCCTTCCGGTGCCATCGCGATCGTGCCGGCCAAGCCTGCGGCCAAATCCGCGTCCTATCGCCGGTCCAGCCAGGTCGCCTATGCGCAGCAGGACCAGGTTGAACCTGCACCGGCGCCGGCTGCCCGTTCCAACCAGTTGGACGAGATCATCGTGACTGCGCGCCGCCGCGATGAAGCGCTCATCGACGTGCCGGTCGCAGTCTCGGCCGTTTCCGCCAGCGATCTCAACCGAAAAGGCGTGACCGACATCCAGCGTGCCGCAAAGCTGGTGCCTCAGGTCATCATGACCGAAACGCCCTCGGGAGCGGGAGCGAGCTTCTCTATCCGCGGTCTGGGCACCTCCTTCGGCGATCCAGGCCTGGAGCAGAGCGTGCTGGTCATGTTGGACGGCACGCCGATCACCCGCGGGCGCGTAGTGCTGATGGGCATGTTCGACATGGCTCAGATCGAAGTTCTGAAAGGCCCGCAATCGCTGTTCTTCGGCAAGAACAGCCCGGCCGGCGTGCTTTCGGTGACGTCCGCCGGCCCGACTGACACGCTCAAGGGCTACGTGCGCGGTGGTTTTGAATTCGAAGCGCGGGAAAAATTCGTCGAAGCGGCCGTCTCCGGACCCCTAAGTGACACGTTCGGCGCGCGGCTCGCGATCCGCGCGTCTGACATGGACGGCTGGCTGAAGAACGTGGCGATATCCCGCCCTTCGCCCCTGCCTTTGGCGAACGCGACCTATTTCCCGGTCTCGGCGGAACCTGGCAGCGCGCGCCTGCCCGGAACGCGCGAGATCATGGGACGGCTGACTCTGAAATGGGAGCCGACCTCCGATTTCGATGCGACGCTGAAAGTTACTCTGGGCGACCGCAAGGACAAGGGCTTCGTCAACCAGCAATGGTGCGATCCCGCGATACACAAGGGGCCGGTTTCCGTCGGCGGCGTCCAGGACACCACGGATGGCTGCAAGTTTGACGGCAAGACCCTGCTGAACGGCGTCCCGCCGCAATATATCGGTCCGGACTGGGAAGGAATGCATGAGGATGGTGAACCCTTCGGTCGCCTGAAATCGATCCTCTCCAACCTGACGCTCAATTACAGCCTTGACGATCTCACGCTCACGTCCGTCACCAGCTACTGGAAGATCAAATATGCTTCTGTCGGAGCATACGATTACACCAGCTATGGTCTCGCGAGTTCGGCGATCGGTGAAACCACCGACAGCTTCTCCCAGGAGCTGCGGATGGTCACGGATTTCGATGGCCCGGTGAATGTGACGCTCGGCGGCTTCTACGAAAAGATCGACCGGCAGAATTATACCGATTCCCTCCTGTTCTTCGTGGGACCCGTGCCTGCCGGCCAGCCGGGCGCGGGACGGTATGACAGCTTCAATTCGCAAAACTTTGCGAAAGCCGAAACCATCTCGGGCTTCGGTCAGTTGCGCTGGGCGATCACCGACCAACTGGAACTCGCAGGCGGCGTACGTTATACGAAGGAAACCCGCACGCAGCGGATCTTCAATACATACGTCCATCCGCGGGTGCAGCCGTCCCTAGGGCCCTTCGTTCCGGTCGGAGGAGAATTCACCGGCAAGTTCCGCGATACCAACTGGTCGCCCGAAGTCACCCTGTCCTACAAGCCCGCGCAGGACGTGATGGTCTATGCGGCTTTCAAGACCGGCTACAAGTCGGGTGGGTTTCCCTCATTGTCGCTGTTCAAGCTCAAACCGGATTTGACTATTCCCCAATCCAGCGATTTCATCTTCGGGCCGGAAAAGGCCAAGGGTGGAGAAGTGGGCTTCAAAGCACAGCTCTTCGACCGCAAGCTGCGTGTCGAAGCGACAGCCTATCTCTACGATTATGACGACCTTCAGCAGTCGATCTTCAATCCGTCCACTTTCAGCTTCTCGGTCCTCAATGCCGCCAGCGCGCGCATCAAGGGCGTCGAACTGCAGACGGAATGGGCGGCGACCCCGGAACTGCGGATCAATGCGAGCGCGGCGTATAACAGTGCCAAGTTCAAGAGCTTCCCCAACTCGCCCTGCTATACTGGCCAGACAGCGCCGCAGGGTTGCGTTGGCGGATCGCAGGATCTGGCCGGACGTACTCTTCCGCGCGCGCCGAAGTGGAACCTCATTGCCGGCATCAATTATGATGCGCCGCTGTCCGACGCGCTGATGATCGGCTTGAGCGGCGATGTGAGCTATCGCAGCCGCTATATCCTGCAGGAAACCCAAGCTCCCTATGCCGTGCAGAAGGGCTTCGCGCTGTGGAATGCCGGAGTTCGGCTTTACACCTCCGATGACCACTACGAACTGGCCTTCATCGGCCGCAACCTGGCCAACAAACACTATGCGGAATTCAGCTCCAACGCGACGTTCGCACAGGCACAGGATCAGTTGCATGGCGGAACCCCGCGGGGCCGCGAACTGCGTGTCCAAGGCACTTTCAGGTTCTGACGAAAGCAGGCGGCAGAGGCAGCAGGCCGGCTGCTTCTGCCTTGGAAGCGCGAAAAACGGGAGAGAAGATCATGCGTGGCGATTATTTGAAGCTGACCACTGCCTTGAGCACGCTGCTTTTCGGAATAGGAGCGGCACAGGCTCAGACGATGGAGGAACGCCAAGTTCTCCCGATCGCCACCAAGCCGTTCGCAGGGAAGATCGGCGACACGGCCACCACATCGATGCCCGCCTTTCCCGAGAAGCCCAAGGCGCCGCAAGGCGCGCCCAATGTCCTTCTCGTGATGACGGACGATGTGGGCTTCGCGGGCTCGAGCGTGTTCGGCGGGCTTATTCCCACTCCCAATCTGGACCGGCTGGCGAAGGCCGGGCTGCGCTACAATAATTTCAACACCACCGCGATGTGCTCTCCCAGCCGCGCGGCCTTGCTCACCGGCCGCAATCATCATGCAGTCGGCATGGGCGCGCTTCCGGACTTCTCCACGGGCTATCCCGGCTATCTGGGCGAAATCTCGAAGGATGCGGCCACCGTGGCCGAGATATTGAAAGGCAACGGCTACAACACTGCGATGTTCGGCAAGCACCACGACGCGCCCGTGTCGGAAGTCTCCATGACTGGCCCGTTCACAAACTGGCCCTCCAGTCTGGGCTTCGAATATTTCTACGGCTTCATGGGTTCCCAGACCGATCAATGGGCCCCCGCCCTGATCCGCGACACTCAACGTGCGGTCTACAAGCCTGGCGATCACTTGGACAAGATGCTGGCGGATGACGCGATCAACTGGATCCACAACCAGAAGGCGGCCGATCCGGATCGTCCCTTCTTCATCTATCTCGCGCCCGGCAGCGCGCATGCGCCGCTCCAGGCGCCCAAGGACTGGATCGAGAAGTTCAAGGGCAAGTTCGATCAGGGCTGGGATGCCGCACGCGAGCAGATCTTCAAGCAGCAGAAGGCAGCCGGCATCGTTCCGGCCAACACCAAGCTGACGGCGAGGCCCGATTTCGTGCCGGCCTGGTCCTCGCTCACCGCCGATCAGAAGAAGGCCGCTGCGCGTCTGATGGAAGTCTATGCGGCGCAGCTTGCCTATCAGGACGATCAATTCGGCCGGCTGGTGGCCGAATTGAAGCGGATGGGCCAGTTGGACAACACGCTGATCATCTTCGTCGAAGGGGACAATGGCGCGAGCCCGGAAGGCGGGCTGCACGGCACCACGAACGATACCGGCGCGCTGGTCAACCGGCCGCCGGAACCGGATGAATGGCTGGTGGATTCGCTCGACCGGATGGGCGGCCCCAATGCCCATTCCCATTATCCGATCGGCTGGGCCTGGGCGATGAACACGCCGTTCCGCTATTTCAAGCGTATCGGGTCGCATCTGGGCGGCATCCGCAACGGCATGGTCCTGTCCTGGCCGGCGAAGATCCAGGCCACCGGCGGCATCAGGACGCAGTTCTCCCATTTGATCGACGTCGCCCCGACGATCCTGGAAGCGGCGACCATCCCGGCTCCCCGGCAAGTGAACGGTATCCCCCAGCAGCCCATGGATGGCACCAGCCTGCAATACAGCTTCGCCTCCGCGAAGACGCCGGAGAAGTCGCGCTCGCAATATTTCGAACTGCTGACCAATCGCTCGATCTACCAGAATGGCTGGATGGCATCGACCACGCCACCGCCGGCGGGGCTGGAAATGGCGGTCAATGCCGGCAAGCACGTGGAACCGACCGATTATGCGTGGGAGCTCTACGATCTGAAGACGGACTTCAGCCAGGCGCATGACCTGGCGGCCAAGCATCCAGAGAAGCTTGCGGAGTTGAAGGAGGCCTGGCTGAAGGAAGCGCGCGAGAACAAGGTCCTTCCGCTCGACAACCAGCTGACGCCAGCGCGTGTGACCGCCGAAATCCGCGCGCGCGTCCCGGCTCGCTCAAGCTATGTCTATTGGGGCTCCGGCGTGGATCTGGAACGCGGCAATGTCGCTCCGATCCTGCAGAAATCCTACACCTTGACCGCGTCGGTCACGATCCCTCGCGAGGGCGGCAAGGGCGTGCTTGCAGCGGTTGGTGACCGCTTCGGGGGCTGGAGCTTCTATCTCAAGGACGGGCTGCCTGTGGTGACCGAAGCCTATTCCGATCAGCCGCGTCACCATTTCAAACTGGCGGGCGCGGAACGCGTCCCCGCCGGCCCTGCAAAGATCGCCTATGAAGTGAAATACGTTCCCAATTCGACTGCGATCGATCTTACTATTTCGGTCAACGACAAGAAGGTCGGCAGCGGGCGCTTCCCCAACCGAATATTCATGGTCGATCAGGGCGAATCCTTCTCCGTCGGCCGTGACCTGTATGCTCCGGTAACGGACGATTACGAAGGCGAGGGAAGCTTCAATGGCACGATCGACAAGGTCCAGATCGACATGGAACCGTAATTTCACCTGAACGCCCGCAGGCAGGAACCGTTCGATCGTCAGAGATGAAGACGTAGTCGATCGCTACTTGAAGGCGCGAATGTCCGTTAGCTCCCGCCGCTCGCCCCCTGGCTGTAGGAGTTGATCGGATCGTAGCTCTGCGCGAAATCGGCGTAATTGGTCGAACCGGTGCTGCCATTGCGGAACGCGCCGGACCCTTGCGTCGCCGTGCGGTTGGCGATCGAGACCGAATAGTCGGTCTCCGTGGTGCCGTTATTGCCGACATAGCCGAGTTCCCGGCCTTCGAAGCGATACCAGATCTCGTGCGGATCGCCCTGGCCGGAGTTCCCGTCCGCCTCATCGCGCCGGATGATCTGCCCGTTCTCGTCCGTCTTGTAAGTCACCGTGCGATTGCGCCCGTCGGCAATGACGGCCGTCGTCAGACGGCCGGCCGCATCGTAGTGCAGGTCACACGATCGGTTGTTTAGGGCTTACGGGCCGTTACCAAGCAACAACTAGCCTGCATGAACTGTCACACAATTTCTGCTGTCTATGCGGCGATAATCCATTAGATTTCTGTAAGAAGATCCTTCATCCGGTCAACCGTTAACCCGTATTTCTCACCGGCATGGACAAGCGCAATGAGTGTCGCTTTACGATAAACTGTCACCATCTCGTCTTCTGTTGCATCGAGCAAGCGATGGGTGTCAATCTCAATGGCAAGCGGCAGCTCGCCGTCCTTCGGATCGATTTTGTCATAGTGAGGTGCATTCTCGTCAACTAAGCCATAACGTATCGATAGTCCGATCCATGTGAATGGCGCATTCGAAAGATATTCCGACTGGATGATTTCCTGTTCAAGATCGTCGCGAGCGCGATTGGCAGCCGCCCCATTAAGCTTAGCTGAAATTCGAGCCTTCGTGAGCGCGATACCAGACAACACGAGTTTTCGATTGTGAGCCACGTCTTGCTCCTAACGATTTAAAGGATTGCCCAGCGGGCGTTTGCCATAAAGGCGCTCATAAGTCTGAATAAAACGTGTTTCATAGGCCCGCGCATCAGCCTTGCCATCAAAGTTTTGACGGATTTCCGTCGTGAAGAACTCACCAGTTTCTTTCCGAAGGGCTCGGGCTTGCTGTTCAGCACGGATGGACGCACCATCGCCCACCCGAACGCCCTGAGCACTCTCGCCCACCTTGTAAAGTGAGCCATCGGCGCGGCGGATCACATAAACGTGAGTATCGCCTACATAGTTTAGAGAGTTCTTATGTATTTTGGGAGTGATTGTTTCTGGTGCCGGCAGATACACGGTTCGTTCGAGATAGGAGCTTGCTCGCAGGGCTCCGATCCGTCCGGTGGCTCCCAACGGGAGGAGTTGGCCCGCAACCCTGCCCGAGGCCGACGCGATCTCTCGTGGAGAGCTGGTTGTCAGAGAGTTCCAACCATTGGCCAAATGTACTCCAGCCGGCGTGCCATCCAAGAATGCTCGATCGAGCGCGCTCGCCGCGCCATTCGCCGCCGCTTGAGGATGAGAGATTGCACTCAGCGTTCCGGGAAGGATCTCCGCAAACGAAGAAAGGGCGTTAACCGCGAAATCCCTCTCCAGATCGTTCGCAGAAGCAGGCCCCCTCCTCTCCTGAATATCTCGAGAGGAATTATACAGTGACATGGCCCCGTCGATTAGGGACGATGAGAACTCGCTCGCCGTATCTAGGGAAGCCTGAACTTTCGCAGCGACACTTCCAATCATCGATGGGCTGCCATCAGCAATCGTCTGATAATGGGGAATCCAGTAAGTCGCCGCTTCTGCGTAATCCGGGTTGCTGGACCAATATTGCCAACTTCTAACAGCCTCCAAGGCCTGTTCGCGAGAGATCTCACCTGGAAGCGTGCTGTATTCCGCTCCATTGGCAGGAGTGGGTCCGAGCGGCAATTCAACAGATCCCAAAGCCTGCGCACCTGCAAGGCCCATCGCACCACCGGCTAGACCTTTGATCGAGCTAATCGGCGGCGCGCTCCGCTTGCCAAACGAACTCGCCAGGGCATTCCCGATAGTCGACCCGATTGCGTCCGGCAGCGCGCGCCTTAGATTGTCGCCAAAGCTCGTTCCGTTGAGTACTGATCGGGATGCGGCACCTGCAATAGCTCCGGCCGCGCCCGTCAGGGTGTGACCAGCTATATTGCCAAATGACAGGCCTCCGGGATCAGACAAGCTTGACAAACCAAGCGTCTTCGCACCCAGCCTACCCAGGCCCCCACCAACAGAAGCGGCTGCGACCCCAGCAAAATCAAACTTGGATTGCAATCCAAGGGCTATTGCTGCTCCTTGGCTGACCACATTGCCTGCAGCACCGCGCAACCCCGCTTGCACGACGCCGCTCTTGATCCCTCCGAAGAGCCCGTTGTCACCGGCAATCCCTCCTGGGCCAATGGCTCCACCGATAGCGCCCGCTAAGCCTGCCAACGCAACGCTCTTCCAGCTGAACTTGTCCTGGATACCAGTCGCAACACCGACAGCCTGCGAGGCAATAGATCCAACTACTCCTCCGATCGCGCCTGCAGCGATGAACGCGCCGGCCGAGACGCCCGCAGCGGCAGCCCCACCCCCAAGTGCAGCAATGCCGGCACCAACGCTGGCACTTGCAGCGGATCCGGCGGGAGCAAGCGCAGCCACCGCCGCCCCCGCGGTCACCACGGTCACCGCGATCGCCACCACGGCGATCAGGATCATGCCGAACACGCCGCATTTGTTCTTCTTCGGCGGCTTGGGCGTGGTCGGGTTGAGATCGCCGATCGCTTCGGCCGGATCGTAGGGCGAAGCCGTACCCGCATTGTAGCCGTTGCGCATGACGCCCGCGGGCAGCCGCAGCGCCTGGCCTTCGATCAGCCCCGAATTCGAATAGAGCCCGTTGGCTTCCGCCAGCTTGTACCAGAGGTTGGCGTCACCCCACACCGCAAAGGCGATCGACTGCAGCGTATCGCCCGCCCGCACGCTGTAGCTCCCCCCGCTCGCCCCCTGGCTGTAGGAGCTGATCGGATCGTAGCTCTGCGCGAAATCGGCGTAATTGGTCGAACCGGTGCTGCCATTGCGGAACGCGCCGGACCCTTGCGTCGCCGTGCGGTTGGCGATCGAGACCGAATAGTCGGTCTCCGTGGTGCCGTTATTGCCGACATAGCCGAGTTCCCGGCCTTCGAAGCGATACCAGATCTCGTGCGGATCGCCCTGGCCGGAGTTCCCGTCCGCCTCATCGCGCCGGATGATCTGCCCGTTCTCGTCCGTCTTGTAAGTCACCGTGCGATTGCGACCGTCGGCAATGACCGCCGTGGTCAGCCGGCCGGCCGCATCGTAGTTGAGCGTGGTGGTATGGGTCGTGGACTGGGTCTGGTCCGGCTTGATGCTGATCGTCTGCTGGGTGGGCCCTTCGCGCCAGAGATAGGTGTAGCTCGTCAGGCTGGTGGGCTTGGTCGTGAGACTGCCGCCCGGCACCTGGCTCGTATTCGTGGTGGTCACCGAGACGACATTGCCCAGCGCTCGGGTTGCGCCCGTTCCGTAATCATAGGTGCTGACGGCGGTATGGATCGCGTCGGTCTTCTTGGTGACCGTGGTCTCGCTCGCGATCTCGTTGGCGGACCCATAGGTCAGGCTGCGTTCGTAAGCGGTGGTCACGCCATCGGCCTCGAGATCCCTCTGCAGGACGAGGCGGTTCATCTTGTCATAGGCGAAAGTCGCGCGATCGGTGGTGGCGCTGGTTGTGAATCGGCCTGCAATATTGACCCCGGTTCTGGGGTAATCGGCGTCCAAAAT
>CAMLQG010000003.1 GCA_946482075.1 uncultured Erythrobacteraceae bacterium
AGCGCCACCTCGATCGCATAACCCGACCAGGCCATGGCGAAGAAGAAGGCCATCGCCGCGACCTGGAAGATCGCGGTGTGCTTGAGCGCGGCGCGGGATTCGTCGGAATTCATCCGCGCCAGGATCAGCTTGTAGTAGTGGATCGAGCCCTTCACGCCCGGCTGACGGTTGTACCACGTCTTGTACCACGCCATGGGCGCGTTGGGCGCCTCGTCCGTATAGTCCGGGTCCTTGTCGGAATCGTTGCAGTGATAATGATGTTCCAGATGCATCAGCCGCGACATGCTGAGCGGGAAGATCATCGGGAAAGTAGCGAGCCAGCCGGTGAGTTCGTTGGCCCAGCGATATTTGCTGCCCTTGCGCGCGATGTTGGAATGCATCGCTTCATGGCCCGGAATGTAGCCGAAGGCCGTGAAGGCGCAGGAGATCACGCAGGCGAGCGGCAGATTGATCATGCCCATCATCGCCAGCGGGAAGAAGGACACCCAGATGCCGAAGCACACCACGGTGGCGACCACATAGGTCCACATTGCGCCGCCATGATACTTCATGGCGATCTCCCGCTCCTCCTTCAGGAGCTGGCGGCGGGTATAGGTATCGAGCCCTTCCGGCCCGAGCGGGATGGCCGGCCGATCGACCGCCGGCGGCGTGAGTACCCCCGGTTGACGAAGAAGAAGATCCTGTTCGCTCACAACCACCTGCCCCGAATTTGGGTAAGAAGGCCCCAGCTGCCCCCGAACAGCAGCCCGAAGGCCACCGGCGTCATCCCGAAAGGCGCATCGATATTCCACGCAGCCATGATCTGCGCGGTGAGCGGTGCGATGAAACCGATCCCGAAAAGGAAGGGCATGATCAGCAGTATTTTGCGTAGAACGAGCGCCATATGGTTAATATTGCATAAACCATATTGCACCGCAAGAAAGTCTAGTTCCGAAACGGCAGGATTTGCCTTGCTTGCTTCAGGGCCCGCTTTCGGGCTTGCGCGGCCCTCCCCCGCTCTATAGCCATTGCCATCAGGCCCCGCGCAGACGGGGCCTTTCGCTAGAAAAAGTCACCCAGAACGGGGGAGAGGGTTTCGTGAACCTTGTAGTAATCGCAATAATATTGGGGCTGGTGGCCGTGCTCTACGGCTTCGTGACCAGCCGCCAGGTGCTCGGCGCGAGCGCCGGCAATGCCAAGATGCAGGAGATCGCGGGCGCGATCCAGGAAGGCGCGCAGGCCTATCTGCGGCGCCAATACACCACCATCGCCATCGTCGGCGTCGTGGTGGCTGTCATCATCACCGCGACGCTCGGCCCGATCTCCGGAGTGGGCTTCGTCATCGGCGCCGTGCTTTCGGGCGTGGCGGGCTTCATCGGGATGAACATCTCGGTGCGCTCCAACGTGCGCACCGCCGCGGCGGCGCAGCAAGGTCTCCAGAACGGCCTCACTCTCGCGTTCCGCGCGGGCGCGATCACCGGCCTGCTGGTGGCCGGCCTCGCCCTGCTCGCGATCTCGGTGTTCTTCTGGTACCTGATCGGCCCCGGCGGGTTCACGCTGGGCGGAGAGGACCGCACCGTGGTGGACGGGCTCGTCGCGCTCGCCTTCGGGGCCTCCCTCATCTCCATCTTCGCGCGCCTCGGCGGCGGCATCTTCACCAAGGCGGCCGATGTCGGCGCCGACCTCGTCGGCAAGGTGGAAGCCGGCATTCCCGAGGATGACCCGCGCAACCCGGCCGTGATCGCGGACAATGTGGGCGACAATGTGGGCGACTGCGCCGGCATGGCGGCCGACCTGTTCGAAACCTATGTCGTCACCGTCGGCGCCACCATGGTGCTGACCGCCCTTCTCCTGAAGGATGTGGGCGACCTCCTCCTTCCCCTGATGGCGCTGCCGCTGCTGATCGGCGGCGCGTGCATCGTGACCTCGATCATCGGCACCTATTTCGTCCGCCTGGGCGCCAAAGGTTCTGGGGCAACGAACATCATGGGCGCGATGTACAAGGGCTTCCTCGTCACCGCGATCCTGTCGATCCCGGCCATCTGGTTCGTGACCCAATATGCGCTCGGCAGCATGGAAGCTCCGATCGGGGACGAGCCCTATACCGGCCGCACGCTGTTCTACTGCTCGCTGCTGGGCCTCGCCATCACCGGGCTGATCATCTGGATCACCGAGTATTATACCGGCACGAATTACCGCCCGGTCCGCTCGATCGCCAAGGCTTCCGAAACAGGCCACGGCACCAACGTGATCCAGGGCCTGGCGATCAGCCTGGAATCGACCGCTCTGCCGACGCTCGTCATCGTCGCCGGCATCATCATCGCGCACCAGCTGGCCGGCCTGATCGGCATCGCCTATGCGGCGACCGCGATGCTGGCTCTCGCCGGCATGGTCGTGGCGCTGGATGCTTACGGCCCCGTCACCGACAATGCCGGCGGCATTGCCGAAATGGCGGGCCTGGACGACAGCGTGCGCGAGAAGACCGACGCGCTGGACGCGGTGGGCAACACCACCAAGGCCGTCACCAAGGGCTATGCCATCGGCTCGGCCGGCCTGGCCGCCCTCGTCCTGTTCGCGTGCTACACCACCGACCTGCGCGAGTTCTTCCCGGACCTGCAGGTCGATTTCAGCCTCGAGAACCCCTACGTCATCGTCGGCCTGCTGCTGGGCGCCCTGCTGCCCTATCTGTTCGGCGCGATGGGCATGACGGCGGTGGGCCGCGCGGCCGGCGACGTGGTGAAGGACGTGCGCGACCAGTTCAAGGCGGATGCGGGCATTATGGCCGGCACCAGCCGTCCGAACTATGCGCGCACGGTGGATCTCGTCACCAAGGCGGCGATCAAGGAGATGATCGTCCCCTCGCTGCTGCCGGTGCTCGCGCCGATCGTGGTCTATTTCGTGATCACCGCGGTGGCCGGCCCGCAGAACGGCTTCGCCGCTCTCGGCGCCCTGCTGCTGGGCGTGATCGTGGGCGGCCTGTTCGTCGCGCTTTCGATGACTTCGGGCGGCGGCGCCTGGGACAACGCCAAGAAATACATCGAGGACGGCAATCACGGCGGCAAGGGCAGCGAAGCCCACAAGGCCGCAGTGACGGGCGACACGGTGGGCGATCCCTACAAGGATACCGCCGGCCCCGCCGTCAATCCGATGATCAAGATCACCAATATCGTGGCGCTGCTGCTGCTCGCCGCGCTGGCGGCGGGCTGACGCCGAGATGGCTCCTCCCCGTGCCGCAGGCATGGGGAGGTGGCGATCGCGCCAGCGATCGACGGAGGGGCCGTTACCTAACCAGCCCCTCCGCCACGCCGCCTGCGGCGGCGCGGTCCCCCTCCCCATCCCCGCCTGCGCGGGGACAGGGAGGATATCTGCCGCTGTGCCGTGGGCTCGAAAGTCGCCATCCGACCAAACCTCTCGCCCCTCCCAAGGTTTCCCATTTCCGGACACCCGCACCGACTTCTTTCCGCGTTAACATTTGCTTCTGTATGCTCGGGTATTTCCGCAGCAACGGCCCTCTGGCCCATGCTGAGAAAGTAAACGCCCTTGGCCAGCAACGCCCTTCGGGTTTCGGCTCAGTCCCCCCACGCGCCGCCTGCGCCTTCGCGGCAGGGCGAGTTGCGCGTGGTCGTCCGGCCCTGGCGCGAGTTGGACGACGCGGCGGGCATCGCACGCTGGGATGCACTGGCCTTCCTGGCGGCAGAGCCCAATCCGTTTCTCGAAAGCTGGTATCTCCTGCCCGCCTTGCGCGAATTCGCGCGTGACGGCGATGTCCGGCTCTTCTGCCTGGAAAGCGAAGGGCAGCTTCTCGGATTGCTGCCGATCGCGCGATCGCTGAACTATTACCGCTATCCTTTCCCCAACCTCCACAACTGGCATCACCACAACAGCTTCCTGGGTGTTCCGCTGGTCGCCCCCGGCGCGGAGCGGGCCTTCTGGCAAGCCCTGCTGTTCTGGGCCGACGATCATGCCGGGCCAGCGCTGTTCCTCCATTGCACGCATCTGCCGCTGGAAGGCGCGCTCCATGAAGCGCTGCGCGACGTCCTGCGCGCGGACCCCCGCCCCTTCGCCCTGGTCCATCGCGAAGAGCGGGCGATGCTCGCATCCACCCTCTCGCCAGAAGCCTATCTGGAAGCGGCGATGACCGGCAAGAAGCGCAAGGAGCTGCGACGCCAGCATAATCGCCTTTCCGAGCAGGGCGAGCTGCGGTTCGAGCGACGCCGGGACGATGCCGGTCTGGTCGAATGGACGCGCGCCTTCCTCGCGCTCGAACGATCGGGCTGGAAAGGAGCGGCAGGTTCGGCGCTCGCATGCAGCCAGTCCACCGCCTCGCTCTTCGCCGACGCCATGAAAGGCGCGGCCGCGCGCAGCCGGCTCGAACGGCTGAGCCTTTCGATCGACGGCAAGCCGATCGCCATGCTGGCGAACTTCATCACCCCGCCCGGCGCCTTCTCCTACAAGACCGCGTTCGACGAAAGCTACGCCCGCTTCTCTCCCGGTGTCCTGCTGCAACGGGAAAACCTCGCGCTGCTGGACGATCCGAACGTAGCCTGGTGCGACAGCTGCGCGGCGGCCGACCATCCGATGATCGACCATATCTGGCGCGAGCGCCGCGTGATCGGCCGATATTCGATCGGCATCGGCGGGGTCCTGCGCCGCACCGCCTTTCGCGCGATTTCCTTGGCGGAAGCCCGCACCCGCTCCAAGCCCGACCTCAATTCCCAATCTACAGGGACCGACGAATGAGCATCGAGACCACTCTTCCGGCCAGGAGCGAAGCGATCGACCTGCTGACGCCTGAATCGCGGCGACGCTTCGCCGAGTGCTATCCCGAAGTGCCGCACAAGCTGCAGCACAATCTCCACCGTCACCCGCTGCTCGAATTCGAGCGCCTGGCGCAGCTCGCCGAAGCGCTGCCGAAGGAATCGGTCGAATACAATCTCGCCGACCTGCCGATCGCGGTCGACGGCAAGCCCGATCGTCCCGACCTGACCATCGGCCAGATGATCCGTCAGATCGGCACCGCCGGCAGCTGGTGCGTGCTGCAGAATATCGAGCAGGACCCGGAATATGCGGCGCTGCTCAACGATCTGCTCGACGATGTGATGCCGCAGGTCGAAGGCAAGACCGGCAGGATGATGCATCGGGTGGGGTTCATCTTCGTCACTTCTCCCGGCGGCGTGACGCCCTGCCACTTCGATCCCGAGCACAATATCCTGCTGCAGATCCGCGGTTCGAAAGTGATGACCCAGTTCCCGGTGACCGACACCCTCTATGCCAGGGACGAGGCGCATGAGGGCTATCACACTGGCGGCCCGCGCGAGATCCCGTGGAACGAACGGCTGGAGAATGACGGCACCGAAATGCCCCTCACGCCGGGCGAAGGCCTGTTCGTGCCGGTGATGGCGCCGCATTTCGTCCGCAACGGGCCAGAGCCGTCGATCTCGCTGTCGATCACCTGGCGTTCGGAATGGAGCTATGAAGAAGCCTATGCGCGCGCCTTCAACAGCGTGCTGCGCCGGATGGGGCTGAAGCCCCGCGCGCCCGGACGGTGGCCCGCGCGCAACAGGGCGAAGGCTTTCGGCTGGCGAGTTTACAACCGCCTCGTGGGTCAGCGTTGACGTTGCTCGCCTGACACCCCAAGAAGGGCTCATGGAAGCTGCCCCCACGCCTGAGCAACTCGTGGCCGATCTGGTCCTCTTGCTCGACATGGAACCGCGTGGACCGGATCGCTTCCAGGGGCGCCGCCGCCGGGGCGGCACGGGGCGCGTCTATGGCGGCCAGGTGATCGCCCAGGCGCTCGCGGCGGCGGAACAGACCGTGGTCGACGAACGCGCCGCCCATTCGCTGCACGCCTATTTCCTGCGCGGCGGCAATGCCGAACAGCCGATCGATTATGCCATCCAGCGCGATTTCGACGGGCAGCGCACGTCCAACCGCCGGGTGATCGCCTGCCAGACGGGCGAAGTGATCCTCAATCTCACCGTGTCCTTCCAGCGGCCGGAAGTGGAAGGCCTCCATCACCAGTCGCTGCAGATGCCGGACGTTCCCGAACCGGAATCGCTGGAGCCCGATTTCATGCATCGCCTTCGCCGGGTGCAGGAACAGGGCGCGCATTTCCACGACGCGCTGATCCGCCAGGGACCGATCGATTTCCGTTCTATCGAGGTCGACAATTGGCTGTCGCCCGATGCATCGCCGCCGATCGCGCGCAGCTGGATGCGGGCGCCCGCACGCCTGCCTGACGATCCGCGCGTCCATCGCGCCGTGCTGGCCTACGCGTCGGACCTGCTGCTGCTCGGCGTCAGCACACTGCCGCATCCATCCATCTGGGGCGACACGACCATCATGCGCCCCGCGAGCCTGGACCACGGCATCTGGTTCCACGATTCCTTCCGCGCCGACGAATGGCTGCTCTATGTGATGGAAAGCCCCTGGGCCGGCCACATGCGCGGCTTCACCCGCGGCCAGTTCTTCACCCGCGACGGCCGCCTGGTGGCCAGCGTGGCGCAGGAAGGCGTTATCCGGGCGGTGGGACGGAAGTAAAAAGGACAAGGGACTCTCGATCCCGTTCGTCCTGAGCTTGTCGAAGGACCGTTCTTCTCTTCTGTCATGGCTAAAGAGAAAAGCGACCCTTCGACAAGCTCAGGGCGAACGGCTCTTGATTGGCGCTAGCGCCAATCACCCCTTCGGATGATAGAAATCATACACTGCCTGCGCCACCGCCGCGCTGACGCCGGGCGCGCGTTGGAGATCGTCCAGCGCCGCCGCACGCACTTTGCTGGCCGTCCCGAAATGCAGCAGCAGCGCGCGCTTGCGCGTCGGGCCGATGCCCGGGATCTCGTCCAGCGGTGACGCGCTGATCGCGCGGCTGCGCTTCTGGCGATGCGCGCCGATCGCATAGCGATGCACCTCGTCGCGCAGGCGCTGGAGATAGAACAGGACCGGCGAATTGACCGGCAGCATCTTCTCCCGTCCGTCGGGAAAATGGAACACTTCGCGCCCTTCGCGCCCGTGATGCGGCCCCTTGGCGATGGCGATCAGGCAGACATCCTCGATCCCCAATTCCTCCAGCGCATCGCGCACCGCGCTCATCTGGCCCTTGCCCCCGTCGATCAGCACGAGATCGGGCCACATGCCGCCATCACGATCCGGGTCTTCGTCGAGCGCGCGGGAAAAGCGGCGCGTCATCACTTCGCGCATCATCCCGAAATCGTCATTCGTCTGCGCTTCGCGGATGTTGAACTTGCGATACTGGTTCTTGAGGAAGCCTTCAGGCCCCGCCACCACCATGCCGCCCACGGCCTTCGCGCCCTGGATATGGCTGTTGTCGTAGATTTCGATCCGCTGCGGGATGTCCGGCAGTTCGAGGAACTCGGCCATCTCGCGCAGGATCCTGGCCTTGGTGCCGCTTTCCGCAGCGCGCCGGTCCAGCGCTTCCTCGGCATTGCGCTTCGCCTGCTCGATCAGCCTGCGCCGATCGCCGCGCTGGGGGACGGAGATTTCCACCTTGTGCCCGGCGCTTTCGCGGAAAGCCTGCTCCAGCAATTCGCGTTCCGGCAGTTCGCGATCGAGCAGGATCGTCCTCGGAGGCGGCACTTCCTCGTAGAATTGCGCCAGGACACCCGCGAAGACCTCACCCTCCTCCACCCCTTCCGTATGGGTCGGGAAGAAAGCGCGATGCCCCCAGTTCTGCCCGCCGCGGATGAAGAAGGCCTGGATGCCCACTTGCCCATTCTTGGTGGCGAAAGCGAAGATATCGGCATCGCCCACCCCCTGCGCGTTCACCGCCTGGCTGCCCTGGATGAAGGTGGCCGCGCGCAGCCGGTCGCGCAACATGGCCGCCGTCTCGAAATCGAGATTCTCGGACGCAACGCGCATCTGCTGCTCGATCTTGCGCTGCACGGCGGACGACTTGCCGCCGAGGAAGTCCTTCGCTTCCTGCACCAGTTCCCCATAGGCCTGCTGGTCGATCCGGCCGACGCAAGGCGCGGAACAGCGCTTGATCTGGTACAGCAGGCAAGGCCGGTCGCGCCGGCTGAAGAAGCTGTCGGTGCACGACCGCAGCAGGAAGAGCTTCTGCAGCGCGTTGATCGTGGTGTTCACCGAACCCGCGCTGGCGAAGGGACCGTAGTAATTGCCCTTCGCCTTGCGCGCGCCGCGATGCTTCATGATGCGCGGAAAGTCATTATCCGCCCGCAGCAGGATAAAGGGGAAGCTTTTGTCGTCGCGCAGCAGCACGTTGTAAGGCGGGCGATAGCGTTTGATGAGTTGCGCTTCCAGCAGCAGCGCTTCGGCCTCGCTGTTGGTCGTCACGATCAGCATGCCTCGCGTCTGGGCCACCATCCGCTTCAGCCGCAGCGGCAGGCGCTCCACCTGCAGGTAGCTCGCCACGCGATTGCGCAGTGCGCGTGCCTTGCCGACATAAAGCACCTCGCCCCGCGCATCGAGCATGCGATAGACCCCGGGCTTAGGCGGCAGAGTGGCCAGCGTTTCGCGAATGGCCGCAATGCCCGCCTCGATATCGGGTTGGGACGAACGCACGGTATAGGCCGCGCGTTCCTCGTGGAAACGCTCGGCGCTCGCGCGGTCGGGCGGGGTCTGCGGTTCGCGGGCCATCCCTGCCAGATAGGGAAAGCCGGCGCGGCATGCCACTCCCTTGGTTTGACTTGATTTGATCGATCGTCATCGCGAGGACCGAAGGTCCGCAGCGATCGAGAACCAGATTGCGCCGCTCTGGATTGCCGAGCGGCCGGTGGCCGTCCGCAATGACAAGGATTCGGCGATGGCTTTCCTTTTGCCTTTTTCCCGCGCGGGGTTTATGCGCGCGCCGATGAAAACCAACGAAAACGGAAATTAAGCGCCCATGGCCAAAGAAGAACTCCTCGAAATGCGCGGCAAGGTGGTGGAATTGCTGCCGAACGCGATGTTCCGGGTAGAGCTCGAAAACGGTCATGAAATCCTCGGTCATACTGCCGGAAAAATGCGGAAGAACCGCATCCGCGTGCTGGTGGGCGATGAAGTTCTGGTCGAACTCACCCCCTATGACCTGACGAAGGGCCGCATTACCTATCGCTTCATGCCCGGCCGGGGCGGCCCGGGGCCGCAATAGAGCCGATGGGCGTGAGCGCGCCCTCTCCGATCCCTTCCCTGATCCTGGCATCGGCAAGCCCCAGGCGGCGCGAATTGATCGCCCGGCTGGGGATCGAGCCGCGCATCGCCGCCGCCGATATCGACGAGACGCCGTTGAAAGCGGAACTTCCGCGCGATTACGCCCAGCGCATGGCGCGCGAAAAGGCGCTGGCTGTGGCGGGCAATGCCGCACATGTGCTTGCCGGCGATACGGTGGTCGCGGTAGGGCGCCGTATCCTGCCCAAGGCGGAGGATGAAACGGCCGCGCGCCGGTGCCTCGAACTCCTTTCCGGCCGCCGCCATCGCGTGCTCTCCGCCATTGCCCTGCGCGCGCCGGACGGCGCATTGCGCGAGCGGCTGAGCGAAACGCAGGTCCGTTTCAAGCAGCTGACGGCGGCCGAAATCGACGCTTACCTCGCCAGCGGGGAATGGGAAGGCAAGGCGGGCGGCTATGCCATCCAGGGCAGCGCCGAAGGGCTGATCGCCTGGATCGCCGGCAGCCATTCGGGCGTGGTCGGCCTGCCCCTGTTCGAAACGCGCGCCCTGCTCAAATCAGCGGGCTTCCCCCTTGGCTGAGACCGGCGCCGACGGCTGGTTCCTGGAACAGGGCATCGGCGAGGATCGCGCGGTCAGGCTGGAGAATGGCGAGATCGCGGAAGCGCTGGTCGAATGGCCTGGCCCGCTGGCCGCAGGGCTGGTCGAGGATGCGAAGCTGATCGCGCGCGACGCCGGAAGCGCGCGCGGCACGGCGCGGTTCGCCAATGGCGAGGAAGCGCTGGTCGACAAGCTGCCGCGCGACGCGGCTGAAGGAGCTGCCCTTCGCCTGGTCGTCACCCGCGCTGCGATCGGCGAGGCGGGACGCGCCAAACGTGCGCAGGCGCGGCCGACCACGGACGCACCCCGCCCCGCCCCGACCCTGGCGGATCGGCTGTATGCCGAGGGGCAGGAGCCGATCGTGAATCGCGGCTTTCCCGAAAAGCAGTGGTTCGAGTTGCTGGGCGATGCCTTCGCCGGGAGAGCGGCGTTTGCCGGCGGTTCGCTGGTCTTCTCCCCCACGCCCGCCATGACGCTGGTCGATATCGACGGCGCGCTGCCACCGCGGCAGCTTGCGCTCGCTGCTGTCCTTCCTATCGCGCATTCCCTGCGCCGCTTCGATCTGGGCGGGTCTATCGGGATCGACTTTCCCACCCTCGCCGACAAGGCCGATCGGCAAGCGGTGGACGCTGCCCTGCGCGATGCGCTGGGGGGATGGCCGCATGAACGCACCGCGATGAACGGCTTCGGCTTCGTCCAGATCGTCGCCCGGCTGGAACGCCCGTCGCTGCTCCATCGCATCCTGGCCGATCGCGCCGGCGCCGGCGCACGCCTGCTTCTCCGTCGCGCCGAATCCCTATGCGAGCCGGGACAGCTTCTGCTCACCGCTCATCCTGCGGTCATCGCCCGGATCGGGACCGGATGGATCGCCGCTCTCGAACGGCGGACCGGCCGGACGATTCGCTGCACTGCCGATCCGGCGCTTGCGCTCGAAGCCGGCTTCGCCCAAGCCTTGACTGCATGAGCACCGCAAGACCCTGTCCCATCTGCCGCAAGCCGCGCAGCGAGAAATACGCGCCCTTCTGCTCCGCGCGCTGCCGCGATCGCGACCTCGCGAAATGGTTCAACGATGGCTATGCCGTTCCCGGCCGCCCGGCTTCGCCCGATGAAATGGACGGCGAAGACTGAGTTGCTCGGCCAGCCGCATTTCCCCCTTGCCATCGTTCACGCGCCACGCCATAGGCCCCACTCCAGCCGCTCGCCGGTCCTTTCCGGACCGTCGCAGAGTGAATGCCCGGGTAGCTCAGTTGGTAGAGCACATGACTGAAAATCATGGTGTCGGCGGTTCGATTCCGTCCCCGGGCACCACTTCACTTGTTTGGCCTGTCGGATTTCATTGAGCCCGACCGTCCCGCGCTCGACGGCGCGGAGATGCTGGTTTCAAGGATGCAGCGCTTCGAGCGGGCAGACTCCGGATTACATATTGCCTGCCTCAAACCCTGAGATTTTCAATCTCCTGCTCAGGCCAAGCTCAACAGCTCAGATGCTCTTCCCGAATAATTCGCGCGCCCATGCATTCACGTCGCTTTCAACCCTAGGCTCGCGATCAAAGATCATCGTTTCGCGTGCCCCCAAACTATAGCAAGGCCATAGCGGAAGAGCAGGATGATTGGGATCTCCACTCCATGCAAACGCGATGAGAGCTTCACACATTTGGTCAGCGACACGTTGCGGCTCCGCCATATCCTTCCCCAGCATTGCTGCCGCGCACGCCACATTGTCAAAGAATAGTGGGACATCCAGCGCATGCGGGGCGCCCCACTTTCCTCCGTCGACCGGCGTCCCCCAGTCGAGCGACCACAACCAGGCCTTGCCGCCGCGCCCAGCAATCTGTTCGGCAGTTCTGGTGGCGCCTCGTATGAACATGGATTGGCTTGCCAGGATGAAGTATATTTCCGCGGGCGATGCTCGCGGCATGTTTTGGCGCGCCAGCTTCACCGCCTCGCTCAGATCGGTTTGCGCCAACGCGGGAACGGTATCGTAGATGCCCCATTCCGCGACAATCGGCCGAAGCGAAGGCGCCACCTGATCCCACTCCAAATCGAAGAGATGGGGCATGAAAGCGCCCAGAAGTCCGGTCGCCTCTGTCCGGGTCGAACCGACCATGACCGGCACATCCGATACGGATGCTGGTGCATCGGGCCAGAAGGGGTGCCTTGGAAGAACCTCCCCATCGATCACCGGGCGGGAATAAGCGAAGCGGTTCGCGGCGAAGGCTTCGAAAAATGCGCCGACCAGGGTCGCAGCCGGCAGCGTCAGCAGTTGCGCTGCCTCCTGTGGCTTCAAGGCGAGATGTTCGAGCAATTCGAGGGGCTGTGCCGCTGCTTCGGCTGCTTCGATGGCGACGCCCCCGCCCCCGCTCTGGATAGAAGCGCGGTGAAACAGTCCGGCAGCCTCCGGCATGGCGAGCAGCGTATGAACCTTCGCGCCCCCACCGGATTCCCCGAAGATCGTCACATTGCCCGGATCGCCACCGAATTCGGAAATGTTGTCCCGCACCCATTCGAGCGCCAGAACGAGGTCGAGCATTCCCACATTGCCGCTCTCGGCGAATTCCGGGCCGAGCAGTTCAGGCAAATGCATATGGCCGAACACGTTCAACCTGTGCGTGACAGTGACCAGCACCACGTCGCCGCGCTTCACCAGCCGCGTACCTTCATAAGGATGAGCGACGCCCGAGCCCATGATGAACCCGCCGCCATGCAGCCAGACGAGCACCGGCCGCTTCGCATCGGGGTCCGAGAACGGCGTCCAGACATTCAGGAACAGGCAGTCCTCACTATTGGGAAGCGGAATCTCCATCCCCTGATAGATCGGGCTATCGAGGACCAGGGGTTGCGGGCACTGGGTGGTGTAGGCCAGCGCGTCCCTCACATTGCTCCACGGCGCTGCGGGCTGCGCTCTTCGGAAACGGCGCGGCGCGGTGTCCTCGCCGTAGCGCACGCCCAGGAAGCGCTCGACGCCGTCGATGGCTTCGCCGCGAAGCTGTCCGCCTGGAAGCGAGACGATCACAGTCTCTTTCATTGTCATGATAGTCTCCGAACCAGCTATGCCGTGAGTGCAGCAAGTGCCCGATGCTCGCGCGGGATCACGCTCACTTGAACTTGACGATTGCCCGGACGCCATAGGTTCGCGGCGCACTGTAGAGGCCGTATGTCTCGACCGAGGAGTCGCCGTAGGTGTTGTTCAGGCGGCGCTTGTTCTGCAGATTTTCGCCGAATGCCTCGATGCTCCAGGAATCGAGGCTGTAACGAACGCGAACGTTGGTCCGATGATAGGAACCCTGGCTCGTCAGCGGGAAGTTGAAGTAGCTGAATTGCGCACGGCTAGCCTGCCAGTAGTCTTCGGCAGCAAGCGTCAGCATGCCGGGCCCAATCGGAATATCGTAGCTCGCCATGACCGAGGCGGTCCATTTGGGCGCGCGGGGCAATGAGTTGCCGGACAGATCCTTTGGCTGGCATCCCGGCAAGCTCGGGTCAGGCACCGGGCAGGTCTGGCTGTTGACCGCTTCATATTCCGTGTAGCGGGCGTCGAGATAGGCGACCGAACCGCTGATGCGCAGGCGCTCCACCGGGATCGCCGCGAATTCCAGCTCGACCCCATCGACCTTGGCCGCGCCCGCATTGTCGAGGACCGTGAACCCGGCGCTGCCGTTGAACCGGAAGTGGCTGGTGATCAGATCCTTGTAGTCATAATGGAACGCGGTGAGGTTCAGCTGGAGCCGGTCGTGGAAGAAGCGCGACTTGATGCCCGCTTCGTACGACCAGACATATTCCGGATCATAGGCCGGCTGGCTCGCACCGATATTGTAACCGCCTGCCTGGTAGCCGCGGGTCGCGCTGGCATAGAGCAGGATGTCGGGAGCAACCTGGTAATCGACGGCGAAGCGCGGCGTCAGAGCATGCCATTTGTTCCTATATTTGAAGTCGGCGAAAGGCGCGACACAGCCCCGTATTCCGACGAGGGAGCAAATGTCCGGGGGCAGCAGCAGCTTGAGCGTCGTGAACTCGAAGGCGCGCTTGTGATCCTCGGTATAGCGAAGGCCAGCAGTGAGCTTCAGTTGGTCCGTGACATCGTAGCTGACTTGGCCATAGGCGGCGTAGGACTTCTGATGCACGGCCCCGGTCACATCCAGAACGGTCGTCGGATTCGCCTGGTAGGGGGAAGTGAGCCGGTCGTCCTGCTGATAGTAGAACAGTCCCGCCACCCATTTGAACGGGCTGCCGCTGTCGTTCGAGAGGAACTGAAGTTCCTGGCTGAACTGCTTCCCGCGATCGTTGCGGTTGATGAACGCGACATCGTAGGGCGAAGCATCGACGTCGTTCAGTGCCGAGAACCTGTTCCGCCCGTAGCCCGTGATCGACTTCACGTCGATCGGCCCGTGCCAGGTCACGGTCGCGCTATAGAGCGTTGTCTTCGTCCGGTTTAGCTCCGGAACGTTGTAGCTGACTTCGCGCGTGCTGGTGGGGACGAAATAATCGACCGGAATTCCCGAGCCGCCGCCGGCCGGAACATAGGGACGGCCCTGGGCGTCGAAGATACCGGAAAGGTGATGGAACAGCCCGCCACGATTCTTGCTTAGCAAAGTATCCGCGACGAACTGGATCTCGAGATTGGAGGTCGGCGTCCACAGCGCGCTGATCCGTCCGCCCTTGTTGGTGAGATCCTCGGCGCCCTTGCCGTTGAACAGGTTGGTGCTGAAGCCGTCACGATCTTCATAGAGGCCCGAGGCCCGGATCGCGAAAGTTTCGCCCAGCGGCAGGTTCACCGTGGCAGTCGCTCGGACGTGATCGAAATTGCCATAGAGAAGATCGATCGAGCCGGAGAGCTCATGAGTCGGCTTTGCCGTGATTATGCTGATGACGCCCGCATTGGCATTGCGGCCGAACAGCGTTCCCTGTGGGCCGCGAAGGACTTCGACCCGTTCCAGGTCATAGAATTGCGCGGCCGCGTTGCCTGGTCGTCCCAGCACCACGCCGTCCTTGACGAACTGGACGCCCTGTTCGCCACCGACCGAAACATTGACGGAACTCACTCCACGAATGCCGACCTGAGGACCTGCCCCGAAACTTTGATTGCCGAACGCAAGGCCCGGCGTCTGCTGCTGCAACGCCTGGGTATCGAAGAGATTGGATTTCGCCAAAGCGTCATCGTCGAACGCCGTGATCGCGATCGGCGTGCTCTGCAGGGCTTCCTCTCGACGCTGCGCGGTGACAACGATCTCTCTCAGGCCCTGCGGTTCGGCGGCTTGTCCGGACGGCACTTCCTGCGCGACCGAGGTTTGCGGAAGCGCCGCCGCGATTCCTGCGCCCAGCGTTATCGAAGCCAAGCGTGATGCCTGTTGGCAAAACTTGTGGTTGCCCACCATAACTCTCTCCCCGACATTATGTATCATTTGATACCATCAATTGATACTGCTATGGGGTTTGCTGTCAAGTGGGGTTTCGCCCCGGTAGAACCCTGGCGCAAATCGCCATGTTGTAATGCTCGGCTACCGTGGGTTAGGATCGCGCTGGCGCGCAGGCGGCCGCAGATTGGTTCCGGATAGATGGATGGAAGTGTGACGAAGACGTCGGTCGGGAAAGCGCGTCAGCGCACGAGCGAAAAGGCGGAAGGCGGTTCAGTTGCCCGCAGGCCCTTCCGTTCGCGGCAGGAACTGCATGATCAGATCATCGAGGCTGCCGGAGAGCTGTTCGCCAGCCGCGGCTTTGCCGAACCTTCCATCCGCGAAATCGCAGAAGCGGCCGACGTGGCATTGCCCGCTCTATACCGGCTCTTCGTGGATAAGCGGGACATCTATGTCCATTGCTGCAAGCGTGCCGCTCGGACGCATCAGGCGATCATGGCTACGTTCTTTGACGTCACGGATGCCGATGAGGTCGCACTTTACAAAATGTGGCGTTCCGGTCTCGCGCTCAAGCGGGACAAGATCATCGATTTTCGCCTGATGCAGCGCGTGATCAACGATGGCGATTTCGACATTCTGCAGGAAGAGATCGATGATTTTCGGCAATCCGACCTTTTCCTGAAAATGCTCGGGATCGTCGAGCGCTTGGGCGGGAAGAACCGAGCCAGGCTTCGGATCGTCATCATGGAAACCTTCTTCAACCATGTCCCGGCAGCCTTCCAGTCATGGCCGGCCTTCCAACCTCTGGAGGACGATCTCGACATTTTGACGCAGGACATCCTGGCAATCTTCTTTCCCGCCATCGACTGGTCGCACGTCGCATCCAGCATCGCCGCCAGCGATTGATCGAGCCGGCGGCAGGGAGTTCACCTTCTCACAAGAGCAGCGCTGACATGCATGAGCGTTGTCTCGTCGAATATCGCGAAACCGAGTTGCCGCTGTCCGACAGCGCCATGCTGTTGGGGCATGCGGATCAAGCAACTTTTGCCCGTGCCTTTACATGCCGAAATGGACTTCCGCCCGAGGTTTCGAAAAACTCTGCGGAAAGATTCTGATTGCTGAGGTCCGTCCGATCGCGTGCGGCCCTCTTCATGGGAGCTCTCTGCATGCTCCTTCAGGCTACAACGTTCCCGGATATTGTCCGCCATCGAGCAGGATGTTCTGCCCGGTTATGAAGCCGGCATGCATACTGGCCAGGAAGGCGCAAGCCGCGCCGAATTCCTCGGGCCGGCCCACTCTGCCCGTCGGGTTGGATTGCGCCATCTCCGCCATCACCTGGCCGACATCCACGCCCCGCTGATCCGCCGCCAGCTTCGCCATCCCCTTCATCCGATCCGTCTCGAACGGCCCAGGCAGCAGATTGTTGATCGTCACGCCATCGCTTGCCACCTGCCGGGCAAGACCGGCCATGAAGCCGGTCAGGCCGGATCGCGCGCCGTTCGAAAGGCCCAGCACTGCGATCGGCGCTTTGACGGCGGAAGACGTGATGTTGACGATCCGGCCCCACTTCCGCGCACGCATGCCGCCCATCACCGAACGGATCAGCTGGATGGGCGCGACCATGTTGGCGTTGAGAGCACGCTCCCAGTCGCTTTCGTCCCATTGTTCGAAGCTGCCCGGCGGCGGACCGCCGGCATTGGTCACCACGATATCGGGTTCCGACATGATCGCGAGCAGTGCCTCGCGACCATCAGCCGTGGTGACATCGGCGGCAACCGCCTTCACTTCCCGCCCGGTCTCATCGGAGATCCTGCGCCGCGCCTCGGCCAGCGCTTCGGCGGAGCGGCCGTTCAGAAGCACGTCCACTCCGGCTGCCGCCAGCGCCTGAGCACAGCCGAAACCGAGCCCTTTCGATGATCCGCAGACGATCGCCTTCCGTCCCGCAATGCCCAGATCCACGCCGAAATCTCCCTCTTCAGTGTTTGCGCGACGGCAGCATGTGCAGGATGCCCACGATCGCAGCCCCGATGACCAGCCCGACAATGCCGGCTCCGATCGCGCCGATCACCCATTCCACCGCGCCTTGCGCAACCGGCACCGCATGCGCAGTGTCTTCGGCCACATGATGGACCGCGCGAGGCAGTGCTTCCAGGCCGAAAGCTTCGAGCCCGTGAAGGACGATCCCGCCACCGACCCACACCATCGCCGCCACGCCGATATGGGACAGCGCGGTCAGCAGCAGCGGCATAGCGCAGACGAGCGCACGGCCGAGCGCTCTTGCCGCGGCGGTGGAACGGCGGCTCAGATGAAGGCCGATATCGTCCATCTTCACGATCAGTCCCACCGCGCCGTAGACGCCCAGCGTGATCGCCACGGCGACCGCGCCCAGGACCGCGGCGCGCATGCCGAACGACAGATCGGGCAATTCGGCCAATGCGATCGCCATGATCTCGGCCGAGAGGATGAAGTCGGTGCGGATAGCGCCGTTGACCTGGCGCTTTTCGAGCAGGACAGGATCGTCGATTTGAGCGACTTCCGACGCATGATCCTGCCCGTTCAGGGCTTCCCAGATCTTCTCCACCGCTTCGAAACACAGATAGCTGCCGCCGATCATCAGCAGCGGCGTGATCGCCCATGGCGCCAGAGCGCTCAACGCGAGCGCCACGGGCAGGATGAAGAGCAGCTTGTTCCGCAAAGAGCCGAGCGCGATCTTCCAGATGATCGGCAATTCGCGCTCTGGCGAAAGGCCGACCACGTAGCGTGGCGTGACTGCCGTATCGTCGATCACCACGCCTGCGGCCTTCGTGCTCGCGCGGCCGGCCGCGCCCGCGACGTCGTCGACCGAAGCCGCAGCCAGCTTGGCCAGCGCGGCGATATCGTCCAGCAGAGCAACCAGCCCGCCTGCCATCGAATTCTCCCTTGCAATGCATCACCTTGCGGAACTCCATACCATCTGACCAGTTAGGTTCCACATGCACAGCCCACTTCGGGACATTCCGTTCCGCTGGGCCTGATCCGGAGGTTCGTGTGCTGGGAAAGATTGTCGGCGCGGTGATCGGTGAACGCGTGTCCCGCCAGGTAAGCGGAGTGAACGGCGTGGGTGGCGCGCTGCTGGGTGCGGGTGCCGCTTCGGTCATCCGGCGCCTCGGCCCTGTCGGCCTGATCGCGGCCGGCATCGGGGCATATGCACTCAAGCGGCACCAGGAGAGGGCGGCGGCGCAGGAAGCGCCGGTGCCGGGAGATATGAAGCCTGCCAGGACGCCGAAGAAGAAGGCCTGATCGGCACTCAATCCGGTTCGCGGGACAGTATCCGGCGGACCCACCGGTCCTCACCAAGTTCGACCACCATGTCCGCTCGCGAAGGCATTTCCGCCAGGACATGCCGCGTGATCCGCTCGTAATGGCGGACGAAGCGGACAAGTTCGGCGGGCGGCATCAGCCCGGGCGCATCCCGGCCCGCTTCCGCGCGAAGTCGGTTCTCCTGTTCCGCGCGCCAGGTGAAGACCGTCTCGAAGCCGGGTGCAGCCAGCAGCAGCAGCCAGTCGATCCGTGCGAACAGCGTCCGATAGACACCCGCAAGGGCTGCGTTGGCGAAGCCCCGCCAGATGCCTTGTGCGTCCTCGTCGCGTTCCAGTGCATTGACCGGCTCCGCCAGGGCCGCATCGGCCTGCGGACGCGCGCCGACGCACCAGCCTTCCAGCAGAAGCAAGCGCGTCTGCGCGGGCGCATCCTCCCATGCGTCGGGCGGCGCCCGATCATCGCGGGCCTTGTCGAAACGCGGCAGCGCCACACTGCGCCCCTGCTCGAGCTCGGCGATCAATTCCAGGCCCAGAGCAACATCATGCGTTCCCGGAACCCCACGCGTCAGGAACAATGGATGGACCGCAGCCGCCAGTTCCTCCCGTTCGCTCCTGGTGAGGTAGAGATCGTCGATCGACAGGATCGCGGTGCGGATGTCCCGATGCTCGAAGCGTTGCCGGAGCGCTGCCGACAGGGTCGATTTCCCGCTGCCCTGCGCACCGCAAATTCCCGCAACGAATAGTCGGCGCTCCTGCGCGCGCATCGCGGTGCCGATCGCCGCCTCGATGGAGTCCAGCATGCGGTCGTAATCCGGTCGGTCCATCGTCGTCCTGCGGTTGCGCACTGTCGCGATTGAGCTAGGCTGGCATCTTTCGAAGGAGGGATCATGGAGTTTCGCAAGCTTGGCAATACCGGCTTGATCGTATCGCGTCTGGCGTTCGGCGCCATGACGTTCACGCTCGGCAATCGCGATCTGGCGGCGATCTTCAAGGTCGAGGCGGATCTCGCGGACAGGCTGGTAGGCCAGGCACTGGATGCCGGCGTCAATTTCATCGACACGGCCGATGTCTATGCCAAGGGGGAATCCGAAAGGCTGTTGGGCCAGGTTCTCAAGGAAAGGCGCAAGGACGTCATCATTTCGACCAAGTGCGGCGGGCGGATGACCAGCGATCTTAATGATTCCGGCCTTTCGCGCCGCCATATCATGGCATCGGTCGATGCCAGCCTGGAACGGCTCGGCACCGACTACATCGACGTCTATATTGTCCACCGCGAAGATCCCTATACGCCGCTGGAGGAGACGCTGCGCGCGCTCGACGACATCGTGCGCGCGG
The DNA here is from genome assembly GCA_946482075.1 of uncultured Erythrobacteraceae bacterium. The sequence goes on from CAMLQG010000003.1 coordinate 19,681, forward strand.
GCAAGGTCCGCTATCTGGGCTTCTCCAACTGGTCCGCCTGGAAAGTCGCATCCGCGATGCAGTTCATGAAGGCCAATGGCCTCGCCCCGTTCACGCATGGCCAGTGCTATTATTCGCTGGCGGGCCGCGACGTCGAACACGAAATCATACCGATGATGCGCGATTTCGGTCTCGGCCTGACCGTGTGGAGCCCGCTGGCAGGCGGCTTTCTGTCCGGGAAATATCGTCGTGACGGCCTGGAAGCGGATGCGCGCGGGCTGAGCTTCGATACGGTCCCGCTCGACAAGGATCGCGCCTACGACATTATCGACGTGATGACGCCGATCGCGCAGGCGCATGGCGCTACCGTGGCTCAGATCGCTATCGCCTGGCTCTTGTCGCGGCAGGCGGTGACGAGCGTGTTGCTGGGCGCATCGAAGCCGGAACAGCTCGCCTCCACGCTGGCTGCCGGAGACATCGTGCTCACGGCTGACGAGACAGAACTGCTAGACGCCATATCCGTCCCGCCCGCGCAGTATCCGGGCTGGTTCCACAAGCGGAACGGCGACGGGAAACTGGCGAAGGTTCTCGGCCTCTAGCGAGCACCCTTCGCGCGGTCGTTGATCAGGCCTTCGGCGCTGCCTTGCGTCGGCCGCGACGATAGCCCGACTTGCGGCCAAGGCCGATCTTCTTGGCCAGTTCGCTACGCTTTTCCGCATAGTTCGGTGCGACCATCGGATAATCAGGGGGAAGATTCCAGCGCTGGCGGTATGCTTCCGGCGTCATATTGTAGCGCGTCATCAGATGGCGCCTGAGCATCTTCAGCTTCTTGCCGTCTTCCAGACATATGATGTAATCCGGCTTGACCGAGGCGCGCACCGAGACGGCGGGTTCGGGCCGGCCATCTTCCTGGACCGTTACCTTGCCCAGCGAGGACAGCGCACCATAGACGCTCTGGATCAGCGCCGGAAGCTCGGCGATCCCGACATCATTATTCGCGACATGCGCAGCGACGATATCCGATGTCAGGGTGATAAGCGCTTCGTTCACCTCGTTGTCGTTAATTGTCACATGACCCCCTAGTGCTCGGATGGTTCGTTCTGAACACGCTCCGCCGGGAGCGGTTCCCCGATAAAGGGCGCCCATATCTTATCACGGCAAGAAAACAACTCAAAAATGACCATTTCGGACATTTTTGAAGATGAAAACGACTAAGGTTGGATAACAAAAGAACTATCTGGCGATTGCAGACGGCCGGATTTTACTTGCCGGAAAGCCGGCTGCAGAGACCGCAACTCACCAGGGATGCGGCTTACCATTCCATTTCACGAAGCTGCCGGTCGTCTCCAAGGACAGCATGCGAGCCACCCGCCGGATGCCGTCCGCGCTCTCTTCCGGTGTGATATCCGCACCGGAACCGCCCATGTCGGTCTGGACGTAGCCCGGATGGACTACCGCCACGGCAATGCCGCGCGGCTTAAGATCAATCGAGAGGCTTTTCATCACGCGGTTGAGCGCTGCTTTGGCGGCGCCGTAGGAATACATCGCGCCCACCGGCCAGGTCGACGCACCTATCTGGCTGGTCAGGCTGATGACCTTGCCCTTCGCCTGCTCCAGATTGGGCAGGAGAGCCTGGGTCATGCGGAAAGGCCCGATGGTCATGACCTCGAAGGATTCCCGCCAGCCGTCGAAATTCCTGTCTTCCGGGCCACTCTCCTTGCGGAAGATGCCGGCAACGTTGATCAGGAGGTCAACCGGGGCGCTGGCGATCTCCGCGGCCGCACTGTCGATCGAAGCGCCATCGGCCATGTCCATCGCCACCAGCCGGACATTGTCCTTGCCTCGGGCGAAGCTCGCGAGCTTTTCCGCGCTTGCTGGATCACGACACAGGGCGAAAACAGTGTCGCCGTCGCCAGCATAGGCCTTGACCAGCGAAAGACCGATGCCCCGGCTTGCCCCGGCAATGACGACAGTGGCCATGCATTCTCCTTTCCGCAGGATCAGATGGATAGAGAGAGACGATAAACCCGTTTAGCCGTACTCGCGAACAGAGCCTTGCGGTCTTCAGACGAGAAATCCTCCACCATGCGCTTGAAGCTGTTCCAGACGAGATCATAGGAAATCGAACGCATATCGACCGGGAAGTTGCTTTCGAACATGCAGCGGTCCGGACCGAATAGATCGATCGCGGTCAGGATATGGCCCCGCTGAAGATCGGCGGTCTTCTGCGAACTGTTCGGCTTGGCCGCATCGGTCGCGTCCATCGCCGAATAGGACATGTTGAGCCCGCCCAGCTTGACTGACACGTTTCCGCATTTGGCCAGTTCGGCCATGTCGCGCTTCCAGCCGGCGAAGGCCATCTTGCGGTCCTTGGCGAAGCGTCCCACGCCGATCGGCCCACCCGTATGGTCGAGCACGATGTTCGCATCCGGAAACGCACGGGCGAGATCGATGAGTTCCGGCAGTTGCGGATGGAACAGCCAGGCATCGAAACTGAGCCCGCGGCGCGCCAGTTCCGCGAAACCGGCCCGGAATTCCGGACGGCCCATGATTCCGAACTCGGTCGCGCCGTAGACGGGCGGCAGATCCTTGTCGATCGCGGTCATATGCCGGATGCCGCGGAAACGCGCGGAAGTCGCGAGATGAGCGTCGAGCACTTCACCCACTTCCGCGCCCAATGTCAGATCGGCATGAGTGACGACACCCGCGCAGACGCCCGCTGCGCCGCCACCCCGCGCCGCGCATTCGTCGCCCAGCGAGCCGGCGAATTCCGTTTCACCCACCACGCGCAGATGCTCCGGCCCGCTATCCGCATAATTCGCATGGGAATCGACATAGACCGTGCCGATCACATTATGGCCGGATCTGGACTTGTCCGCGATCAGTTCCTCCGGCCCGTAAGGCTCCCACGGCTCTGCCGGAGACGCCGTCCAGATATGGTGGTGCGCATCGATGATCGGGAGATCGGGATCGAGCGCAGCCTCGACAACCTGGTTACGCCATTCCGTGCGATTCATCTCCGTCTCCCGTTTCATGCGGTCTTATCGGGATCAAGGATTGCAGCCTGACGGAACCACTTCAAGGAAATCATGCACGGATTGTATCGTACGGTTAGTGTGCACCGCGCCGGCGCTCGATCGAGGAAGGGAGCCTGTCCTGTTTTGGATAGAGACATCCGTTGATGTCGAGCGGGAGCAGGCTTCACGTTAAGCGGAACAAGCTCCAACCGGGTGGAAAGGAAGCCGCTTCCTCGCTAGAAAGTGCTCATGGACCAGCAAGATTCGGCTTCTTCACTCCGCCCCCTTCCCTTCCTCATCTTCAGCTCCCGCTGGCTGCAGCTGCCGCTATATCTGGGATTGATCGTGGCGCAGTGCGTCTATGTGTTCCTGTTCCTGAAGGAACTGGTCCATCTGGTCAGCCATGCCGCCGAATTCGGCGAACAGCAGATCATGCTCGTCGTGCTCGGCCTGATCGACGTGGTGATGATTTCCAACCTGCTCGTAATGGTCATCGTCGGCGGGTATGAAACCTTCGTCTCCCGGCTCGGCCTCCAGGGCCATCCGGACCAGCCGGAATGGCTGAGCCACGTCAATGCCGGCATCCTCAAGGTCAAGCTGGCGATGGCGATCATCGGCATCTCCTCGATCCACCTGCTGCGCACTTTCATCGAAGCCAGCCAGATCGGGATGGAGACCGCCCGCGTGACCAGCGAAGGCGTGATGTGGCAGACGATCATCCACAGCATCTTTATCCTCTCCGCACTCGGCATCGCCTTCGTGGACCGGATGACGCAGACGAAGCATTGAGCCGCTTGTTACCGGCCGGCACAAGCCGTAGACTGGTCCCATGGGCCCGAGACAATCCTGGTCGATGCGACGGATCGCGATGCTTTGCGTCGCGCTGGCGCTCATCTTTTCCGGTGTTGCCTTGTCCCAAGCGCTGGACCGGCTGCAACATGCGCCGGGCGCCGCCAAGGCCCATGCCCACCTGATCTTCAGCGAGTATTCCGAAGCGGATCACGATCGGCGGCACGGCTCCGATGACGGGGCCGGCGATGGCGATTCCACCGCCGGACACCACCACCATCATTTCGACAGCGGCACCGGCCTGATCGCCACCCCTGCGGCCCTCCCGATGTCCGCTCCTGTCGCCATGCGCCTACTGCCTCCGGCGGATTTCAGCCACGCCGGCGAGACCACCGACCGGCTCGACCGGCCTCCAAGGACCTTCCCGCTCAGCGCCTGATCCGCGCCGTCCGGTGATTATCCGGCAGCGCGATGGTTCTCCACGCCTGACCGCGAGGCCATCTCATGTTTTCGATTTTCCTTGCGCACGGATATTCGCGTGCACTCGCCGCATTGGTTCTGGGCTGCATGCTTGTCGCACCGCGAACCGTCGATGCAAGACCGCTGACACTGGCCGATGTGCTGGCGTTGAGCGCATCCGCCGACCCCACCCTTGCCGCCAGCGATGCCCGCATTGCCGCATCGGACGCGTCCATCCGCCAGGCGCAAATTCGCCCGCGTCCGTCCATCGGCGTCGATATCGAGGACTTCGCCGGCACCGGCCCCTATTCCGCCGTCGACGCGACGCAGACCACCACCTGGTACGAACGGGTCTGGGAGCGCGGAAGCAAGCGGCAGGCGCGCATCGCGGCTGCCGAGAGCGAACGCGGAGTGACCGTGCAACGCGGCCGCCTGCGCACGCTCGACCTCTTGGAAAAGGTCCAGTCCGCCTGGGCCGAGGCGGTTGCCGCCGAAGCTGCCGTCAGCGTGGCGGAGGAACAGCTCGCGCTCGCCCGACGCACGCAAGGGGAAGTCTCCCGCCGCGTGAGTGCCGCGGTCGATCCGCTGTTCGCCGGCGAACGGGCGAACGGTTCCGTCACGCAGGCCCGGATCGCGCGGGACCAAGCGCAATTCGTCGCCGCCAATGCCCGCGCGACGCTGGCCAGCTGGTGGTCCGGGTCAGCGGATTTCACGCTCGAACCCGGTGATCTTGCTACCGCGTCACAACCCTTGCCGTCCGGTCGGACACCCGACCTCGCCCTGATCGCGGCGGAACGCGATGCAGCCAAAGCGCGGATCAGGCTGGAGGAAAGCAAAGGCGCGCCCGACCCCACATTACGCGCGGGCGTGCGGCACTTCTCCGACAATAACGACGTCGCGCTGATGGTCGGCGGGTCGATCCCGCTCGGCACGCGATCGGCAAACCGCGCCAATGTGGAGCGCGCCCGGGCCGAGCAAACGGCGGCGGAAGCCGACCTCGCCGTGGCCCGGATCGAACAGGATCGCGCGATCGCGCGGCTGGAAGCGAGCCGCAGCACCACCTCCAGCGAGATCGCGTGGATCGACCGCGAGATCCTGCCCAATGCACGCCGCGTCGTGGAGATGGTCCGCGCGGGATACAATCGCGGGGGCTTCGCTTTCACCTATCTCGAACTCTCGCAGGCCCAGCAGGCCGTGATCGACGCGCGGATGCGCCGGATCGATCTCCTGCGCCGCTTCCATCTCGAAGGCGCGCGGCTGGATCGCCTGACCGGCCGCCACCTTTCCCTGATCACCGCTGCCGCGGAGACCCGCCCATGAAACTCACCTTTCTTCTTGCCGGCGCCCTGCTGGCGCTGACGCTGCTGCCCGGCTGCGGCGGGAACACGGCATCCCACTCGCATGCCGAGGCCGAACGCGGGCCTCATGGCGGCCGGATGCTGCGCGATGGCGAATTCGCGCTCGAAGTCACCATCTTCGAAGACGGCGTGGAACCGGAATACCGCGTCTATCCCTATCGCGACGGCAAGCCGATCGCCCCGCGCGAGGTGCGCCTGTCCATCGCCCTCACGCGCCTGGGGGGCAAGGTCGATCGCTTCACCTTCCGGCCCGAGGCGGACTATCTGCGCGGTTCCGGCGTGGTGTCCGAACCGCATTCCTTCGACGTGTCCGTCAGCGCGACGGCGAGCGGCAAGGCGCATGGATGGCGCTACGCCTCCTATGAAGGGCGCACCACCATCGCGACGGATGCCGCGAAGGCCGGCGGGATCGTGACCGAACGCGCGGGCCCCGCCACGATCGACGATCTGGTCGACATGTCCGGCCGAATCGAGATCACGCCCGAAGGCAAGGCCGATGTCCGCGCGCGCCTGCCCGGCCAGATCATGTGGCTCGGCGGAAAGCTCGGCGACACGGTGACCAAGGGCCAGACGATGGCGCGGGTGGAATCCTCCTACTCGCTCCGGACCTATGCCGTGCCCGCCCCGATCAGCGGGATCATCGTGGCCAAGAACGCCAATGTGGGCGACGTGACCGGCGATCGCGCGATCTTCACGGTGGCCGATCCCACCAGTCTCCATGCCGAATTCTTCGTCTATCCGCGCGATGCCGAACGGATCGCGCCCGGTCAGAAGGTCGTATTGCGCAGTCTTTCGGGCCTGGCGCGGGTGGAAGCCGATGTCGAAGCGATCCTGCCTACCGCCGATATCGCCAGCCAGACGCTGCTCGCCCATGTCCACCTGCCGGCCAACGCCGCGCGGCTGTTCCGCCCCGGCATGGGCGTGGAAGGGGCGTTCACCATCTCTTCCACGCCAGTGCCGCTGGCGGTGAAGACAAAGGCGATCCAACGCTTCCGGACCTTCGAAGTGATCTACGCCAAGGTCGGAAACACCTACGAAGTGCGCATGCTCACCATCGGGCGCCGCACGCCGGAATGGACCGAGGTCCTGGGCGGGCTCGAACCCGGCACAGATTACGTGACCGATGGCGCATTCCTCGTCCGCGCGGATATCGAGAAATCGGGAGCCGCCCATGACCACTGAGGCGAAAGCTCCCCTGCTGGAACGCATCATCGCGGCGGCGATCCGCTATCGCTGGAGCGTCCTGGGTGCGGTCGCGCTGTTCTGCGCCATCGGCGGCTGGTCCTTCCAGCGCCTGCCGATCGATGCGACGCCGGACATCACCAACGTCCAGGTCCAGATCAACAGCGCCGCACCCGGCTATTCCCCGCTGGAAGCCGAACAACGCGTGACGATCCCGGTGGAGACGGCCATCGCCGGCCTGCCCGGCCTTCAATATACCCGCTCGCTCTCGCGCTACGGCCTCAGCCAGGTGACGGTCGTGTTCGAGGACGGGACCGACATCTATTTCGCCCGCCAGCTGGTGAACGAGCGCATCCAGACCGCGCGCGAGCAATTGCCCGAAGGGATCACGCCCGAAATGGGACCGATCGCCACGGGCCTCGGCGAGATCTTCATGTACACGCTGGAAGCGAAGCCCGGCGCGAAGAAGGCCGATGACTCACCCTATTCGAGCGAAGACCTGCGCACGCTGCAGGACTGGGTGATCCGCCCGCAATTGCGCAACACGCCGGGCGTCACCGAAGTCAACAGCATCGGCGGGTTCGAACGGCAATACCACGTCATGCCGCTGCCCAGCAGGCTCGCTGCCTACGGCCTGCCGCTGGATGCAGTAGTGGATGCGCTGGGGCGTAACAACGCCAATGTCGGCGCGGGCCATCTCGAACGCTATGGCGAACAGGTGCTGGTGCGCGTGCCGGGACAGGCGGCGGGGTTGGATGACCTCAAATCCATCATCGTCAGCAATCGGGGCGGCGTCCCGATCCGCGTGGCAGATGTCGCGGACGTCGGCATGGGCGAGGAATTGCGCACCGGCGCCGCCACGGAGAACGGGCAGGAAGTGGTGCTAGGCACCGTCTTCATGCTGGCGGGCGAGAACAGCCGCATCGTCGCCCGCGCGGCCGCGCAGCGACTGGAAGAAGCGGCCAGGGCCCTGCCTCCCGGCGTGATCGCGACGCCGATCTATGACCGCACGGACCTTGTCGAACGCGCGATCCGGACCGTCGAGAAGAACCTGCTCGAAGGCGCACTGCTCGTCATCGTCGTGCTGTTCCTGCTGCTCGGCAATATCCGCGCGGCGCTGATCACGGCCGCCGTGATCCCGATCACCATGCTGATGACCATCACCGGCATGCTGCGCGCGGGCGTCTCGGGCAATCTGATGAGCCTCGGCGCGCTCGATTTCGGGCTGATCGTCGACGGCGCGGTCATCATCGTGGAGAACTGCCTGCGCCGGTTCGGGGAAGCGCAGCATCGCCTGGACCGCCTGCTCGACCGGGACGAACGCTTCGCGCTCGCCGCTACGGCGACGTCCGAAGTCATCCGCCCGTCGCTCTTCGGCGTGCTGATCATCGCCCTGGTCTATGTCCCGATCTTCGCGCTGACGGGCGTCGAAGGAAAGATGTTCCACCCGATGGCGATCACCGTGGTGATGGCGCTGACGGCCGCGCTGATCCTTTCGCTCAGCTTCGTGCCGGCGGCGATCGCGCTGTTCGTGACAGGCCGTGTGGAGGAAAAGGAAAGCCGCGTGATGCTGAAGGCGCGCGCGCTCTATGCCCCCGCGCTCGATCGGACGCTCAAGCATCGCAAGCGCGTAGTGATCGGGGCACTGGCTCTCGTCGCGCTGTCCGGCCTCGCCGCCAGCCGCATGGGCTCTGAATTCGTGCCGAGCCTGGATGAAGGCGACATCGCGCTCCACGCCCTGCGCATTCCCGGCACCAGCCTGACGCAGGCCACAGCGATGCAGCGCGTGCTGGAACAGCGCCTCGCCAAATTCCCCGAGGTGGAGCGGATCGTCGCCAAGATCGGCACGGCCGAAATCGCGACCGATCCCATGCCGCCCTCCGTGGCGGACACTTTTGTCCTGCTGAAGGACCGCGACGACTGGCCCGATCCGCGCAAGCCCAAGGCCCAGCTCGTGCGCGAGATGCAGAAGGCGGCGGAAGGCATTCCCGGCAATAATTACGAATTCACCCAGCCGATCCAGATGCGCTTCAACGAGCTGCTGTCCGGCGTGCGCGCCGATGTGGCGATCAAGGTTTTCGGCGACGATATCGACGAGTTGCACGGACTGGGCGAGGAGATCGCCGGCGTCGTCGGCCGGATCGACGGGGCACAGGATGTGAGCGTGGAGCAGGTGACCGGCCTGCCCGTCCTCCAGATCACGCCCGACCGCGCCGCGCTCGCTCGCCTCGGCCTCAGCGTGGGGGACGTGCAGAAGGTGGTCGCCATCTCCATCGGGGGCACGGAAGCAGGCGAGATCTTCGAAGGCGACCGGCGCTTCCCGGTCGTCGTCCGCCTGCCGGAAGATATCCGCACGCGGGCGGACGAGATCGGCCGGCTGCGCATCCCGCTAGGGACCGGCGCCGATCCGGCCAGCCCGATGGGCTTCGTTCCGCTGGCCGAAGTCGCCAAGGTGGAAACCGTGATCGGCCCCAACCAGGTAAGCCGCGAGGACGGCAAGCGCCGGGTGGTGGTGACCGCCAATGTGCGTGGGCGCGATCTCGGCTCCTTCATCGAGGACGTGCGCACCCAGGTGGACAGCCAGGTCATGCTGCCGGCGGGGTACTGGATCGGCTATGGCGGGACGTTCGAACAGCTGATCTCTGCCGCCGAGCGCCTGCAACTGGTGGTGCCGGCCGCCTTGCTGCTGATCTTCGGCCTGCTCTTCGCTCTGTTCCGATCCGTCCGGGACGCCGCGATCGTTTTTTCCGGCGTGCCTTTGGCGCTGACCGGCGGGGTGGCTGCGCTGCTGATCCGGGGCATGCCGCTGTCGATCTCGGCCGGCGTCGGCTTCATCGCGCTGTCGGGCGTGGCGGTGCTGAACGGGGTGGTGATGCTGAGCTTCATCCGCGGCCTGGCGCAGGAAGGACGCGCGCTGAACGAAGCGATCAGGGAAGGCGCGCTCACCCGCCTGCGGCCCGTGCTGATGACCGCGCTGGTAGCCAGTCTCGGCTTCGTGCCCATGGCTTTCAATGTCGGCGCCGGCGCGGAAGTGCAGCGGCCGCTGGCGAGCGTGGTGATCGGCGGGGTGGTGTCCTCCACGCTCCTGACCTTGCTGGTGCTGCCGGCGCTCTATCGGTCGGTACACGGAGTTCGACGCCAAGCGAGACCGCCCATTGACAGCGAGGCTCGATCTGTCGCTTCATCGGGCGCATAAAGGAGAGGCGAAATATCATGGACATGCAACCTCACGAGATCCTGCTGGCCGTGCACGGCATTCGGACCTGCAAGGCGAAATACTGGCATTTCATGGACAAGAAGCGGTGGGACGATCTGAAGGAAGTGTTCACGAAAGACGCTTTCGCCGATTTCCGGGGGGAAAGGGACATCACGAACGGGGAGCCCATGAGTTCGCTTCCCCCTATCGAGGAAGCGATTGCACAAGGCGATCCCGCCACTTTCCAGGGCCGCGACCTGATCGTCGAAAACCTCTATTCCGGCCTGCTGCAGGAATGGACAACCTTCCACCTCGGCGGGGAGCCGATCATCGAGGTGACCGGGCCGGAAACCGGCACCGGCATCTGGCCGCTATTCGACTATATCAGCCATGAAGGTCGTTCCCTGAAGGGATACGGCCATTACGAGGATCGCTATCGGTTCGAGGACGGCGCGTGGCGCATGGAGTACATCTCGCTGACCCGCATCAGGAGCGACGGCGAACATCCCCTGGGGGACGCCTTCGGCTAGGCTCAGCGCGGCCTGAAGGACAGCGGCATGGCTTCGGGCCCGCCGATCATCGAGGTGGGCCTGACCCATTCCGCCGCTTCCGGCATCCGCACATCCGCCAGCCGCTGTGTCAGCACGAACAGCGCCTCTTCCATGCCGCGTTTTGCGAGCATCTGGCCCAGGCAATGATGCAGACCCCGGCCGAAAGGGGTCTCGAACCGTTCGCTGCGCGCCAGATCGAACCGGTCCGGTTCGGCGAAATGCTGCGGATCGCGGCCGCCCGCCATATTGTTGAGAAACACCCATTGTCCCTTCGCGAAACGGAATCCGCGATATTCGGCATCCTCCAGAGCGCGGCGGGAATTCCACTGGGCGGCGGGATGCAGGCGGACGCCTTCGGAAATCGCGCGCGGGATCAGGTCGGGCTCCGCCGCAAGCCGGCTCCACACATCGCCCGGCTCACCGAGGATCGCGGAAACGACCGAGGCGAGCTGGAAACGCGTCGTGTCCTGCCCCGCGAAGAGAAGATTGGCGACGTTCCAGCTCAGCTCCTCCTCGGTCAGCCTGCCTTCGGTCGCTTCCGCCTCGATCAGCGCGCTGATGAAATCCTCCGCCGGTTCCCGCCTGCGCCGCGCGACGAGATCGGCGACGTAACCGTACAGCACGCTCAGCGCTTCCTCGATCTGCGGGAAGCCCGGCGCGATCGGCACGGCGCCCATAAGATGCAGGGTAACGGCCGCCTCGTGGAATCGCGGAATATCCTCCTTCGGCACGCCAAGCAGGCGGCAGAGCGTGATCACCGGGAAACGCTGGGTGAATTCGCTGACGAAATCCACTTCGTCCCGGTCGATAAAGCGATCGACCAGTTCTTCGGCCACGCTGCGCATCAGGTCGCGCTGCTCATCGATCCGGCGGATGGAGAAGCCCTTCTGCAATACGCGTCGGATCAGATCGTGCCTTTCGCCGTGGAAGCCCAGCAGAAAGCCATGTTCCAGGAAGGCGCGAAACATCGGCGGCACGCCCTTGGAAATGAAATCCTCCACGCCGGGCGTGTCGAACCGGCGATCGGCATAGAGTTCGACGTTCCAGTCATAACGGATCACTTCGATCCCGCGCCGGCTGCGCACGAGAGGCCATTCGCGCTGCAAGGGGCGCAGCACGGCATGCGGATCGGTCAGGAAGGCCGGATCGTGCATGTCGATCAGCGGCAGATCGTCGATCGTGCGAAGGGCCGTGTCGGTGTCCATGTTTCTACTCCGCCATAATCACTTGGGGCCTATCCCTTTTGAACACGTATATTTTTCCTCGTCATCCCGGGCTTGACCCGGAATCCCGCTTTTCTTGGCGACCTCGGCGAAGATAAGCGGGGCCCCGGGGTCAAGCCGGGGCGACGGATCGAGGCTACACGTCTCAAGGACATAACTGCACAACCGCTTCGCCGACATGGGCCGCGCGTCCACCCAGCTCGGACAGCAGCGCCTTGGCGCGATAGGTCCAGAAATGGAGCGGATGCTCCAGCGTCACGCCCATCGCACCCAGGAACTGGTGCAGATCATAGATGATGCCTGCCGCACTGTCCTGCGCATGGAAGGCCGCAAGGGCGGCATCTTCGGCCAGCCCCGTCAACGCCGCCCGCCGCGCAAGCAGGCGCGTACCTTCGATTTTCACCGATGCTTCCGCCAGCCGATGCCGGACCGCCTGGAACGCGCCCAGCGGCCGGCCGAACTGCTGGCGTTCGCTGACATGGCGAATCGTGCTGTCGAGAGCACCTTTCAGCAGTCCGCCCATTTCGGCGGCCAGCGCGACGCGCCACAGCCGCCGCAGATCCGGCGCGGCAACGCCGATCCGCCCGCCGCGCGGCAATCGCCCGTCGCGGAAACGCCCCATCGGATAGGCGAACAGGCTGTCGACCGGTGCGACCATCCCGGCATCGACCGGGACAGCGCGCACTTCCTCCCCGTCCAGGATCAGCGCATTGGCCGCAACGCTCAGGAAGCGCACCGGGCGTGCACCGTCCCGCGCATCGATCAGGCAGAGCGGACGCGGCAGGTCGGGCGGGAGCAGCGGCCGCAGCAGCGCGGACGCGGCGAATTCGGTACAGAACGGCAAGGCAGCGATCGCATCGATCGCCAGCACCGCCGTGATCGGCCCAAGCTCCTCTTCCGCCGCGACATCGAGGAAACCGGCTTCCTCCAATGCGAGGTCGAGTTCCGCACCATAGAGATGGAAGCCATGGCTTTCCGCCGGCACATCGGCATAAGGCCGCGCCAGCGCCTCGATCGCGTCGAGCACCTGCGCCTGATCGTCGGTGAGGGCGAAATCCATCAGCGCGGCTCCCGGGGCAGGCCGAGCACGTCGCTGGCGATGATGTTCATCTGAATCTCCGCCGCGCCCGAAGCGATCCCGGCCACGATGGCGCGCTGGTGATGGGCTTTCAGCAGCGGATGCCCCTCGCCCAACGCTTCGGGCAGGAACTCCACGATGAACTCGCCCGCCGCGCGCTCGGCCATCACGGTCGCAAGCCGAGCCGAACTGCTTTCCGGGCCGAGATCCTGCCCCCGTGCGCGCCGGTCCACGCAGGCATAGACCTGCATCCGGGCGATCTCGCAGGCCGATGCCGCCTGGGCCGCGCGGACCTGCACGAAATCGCCCGCGAAACATCCACTCTCACGCAGAATCGCCACGGCACGGTCCAGGCTCTTGCGCGCCAGGGCGTAGCGCGGAATGCCCAGCCGCTCATTCGCCAGCGCCTGCGCGATGATACCCCAGGCTTGCCCTTCCTCCCCGAAGCGGGCGGTGATCGGGATTTCCACATCGTCGAAGAACATCTCGTGGATGTCCCCCTCTCCCACCAGGCTCGGAATGGGCCGCACGGTGATGCCGGGCGTGTCCATCGGCACGATCAGGATCGATATGCCGGTCTTGCGGTCGGGACTGGTGCGCGCCAGCAGGAAGCAGTTTTCAGCATGGCCTGCGTAGGACGTCCAAATCTTCTGCCCGTTGATCCGGTAGAGGCCCCCGTCCCGTTCCGCTCGCGTGCGCAGCGCGGCGAGATCCGATCCCGCACCGGGTTCGGAAAAGCCCTGGCACCAGATCGCATCGCCCGCCGCGATGGGCGGCAGGTAGCGGCTGCGCTGGTCCTCCGTGCCGAAGCGCATCAGCGCGGGGCCGATCCAGTTGACGTTCATGTATTGTGGCCCGCGCGGCTCGCCCGCCATCCACATCTCTTCGGCCAGAATCTGCTGCGACCAGGGATCGAGCCCCTGCCCACCCCATTCCTTTGGCCAATGCGGCGTCAGCAGACCCACTTCGGCCAGCCCCTTGCAGAAGCGACGGGAGAACTCCGTCTGGTCGTCCGATCCGGGCCCGTCCGCCATCTCCTCCCAATCGGGCGGAAGATGTGCGGCGAGATGATCGCGCAGCCGCTGGCGGAAAGCGCGCTGCTCGTCCGTCCAACCGAACCTCATGCGGTCACGTCCGCATTCATGCGCCGCAGATAGGCCAGAAGACCGATCGGGATGCGGCTGCCTCCGGTCGCCTGGACCACCGTGCCTGATATCCAGGATGCTTCATCGCTCGCGAAATAGACGGCCAGCGGGCCGATATCGTCGGGCGTGCCCAGCCGCTGGAGAGGCACTGTCTCCACCTGGCGTTTCCGGCGGCTTTCCGAAGCCATGGTCGGAACGCCTTCGGTCAGCACGACGCCCGGCGCGATCGCGTTCACCCGGATGCCGAGATGGCCCCATTCCACCGCCATCGTCGCGGTCAGGCTTTCCACCCCGGCCTTGGCGGCACCGTACTGGCCGGTCATAGGGCAAGGCTGTGAACCGGAACGCGAGGTGATATTGATGATCGAGCCTCCCCTGGTCATCGCTCTGGCGGCAGCCTGCGCCGCGAAGAAGGTCCATTTGAGATTGAGATCGACCACCCGGTCCCACTGGCCTTCGTCCAGTTCCAGCAACGGGCCGTTGTCCGACGGGCTGGCGCTGCCCGCATTGTTCACCCAGGCATCGATATAGCCGTATTCCTGCTCCGCCCGGGCGACGAGCGTGGCGATATCGGCATGGCTAGTGATGTCGCAGGGTACCGCCAGGGCACGCCCTCCGGCCTTGGCGATCTCCTCCACCGTCTCGGCGAGCGGCTCGGGATTGCGCCCGGACACCACCACACGCGCGCCCGCTTTCGCCATCGCTGTGCTGATGCCGCGACCGATGCCGCGCCCGCCGCCAGTAACCACCGCACACCTGCCTGCGAGGGAAAACATCCGCCTGCGATCCTCTCCTGTTTCACAAGGCGTATCGCATCGTTCCCGTAATGGAAAGCGCATGAAAAGCGTCATTGCGAGGAGCGAAGCGACGAAGCAATCCAGAGCACCGCACATTGAGCTCTCGATTGCTTCGCTCCGCTCGCAATGACGATTATTTGCTCAATTCATCCCCGCCGAGCGCGGCATAGAGGCTGACCGCGTTCTGGAACTTCGCTCGCCTTACATCGAGCAGGCTCTGCTGCGCGGTGAACAGGTTGCGTTCCGCATCCAGCACTTCGAGATAATCGGCCACGCCTTCGCGATAGCGCAGGCGCGCCAGATGGGCGATCTTCTCCTGCGCGGCGACCGCGCGGGTGAGCGTGGCCACCTGGTCCGCCAGCCAGCGCCGCCCCGCCAGCGCGTCCGACACTTCGCGGAAGGCCTGCTGCACGGTGGAATCGTAGTTCGCGACCGCTTCGTCCTTCAGCGCCTTGGCGCGATCGAGATCGGCTTCCCGCGCACCCCAGTCGAAGATCGGCAGGCTGAGCGCCCCGCCATAGCTCCAGCTCTTGTTGGACCCGTTGAACAGCCGGTCGAGCGCGGTGGACGCGAAGCCGAACGTGCCGGTGAGCGAGATGGTGGGGAAGAAGGCCGCACGCGCCGCGCCGATATTCGCGCGCGCGCCGCGCAACCGCTCTTCCGCCGCGATGATGTCCGGCCGGGCGAGCAGCAGGCGCGACGGCAGCCCGGCGTCGAGATCCTCCGCCAGCCGCTGGTCCGCCAGCGGATCACCGGGCGGCAGATCGGCAGGCATGCGCCCGCCAACCAGCACGACCAGCAGATTGCTCGTCCGCGCCGCTTCCAGCCGCTGCGCTTCCAATTGGCTCTGCGCCTGGGTCAAGAGCGTTTCGGCCTGGCGATAGGGCAGCGCCGAAGTCACGCCGGCGTCCAGCCGCAGCTTGGCGATCCTGAGGCCTTCCTCGCGGCTGCGCGTGGTCGCCTCGGCCAGCGCGATCTGTTCTTCCGCTTCGATGAGGGCGAGATAAGTCTCCGCCACGTCGGATATCAGCGAGAGCCGGAAGGCCCGCTGCGCCGCGATCGTCGCAAGATATTCCGCGCGGGCTGCCTCGGAGAGGTTCGCCAGCCGACCCCAGAAATCGAGCTCGAAAGACGTCACCCCAATGCCGACGGAGAAGCGATCCTGCGTGGACGGCATCACGCCGAAGGTCTGGTCGCCCGGCGTGCGGGTACGGCTCGCCTCTCCGCTCGCCACCGGGGTCGGGAAGCGCTGGCTGTCCTGGATCCGATACTGCGCGCGCGCCTGCTCGATCCGCGCGGTCGCGGCGGCGAGATCACGATTGTTGGCGAGCGCCGAGCCGATCAGGGCCTTCAGCCGCGGATCGGCGAAGTAATCCTGCCAGGCGAGCGCTGCCGGATCGACCGTTCCCGCCGGTTCGTATCGCGGATCATAGGCGGGCTCGGTCGAAAGCGCCGGCCGCTCATGCTTGGGCGCCATGTTGATGCACGCTCCGAGCGCGAGAGGCATCGCCAGAGCAATCAGACGGAACCGCCGCATCATGCCGGGCCTCCCTGCGGCCCTTCGATATGGCCGGCCGCGTGCGGCTTGGCCCGGCTGAGCTTCTCGCGAACGAGGAGATAGAGCACCGGGATCACGAAGATGCCGATCGCGGTGGCCGCGATCATCCCGCCCATCACGCCGGTGCCCACCGCGATGCGGCTGGCCGCGCCCGCGCCCGAGGCGATCACCAACGGGACCATGCCGAGAATGAAGGCCAGCGACGTCATGATGATCGGCCGCAGGCGCAGCTTGGCGGCGGATTTGACGGATTCCAGCACCGACAATCCGCGATCCTCCTCCTCGATCGCGAATTCCACGATCAGGATCGCATTCTTCGCGGCCAGCCCGATGATCGCGACCAGCCCGACATTGAAGTAGATGTCGGCCGACAATCCCCTGAGCAGCGAGAACAGCACCGCGCCCAGCACGCCCATCGGGACGATCAGCAGCACCGACAGGGGGACGGACCAGCTTTCATACAGCGCGGCAAGCACGAGGAAGACCACGAGCACGGACAGCGCCATCAGCGCGGGCACCTGCCCCCCGGCCTGCTTCTCTTCGAAGCTCAAGGCCGTCCATTCATAGCCGATGCCTTGCGGCAACTGCTTGGCGAGCGTTTCCATCTCCGCGATCGCCGTGCCGGAGGATTCGCCCGGCGCCGCTTCGCCCGAGATCGTCATCGACGGATAGCCGTTGTAGCGGCCGAGAGCGGGCGGCGCGCTGGTCCAGCTGGCCTTCGCGAAAGCGCTGAACGGCACGAGCTTGCCATCCTGGTTGGGCACGCGCAGCGCCAACACATCCTGCGGCGTCATGCGATAGGGCGCATCGGCCTGTACCAGAACCTGAAGAACACGACCCTGACGATTGAAATCATTGGCATAGGCCGAGCCGAAATTGACCGACAGCGTGGCGTTCACCTCCGCGATAGACAGGCCGAGCGCGCGCGCCAGAACGCGGTCGACATCGACTTTCAATTGGGGGCTGGGCTGCTGGTCCTCAGGCCTCAGATTGGCCAGGACCTTGCTCTGCGACGCCATCCCGAGCATCTGGTTGCGCGCTGCGATCAGCGCCTCGCGTCCCAGCCCGCCGCGATCCTGCAGCTTGAAAGTGAAGCCGCTGGCCGTGCCGAGCGACGGGATAGACGGCGGCTGAATCGAGAAGACCATCGCATTGTCGAGCTTGGAGAACTCACCCATCCCGGCCATCAGCATCGAGGTCGCATCAGTGCCCTTTTCCGTCCGCTCGTCCCAGGGATTGAGCGTGGTGAACATCATCGCGTTGTTCTGACCGCGCCCGAAGAAATTGAACCCGCGCAGGACAACGACGTTCTTCACTGCGTCCTGCTTGCGCCAATAGCCTTCGACCGGCCTGATCGCTTCATCCGTACGCGGCCGCGTAGCGCCGGGTGGCGCCTGCACGATGGTGATCAGGAAACCCTGGTCCTCCGTGGGGAGGAAGGCGGTGGGCAGGCGGAAGAACAGCAGCACTGTGATCACGACCAGCACCAGAAAGGCTGCGAAGGCGCGCAGCGGGCGCGCGAGCAATCGGTCATTGGTGCGGGCGTAGCGCTCCGTCATGCGGTTGAACCAGCGGTTGAACCGGTCGAGCTGCGTCTGCACCCGAGCCAGGGCCCCGCCGGCGCGCGCGCGCCAGCCCGTATCCTGGCCCACATCCGGAGCTTCCAGCGGCTCCGCCGCTTGCGACGGTTCGGCATCCTTGGGTGTATCGTGGATCGGCTTCAGGAAAGCCGCGCAGAGCGCAGGCGTAAGCGTAAGCGCCATCAGGGCGGAGAACAGGATCGAGATCGCCAGCGTGACCGAGAACTGGCGATAGATCCCGCCTGTGGAGCCCGGAAAGAACGCCATCGGCAGGAACACGGCGGCCAGCACCAGCGTGATGCCCACGATCGCCCCGGTGATCTGGTCCATCGCCTTGCGGGTGGCTTCCAGCGGGGAAAGCCCTTCCTCGCGCATGATCCGCTCGACATTCTCGATCACCACGATCGCATCGTCGACCAATATGCCGATCGCCAGCACCATGCCGAACAGCGACAGCACATTGATCGAAAAGCCGAACATCCACAGGCCGAGGCATGCGCCGGCAAGCGCGATCGGCACGACCAGCGCGGGGATCAGCGTCGCGCGCCAGCTCTGGAGGAAGAGATACATCACCGCGAAGACGAGGATCATCGCCTCGATCAGCGTGACCACCACCTCGTCCACCGAGCTTTCGACGAAGGGCGTGCTGTCATACGGCGTTTCCCAATCGATATCGGAGGGGAGCGTCGGCGCGATCTCATTCATCCGCGCCTTGACCGCGGCTGCGGTCTCGAGTTGGTTGGCTCCGGTACCGAGCTGAATCGCCATGCCGACCATCGGGCGCCCGTTCCACGTCGTGCCCGAACTGTAGTTCTGCGCGCCGAGTTCCACTCGCGCGACATCGCCCAGCCGCACGGTCGCGCCACCGGTATCCGCGCGCAGGATGATGTTCTCGAATTCCTTGACGGTCGAGAAGCGGCTCTGCGTCACGATCGAGGCGTTCAGCTCCTGCCCGCCCGACAGCGGCAGATCGCCGATCGCACCGCCCGCCGTCTGGCTGTTTTGTTCGCGGATCGCGGTCAGCACCGCGCTGGGCGAAAGGTTGAACGAAGCCAGCCGATCCGGATCGAGCCAGACGCGCATCGCATATTCGGACCCGAACAGCATCACGTCGCCCACACCCGCTACGCGGCGCAACTCGTCCACCACCTGGGCGGAGGCGATGCTGCCGAGCTCGGTCTGCGAGGTGCTTCCGCTCTTCGAGGTGAGCGCCACGATCATCAGGAAGTTCGTGTTGGCCTGGCGGACCTGGATGCCTTGGCGGCGCACTTCCTCGGGCAGACGGGCTTCCACCGTGCTCAGCCGGTTCTGCACTTCGGTCTGCGCGATATCGATATCGGTGCCGGCCTCGAACGTCAGCGTAATCGTCGCCTGGCCGCTCGAAGCGCTGGAGGAATCCATATAGAGGAATCCATCCACCCCATTGAGCTGCTGCTCCACGACCTGGGTGACGTTTTCCTCCAGCGTCGCCGCGTCGGCGCCCGGATAGGTCATCGTGATCGTCAGCGAGGGCGGCGCGACTTCGGGATATTGTTCGATCGGCAGCGCGCGCAGCGCCAGGAGACCGCCCAGCAGGATGCCGAGCGCGATCACCCAGGCAAAGATCGGTCGATCGATGAAATACCGTGAAAGCATCTTATCTGGTCGCGTTTGCAACTTGCCTGACGGCGGGTTTCCTGGCCGGAACGACCTTGACCGGCGCACCGGGCTGGACCTTCTGGAGATTGCTGGCGATTACCACATCGCCGGTTTTCAGGCCGCTTTCGATGATCCAGGCGCCGTCGATCATCTCGCCAAGCTGGACCGGGCGGACCTCCGCCTTGCCGTCCTTGCCGACCACGAAGACCGTGCCGCCCTTGTCCGAGACGACGACCGCGCGCTGCGGGATCATGATCCCGCCCTTGCGCCGCCCGGGGAAGATCTGCGCGCGGACGAATTCGCCCGGCAGCAGCATTCGGTCCGGATTGGCGAATTCCGCGCGCACGGTGATCGTCCCCGTATTCTCGTCCACCGAGAAGTCGAGGAAATCGATATAGCCGCGAATCGGATAGGGCGTGCCATCCTCGAAGAACAGGCGCACTTCCACGCGCTCGTTCTTGCCCAGCAGGATGCTGCCGTCGCGAATGCCGCGCCTGATATCCATCAGCCGGCGCGAGGATTGCGCAAAAGTGACGTAGATCGGGCTCAGCTGCTCGACCTTGGTCAAGAGGGTCGCTTCGGTCTGGCTCACCAGCGCGCCTTCGGTCACCTGCGCGCGGCTGGCACGCCCGGCGATGGGCGAACGTACGGTGGTATAACCGAGCTGAAGGCCCGAGGCCTGCACCTGCGCGCGGATCTGCGCGACATTGGCATCCGCTTCGCGCGCCGCAGCGACGGCCGCGTCGAATTCCTGCTGGCTGACCGCATTCTCCTTCACCAGCGGGCGATAGCGCGCGACCACGGCATTGGCGTTGGACGCGGTGGCGCGGGCGCGGGCCAGCGCGGCCTGGGTCTGGGCGAAGCTGGCGCGCAGTTCGCTCGGATCGATCAGGAAGAGCGGCTGGCCTTCCCCGACATCGGAGCCTTCCTCATACAGCCGCCGCTGCAGGATACCGGTGACGCGCGCGCGAACCTCGGCCGTGCGGACGGGTTCGACCCGGCCCGGCAATTCGACAACGTTGGGGATCGTCGCCGCGCGCACGGTGATCCCGGTTACAGGGATCGCCTGCGGCGGCTGCTGCTCACCCCCACCCCCGCATGCGGCGAGAAGAAGAAGCATCGGAAGCGCTAGCTGGCGCATAGGAGAATCTCGTGAAGCATGTATGGGATTAAGTGTGGCGCCTATGTGTAATGATTGTTACACGAAGTGCAACGAGTTTTAGGACAAAGGGTTGCGCCATGGGAGAAGGCCATACCGATCGCCTCGAGAAACGGCGGGATTGCTTCGTCAAAGCAGCCTGCACACTGTTCATCGAGGATGGATATGAAAACACCACGCTTGCGGATGTCGTGGCGCGCGCCGGCGGATCGCTGGCGACGCTCTACAAGCTGTTCGGCAATAAGGAAGGCTTGCTGATGGCCGTGATCGGCGAAGTAACCGAGTCAGGCGCCGGAATAGTCGCCGATGTGAGAGCGGCCCGGGTTTCCCCGGTGGCCGCGCTTCGCGAGATCGGCCAGCGCCTGCACCACAAATTCATGCAGCGCGAAAAGATGGCGCTCGCCCGCATCGCTATCACCCAAAGCCTCAAAAGCCCGGAAACGGCCAAGAACTTCTACGACGTCACCGCACTGAGGACTGCAAACGCGCTCGCTGCCCTGTTCGATCAATGGCGCGAGGAGGGCATCCGTTTCGAAGGAGATCCGCAAGAACTCGGGGCCACCTTACTGGCCCTGCTGGTCTACGATTTTCAGATCCAAGCGATTTCCGGGTGCCTCAAGGGGGATACCGATCCCCAGATCGTCGATCGCCGGGTCTCCCTCTTCATCGCCGGCATCGGGCTGACCGAAAGCTGCCGGGACGCGCCGGGCGCGCCCCGATCAGCCGCTCAGTAAGCCAGCCGCAGCCCCTCGCGCGGCCAGTCCATCGCCCAGACCTTACCCTGCGCAGCGCCGGTCACATAGGCAGTGCGCATGTCCGGCCCGCCGAAACATATATTGGTTACGAAGGGATCATATTCCGGCAGAGGAATGAAATCCTCCAGTCCGCCATCGGGCTTCAACACGCTTATGCCGCCGCGGATCAGCGTGCCGACGCAGACATAGCCGCCGGAATCGACCGCGAGCGAGTCGAACATGGTGAAGCCTTCATAACCGTAGATCAGGCTCGCGCCGTTGCCGGTGATCGGTTCAGGCATCGAAGCGAGCTTGCCCGGTCCTTCCACCGCCCAGGCCCAGACGCGCGCCGTGACCGTCTCCGCCACATAGACGCGGTCGCCGGCGGGCGAGAGGCCGACGCCGTTCGGCTGGGTCAGCGGCGTCATCGCCACGGAATCATGGATCAGTTCCACGACGCCGCTGCCATCCGCCTTGCCGTAATAGAGCCCGCCCAGATCGCACAGCCGGCCATGCGGATGGCCGAGATCGGTGAAATAGAACCCGCCATGCGCATCGAACACCAGATCGTTCGGCGCAGAGAATGGGTTGCCGCCGCATTCCTGGTAGAGGATCGACACCTCGCCTTCCGGCGTCACGCGCTGAATGCAGGGCGGGCGCGGATCGGCCACCGTGGCGTCTGGCCCCAACGGCACGTTCGTCCCGTCTTCGGCCTTGCCGAACGGGAAGCCGCCATTGTTGCAGACGTAATAGGCTCCATCGGGCCCGAGCGCGAGGCCGTTCGGCCCGCCACCCGTATAGGTGTGCTGTTCCACCTTGCCGGTTTCCGGGTCGATCTTCAGCAGCCAGCCGCTCGTAAGGTCCGTGATCAGCAGCGATCCATCGGGCAGCACGATCGGCCCCTCGACAAAGCCCATGCCGCTGGCGATTTCCCGGACGTTGTAATCGTGGCTCACAGCTCTCTCCTCCTGCTGCTCGGGGGGGGGCCGGCGCGCCTCAGCGCGGCGGCTCACGGCCCATTTCCTGGAAATAGGTATTGTGGAAATGGCGGATGCGGGCTTCCTGCTCGCTATAGGTCGCGCCGGCGAAACCTTGCGAATGATGAGCGCGCTGGAGACGTTCGACCATCGCGCGATCCTGCTTGATGACCGGGCCGAGCCCTTCCATGTCCTCCGGATCGAGATAGGTGCGCGGCAGAGTCTTGGTGCCCGACAGGTCCGCATCCTCCACCCCCATGAAGGAGGGCAGTTCCGTCATTCCCGGCAGGCCGTAGACCTGCACCTGGTAGATGCATTTCTCCGGATCGCTGGGATGGGGCAGCCAGTGCTGCACGAAATAGCCTTCGGGATGGAAGAACATCTCGGTCGACGGCCACAGCGCCGCGTTCCAGTCGTCGATCAGCTGCCCCTCGGTGAAGCGCGAATAATCGATCGGGATCTTCTTGTCCTTCTTGGCCGCCACCAGCGCTTCCGGCACTTCCTGCCAGGTTCGCGGCCAGTCCGCTTCCGGCACTCCGGCTTCGCGCAGGAAGATCTTGTGCTCTTCCGCGATCTCGTCGGGCAGATTGTGGATGAATTGCGGGCACGGGCTCATGAACTGGAACACGCTGAAGGCGTGGCCGCTGTCGAACAGCTCGATCTGCGCGTGATAGGCGTCCACCGCCGGGCGGAATTGCGGATGGGTGGCCTGCACGTGATAGCCTTCGTGGAAGATCTCGCGCGCGGTCTTCCAGTTGCAGGGCCAGACCTGCTCGGCATCGCGGATGCGGACCAGATCGCCGAACTCATAGGCTTGCGCCCGTTCCGGAATCTCGGGGCCGAGGAATTCCTCCAGCGACACCGCATCCTTGTCGAAATTGATGAAGATCCAGCCGCGCCAGGTCTCGACCCGCACTTTCGGGATATCGAGATTGTTGCACAAAGCTTCGGCGCGGAACGTCTCGCGATCCTCGATCTTCAGCAATTCGCCGGTATTGGCGAATTCCCAGCGGTGGAAGGGGCAGACGAACTTCTTCGCCACGCCGAAATCCTGCAGCACGAGCTGCGCGCCGCGGTGCTGGCAGAAATTGAATACGGCGCTGAGGGTGCCGTCCTCCTTGCGCACCACGAGCACGGATTCCGGCCCGCGATCCACTTTCATGAAACTGTTGGGCTTGGGCAGGTCGCTCACATGGCCGGCCCAGAGCCAGGACTTGCTCCAGATCTTGCGCCATTCCTCGCGCATAACATCCTTGGAGAAATACATCTCCTTGTCGGTCTGGCGGGCCGTACCCACGTCGCGCGGCGGGATGCGCGGATACTGCCCCTTGCTGTCCTTCCATTTGGGCAGGACATAATCCTGCCGGAAGGGCGGGTAATCGATGGGTTCATGCGGATCGGCGTAGGTAAAGCCGTCGCTGACATGTTCATGATCGCTCATTGCCTGTCCATCCCGTTTGACTAGATCCACAAACCTCCGGTGGCGTCGATCGCCTGGCCGGTGATCCAGCGCCCGTCCCGCCCGGCCACCGCGGCGACCACATCGGCCACGTCCTCGGGCGAACCGACCCGCGCGAGCGACGTATCCGCAACCATCGCATCGATCACGCCCGCGACGTCGCGATGGGGGGCGAGCATGTCCGTGTCGGTCACGCCGGGCACCACGGTGTTCACCGTGATCCCGCGCGGTCCGAGATGCCGGGCCAGCGCCAGCGACAGGCTGGCGAGCGCGCCCTTGGTGGCCGCATAGGCCGGATCGAACGGATAGCCGTGACGTGCTGCAACCGCGCCGATGAAGATGATCCGCCCGTCCCGGCCCATCCGTTCCGCCGCGGCCTGGGCGATGAAGAACGGCGCGCGCAGATTGGTGGCAATGGTCTGATCGAACGCGTCAGGCGTGGCGTCTTCCAGAAAACCTGCGAGGCCATGAACGGCCGCATTGTTGACTACGATGTCGAGCGATGCGCCGCCCAGCCAGCCGTCGAGTTCTCCGAACATCCCATTGACGACGGCCATGTCCGCAAGGTCACCGCTGATCACCAGCGCATCGCCACCAGCCGCGCGGATCGCATTCGAAACCTCGTCCGCCAGTTCGCGCCGGCTGTGGCAATGGACGGCGACACGCGCACCATCGGCAGCCAGCCGCAGGGCGATCGCCTTGCCGATGCCGCGGGACGAGCCGGTGACCAGCGCCGTTCGTCCGGACAATGCCCCGCTCATCGCGCCGATGCCTTCATCGCGATCCTCTCCATCCCAGCGTCAGGCGCGCCGGACTTGCCTATACAGCGGACACGATCATCAACCGCGCTCGCCCTGTCAATCCACCGTCAGGCAGCGCCGGGCGCGCCGTGTTCCGCCAGAGCGATCAATTGCCGTGCCTGGCGGACGGTCACCCCGTCGATCAGCGAACCGTTATGCGACACCGCGCCTTGGCCGGATGCCTCCGCCTCGGCCAGCATGCGCAGCAATTCGCGCGCCTGTGCCACATCCTTCTCCGAAGGCGCGAAGGCCGTATTGATCACGTCGACCTGATCCGGGTGGATCGCCCATTTGCCAGTGCAGCCCAGAAAGGCTGCACGGCGAGCATAGGCGGCCAGGCCTTCGAGATCGCGAATCTCGCCATAGGGGCCTTCGAACACCATCAGACCCCGTGCGCGAGCTGCCGTGATCGTCGCCATCAGGGGGTAGTGCCACGGATCGTTCACGAAAGTCCGGCGCACGCCTGCATCGTCCGCTTCACCCAGCGCCACGTAGTCGGGATGGTCACCCCCGATCTTGACCGTGCGCATGCCCACCGTCGCGCTGAAATCTGCATGGCCGAAATGGAGCGAGACGAGGCGCGGAGAAGCACCGGCGATCGCGTTCACATTGGCAAGGCCGAGAGCGGATTCGATCTGCCCTTCCAGCAGCACGGGCTTGGTCCGCCCGGTAGCCCAGCTGGCCTGGCTCGCGAGCATGTCGATCGCATAGAGATCGGCTGGAGTGCCTACCTTGGGCACCATGATCGCGTCCAGCGCATCGCCGCCGCCTTCCACCACGGCGATCACGTCGCGATAGCACCAGGCCGTATCCAACCCGTTGATCCGCACCGTCACCAGCTTGCCGCGCCAGTCCACTTCGCGCAGCGCTCTGACCACATTGTCGCGCGCCGTTTCCTTGTCGGGCGCTGCGACGCCGTCTTCCAGATCGAGACAAATGGCATCCGCCGGACCGGCCGCCGCCTTCTCGAAGAAGCGGGGCGAGGAACCCGGCACGAACAGCTTGGATCGATGCAGCGGCGGTGCGACGATCGGCGAATGAGTGGTAAAGCTCATCGGCGGCCGGCTTTCCCGATCATCATGCATACCTCCATCGCTTCCCGCGGGCACCATTGCCCGCTTCCCACCGCACTTCAAGGGCACGCGCATGGCTCGGCCAGCGTCATATATGTTTCACACAAGCATCATACCGCGCCGAGCGAACAGGCAAGAAACTTGCACGACCCGACAAAGCAGGGGAATTCCCAGATATGCCGCATCCCGCCCGCCCGCAGCTTGCCCTGCTCGTTCCTGCCTTACTGACACTGGCCGCCTGCGCGACGACGCCCGCCGTTCCCAACACCCAGGCTTCCGCCGTCAATGCGCGGGCGGAAACCGTACCAGTCGGCACCGCCAACCAGGACGCGGCGGACGATCCGGCGATCTGGCGCAATGCGGCCGATCCGGCGCAGAGCCTGCTGGTAGGCACGGACAAGAAGGCCGGCCTCTATGCCTATGGGCTGGACGGCAAGGTGAAGAGCTTCCTGGCCGCAGGCGCGCTCAACAATGTCGCGGTGATCGATACGCCGCAGGGGCTGCTGGTCGCGGCGAGCGACCGCACCGATCTCGTCAATTCGCAGGTCGCGCTGTTCTCGCTCGACAAGGCCGGTGGGCAGCTTGCCAAGATCGGCAGCATTTCGAGCGGTCCCGGCGAAGCCTATGGGCTGTGCATGGTCGCGGCCGGGGACGGTGCGCGCATTGTCGCCGCGCTGAAGGACGGGACGGTGCGCGAAATCGCGCTGACCCGCGCGGAGGGTCAGTTCTCCGGCGCGATCAAGCGCGAATGGAAGATCGCGACGCAGATCGAAGGCTGCGTAGTGGACGAGGCCGGCAACGATGTCTTCGTGGGCGAAGAGGGTGT
Organism: uncultured Erythrobacteraceae bacterium; assembly: GCA_946482075.1. Next base: position 46,259 of record CAMLQG010000003.1, read on the forward strand.
CGGCATCTGGCGGATCGATCTCGATGATCCGTCCTCCCAACCCGTGGCCTTCGCCAGGGTGGATGGCGGCGCCACGCTGTTCCCCGATGTGGAAGGGCTGACCATCGCCATCGATCCCAACGGCACGCATTACCTCATCGCATCGAGCCAGGGCGACAACGCCTATGCCGTGTTCGACATTGCGGCCGGTTCCTATGTCGGCCGCTTCCGCATCGTCGACAGCGCCGCGACCGACGGGACGAGCGAGACCGACGGGATCGACGTGGTGGTCGGCGATTTCGGCCCCGGCTCCCCCGGCGGACTGTTCGTTGCGCAGGATGGCGACAACGGCAACGGCACGCAGAACTTCAAGCTCGTCGCCTGGGACGACATCAAGCAGGCGCTGGGCATCCGGTGAAAACCCTCCCTGTGCCGAAGGCATGGGGAGGTGGCAGTCGCGCCAGCGACCGACGGAGGGGCCGTTGCGCAATTTGCCCCTCCCCCACGCCGCCTGTGGCGTCGCGGTCCCCCTCCCCATCCCCGCCCGCGCGGGGACAGGGAGGATCTCAAATCATAGACCGAACAGCGAAGGGTCCCCTCCCCGTGCCGCGATGTTCACGCTGACGCTGCGTTCGGTGGCGTAGCGCAGCAGGCTATTCGGCCCGCCCGCTTTCGGACCAGTGCCCGAAAGCCCTTCTCCGCCGAAGGGCTGGACGCCCACCACCGCGCCGATGATGGAGCGGTTGACATAGATGTTCCCTGCCGGAACGAGCCTGCGCACCTGATCGACGAAGCCATCCACCCGGCTGTGGATGCCGAGCGTCAGACCATAGCCGATCCCGGCGAGCGCACGCGCCATGTCCGACAGGTCCCGTCGGCGATAGCGGCAGACATGCAGGATCGGCCCGAACACTTCGCGTTGGAGGAATGTGGGCGATGGGATCTCGGCGATCACCGGCGCGAAGAAGCTGCCTTGCGAACGCAGCGTCCCGATATCCTTTTCATACAGAACTTTCGCTTCACGCCGCAACCTTTCGACATGCGCATCCAGCGCCGCGCGCGCTTCGCCGTCGATCACCGGGCCGATATCGGTGGCGAAGTCTTCCGGCTGCCCCATCACCCGCGCGTCCAGCGCACCGATCAGACCGGCGATCAGATCATCCGCCGTCTCTTCCGGCAGGAACAGGATGCGCAAGGCCGAGCAGCGCTGCCCGGCGGAACCGAAAGCGGACAGGATCGCATCGTCGATCACCTGTTCGCGCAAGGCCGAACTGTCGGCGAAGATCGCGTTGAGCCCGCCGGTTTCCGCGATGAAGGGAATGATCGGCCCGTCGCGCGCGGCAAGCGTGCGGTTGATCGCCCAAGCCGTCTCCGTGCCGCCGGTAAACGCCACGCCGGCGATGCCGGGATGGGACGTGATCAGCGGCCCGATCACGCTGCCCTTTCCCGGCAGCAGTGCCAGCAGGCGCGGATCGAGCCCGGCGGCGTGGAACAGCCCGACCGTGTAGGCCGCGGTGAGCGAGGTCTGTTCAGCGGGCTTGGCGACCACGGCATTGCCGGCGGCCAGCGCAGCCGCGATCTGGCCCGTAAAGATCGAGAGCGGGAAATTCCACGGCGAGATGCAGGCGAATACGCCCCGCCCATGCAGTTCGAGCTGGTTGGTTTCCCCCGCCGGCCCACGCAACGGCAGCGGCTCGGCGAAGCGTTCTTCGGCGAGACAGGCGTAATAGCGGCAGAAATCCACCGCCTCGCGCACTTCCGCCACGCCATCCGCAGCAATCTTGCCGGCCTCCAGCGCCAGGACGCCGGCCAGGCGGTCCATGTCGCGTTCCAGCACGTCGCCCATCGCGCGCAGGATGACCGCGCGGACCATGCCGCCCGACGCGGCCCATTTGGGCTGCAGGTCACGCGCCAGTGCGATCGCGCGATCCACAATAGCGCTGTCGGCATAGCTGAGATGGCCGATCAGCGCGCCCGTATTGGGGCTGAATACGGACAATTTCTTCCCGTTTTCGATCAGATCGCCGCTGACGATCGGCCCGCCTTCGAATGTCGCGGCCCGCACCGCCGTCAGTGCCCGGCCAATCTTTTCCCTCACCGCCGCGATCGAGAAGTCCCGCCCCTTGGAATTGCGGCGCAGCGGCCCGTAGATGTCGGCCGGCAAGGGAATGCGCGGATTGCGCAACGGGCTAAAGCCCACCTGCCCCGCCGGATCGGCGACAAGCCGCTCTATCGCTACGCTCTCATCCAGCAACGCATGGACGAAGCTCGAATTCGCCCCGTTTTCCAGCAGACGGCGGACGAGATAGGGCAACAATTCCTCATGTCCGCCCACGGGCGCATAGACCCTGAGGCGCAGGCCCTCCTCGCCGGCCGCCGCGCGGTAGAGCTCTTCCCCCATGCCATGCAAGCGCTGGAATTCGACGTCCACGCCCGCCGCCCGGGCCATCATCCGCACAGCTGCCAGCGTATGCGCATTATGCGTTGCGAACTGCGCATAAAGACTCGGTGCCGCATCGATCAGGGCACGCGCGCAGACGAGATAGGACAGGTCGGTCGCCGGCTTGGTGGTGAACACCGGATAATCCGCCATCCCCCCGATCTGGGCACGTTTGATCTCGCTGTCCCAATAGGCGCCCTTGACCAGGCGCACCATGAAGCGGCGCCCGGTCTCTCGCGCCAGATTCGTCAGTCCGGCGATCACTTCGGGCGCCCGCTTCTGATAGGCCTGCACCGCCAGGCCCAGCCCCGTCCAGCCGTTGAGCGCCGGTTCGCGCGCCAGCCGTTCGAACAGGCCCAGCATCGGCACCAGCCGGTCCGCTTCCTCGGCATCGATCGTGAAATTGAGATCGCGCTGGGCCGCCAGCACGGCGAGGCGCAGGAGGCGGGGATAGAGTTCCCGGTCGATGCGCGCCTGCTGCACCGCTTCGAAACGGGGGCTGAGCGCGGACAGTTTCACCGAGACGCCATGGCCGGCGGCAGGCCCCGCACCCCGGCTCCGCTCGCCCACGGCCTCGATCGCATGGGCATAAAGCCGTTCGTAACGTTCCGCATCCGCCGCCGTGCGCGCGCCTTCGCCAAGCATGTCGAACGAACAGGTAAAACCATCCTTCGATGCGCGGGCGAGCGCGGCTTCGATTCCGCGGCCCAGCACGAACTGGTTGCTCATGATGCGGATCGCGGTCGCCACCGCGCGACGGATCACCGGTTCCCCGAGCCGGCCGGCAAGCTGCCTGATCCAGCCGGCAAGGTCACGCGGCCGCGCCTCCTCCGTATCGACAAGCTCACCAGTCAGCATCAGGCCCCAGGTGGACGCGTTGACGAAGATGTCGTCCGAATGGCCGAGATGGCTTGCCCAGTCGCCGCTGGCGACACTTTCCGCGATCAGCCGGTCGCGCGTATCGTCATCCGGCGTGCGCAGCAGCGCTTCGGCCAGGCACATCAGCGCCAGGCCTTCCTTCGTGGCCAGCGAGAATTCCTGGAGAAAGCTTTCCATCGCGCCGCGGCGGCGGGGCAGTTTCCGCGCATGGCGGACAAGGGCCGCGGCCTCTTCCGCGATCGCTGCCGGCGCAACCGATCCGCCTGCTCCGGACCAGCGCTCGAGCAGGCCCTCGACCGCGTCCGCTTCGTCGCGATACTTCATCGCGTCGATCCGGTCCCAGTCTTGAACGCTCTCCACCTGGTCGAACCCCTCTCCGAGAGACTACGTAAAAATACGCATTAATCCACTACAAGTTCACAAGGGCGAGGATAATTTCCCCATTTCGGGTTAGCTGGATATGAACGTCGCATTCCTTTATTACCGGGCGATTGTTTCCGTATCGGTCCGATGAAGACGTCCACTCTTTCGCTCATGGTCCTGCCCATTCTGGTCCTGGCGTTTTCCGCGCCGGCTGCCGCGCGCGAAAGCCTGGGGATGTTTTCGGGCTGGGGCGCGTTCCGCGATGCAGCTACGCCGCGCTGCTACGCGATCGCCAAGGCGCAGCCGAGCAGGCGGCAGCGCGATTACGATCCCTTCGCTTCTGTGGGGACATGGCCGAAACAAGGCATCCGCAACCAACTGCATCTCCGCCTGTCGCGCAAGCTCGGGCCCGACGCACGGATCACGCTGCGCGTGGGCGCACAGAATTTCCCGCTGGTGGGCGGCGGCGGGGATGCCTGGACGCAGGACAAGCGGATGGATGCGGCCGTGATCGCGGCGCTGCGTTCCGCCACGCGGATGTCGGTGAGTTCGCGCGATGAACGCGGTCGAAGCTTTTCCGACAGCTATGAGCTTTCCGGTGTGTCCACTGCGATGGACGCCGCCACGGTAGGCTGCGCGAGGCTGGCCCGCAGATAGCCCGTCCGGGACAAAATCGGTTCCCTCCCCGGTGACAAGCACCGGGGAGGGAACCGGACAGAGTGGGCTTAGAAGCGATAGCCCACACCTGCCACGATCTGGTGGCGATCAAGATCCACGTCGAAGCGATCACTGTCGGGAATCTCACCCCCGAAATCCACTTCCGCGCGGCCGTAGTTGGAATAGCGATATTCCAGCTTGGTAAAGAGGTTGTTGTTCAACGCCACTTCAGCGCCCGCACCCAAGCGCCAGCCATCGGTATCGAAGCTTTCGCGCAGAGTGGTCGTCCCGTCGCTGCCGAGCACGTTGAAGCGGGCATTGGTGTAGCCGCCCTTGGCATAGATCATCGCGTTCGGGGATACGACATAGCCCACGCGCGCGCCAGCATACCAGTCCCGCCCCGCCTTCACTTGGCCAAGGCCGAAGCCTTCGAAATCGCCATCGTTGAACTTGGTCTTGCCGGTGGAATCGGTCAGTTCCCCTTCGACGCCAACGACAAGGCCGCCGAGATTCACGTCATATCCGATGCCGCCGCCATAGAGCAGACCGTCGATCGATTCATCGTCGTTTCCGGCCGGATCGTCAACGGAGCTGCCGGCCTTGGCGATGTCGTAGCCCAGAATCGCTTCCACTCTGGGGCCGGTGAAAGCATCGGTCGGATTGGCTTCCTGCGCCAGGGCAGGAGCAGCGATTGCCATGGTGGACGCGCCTGCGACCATGCAAATAACTTTCTTCATAAGAACTCCGTTCATTCGACACACGCGGCCCGAACTGCTTGGGGGCCGCCTGGGACTGCCCTAATGGTCGGGCTTCGGAGCTGGTTTCCTCTCAACTAAATATTCGGAATCACTTGATGTTTTTATGCAACACTCCAGCGCGGCAAGCGGTGGCCGGAGCAGGATGAAGCGCCGGAACACGTTCCGATGAGTTCCATCCCCCCGTGCGAACCGGTCGGCAGGGCGCGCATTCAGCCCGGTTCGGCGTCGAATTTTGCCTTGTGCCCCGGCTCACCCTATATGCGCCCCATATGGCCGATACCGACCTCATGCCGATCCCCGGACCAATCGATCCGGTCCCTGTCCCGCGCCCGGGCGTGATCGATGGGATAACCCCGCGCGCCGATGGGCGGGTGGATCTGATGGGCGTGCCGCGCAAACGCATCGCCGAGCTGATGGAACTGGCAGGGCTGGACACCAAGCAAGCCAGGCTGCGCGCCAAGCAGGTCTATCACTGGATCTACCATCGCGGCGTCTCCGATTTCGAGCAGATGACCGATATCGGCAAGCAGATGCGCCCCTGGCTCACCGAACGCTTCGTCATTGCGCGGCCCGAAGTGGTCACCGCCCAGCACTCCACCGACGGCACCCGCAAATGGCTGTTGCGCACCGCGGACGGGTATGATTTCGAGATGGTGTTCATCCCCGACGCGGATCGCGGCACGCTGTGCGTCTCCAGCCAGATCGGCTGCACGCTCAATTGCCGCTTCTGCCATACCGGCACGATGCGCCTGGTGCGCAATCTCACGCCGGGTGAGATCGTCGGCCAGGTCATGCTCGCGCGCGATGCGCTGGAGGAATGGCCGCGCGGGCGAATGGATGTAGGCGACGAAGAGAGCGAAAGCGATTACCGCGCCGATGGCCGCCTGCTGACCAACATCGTGATGATGGGCATGGGCGAACCGCTCTACAATTTCGATAATGTCCGCGATGCTTTGAAGCTTGTCATGGATGGGGACGGCCTTGCCCTTTCCCGCCGGCGCATCACGCTGTCGACCAGCGGCGTGGTGCCGATGATCGAGCGCTGCGGGGCCGAGATCAACGTCAATCTCGCCGTCTCGCTTCACGCTGTGACCAAGCCGATCCGCGACGAGATCGTGCCGATCAACCGCAAATACGGAATCGAGGAATTGCTGGAAGCCTGTGCGGCCTATCCCGGCGCTTCCAACGCCCGGCGCATCACTTTCGAATATGTCATGCTGAAGGACAAGAACGACAGCGACGAGGATGCGCGTGAACTCGTGCGCCTCATCAAGCACTATAAGCTGCCGGCCAAGGTGAACCTGATTCCGTTCAACCCCTGGCCGGGCTCGATCTACGACTGCTCCACGCCGGAGCGGATCAAGCGCTTTTCCGAGATCATCTTCGAAGCCGGCATCAGCGCACCCGTGCGCACTCCGCGTGGGCGGGACATCGACGCCGCCTGCGGCCAGCTGAAGACCGCGGCGGAAAAGATGAGCCGCGCGGAACTGGATCGCCTGGCGGAAGAGAAGCAGCAGGCGCTGGGGTAGGCCCTGCCCACATGCCATTCGTCATCCCGGCGAAGGCTGGGATCTTTATGAGAAATGCTCGACATAGCCGACAGAGATGCCAGCCTTCGCTGGCATGACGAATGACCAGGGGCCTCTCAAGCCTCCAGCAGTTTCGCCGCCTGTTTCAGCCGCCCGCCATGCTCGGTCTCTTCCTTCCCGTTCTGGCGGAAGAGCGCGGCGGCTTCCGGATTGCCGCAATTGGCGGCCCAGCGCTCGTACAGATCTTCGCCACTGAACTCGGCCTCGGCAAGCGCATGCAGCGCTTCGGCGGTCAGCGGCTTGGGTTCGGGCTGCGGGCCGGCGAGATAGGGGTTTTCCTCGGGCGCAGGCACGGGATAGCCGGTACCGGTGATCTTGCCGAGCGCTTTGCTGACGCGATGGGCATGGGCCAGTTCCTCGCGCCCATTATGCAACAGAATCGCGCGGACATCCTCGCGGTCCGTGCCTTCGGCCATGTTGCGGTAGAGATCGAGGCCGGCCGCCTCGATCATCACCATCACCTTGAGATCGTCGACCGACGGGCTGTCGAGCTTCGCGATATGCGCGAAGGCATCCATGATCGTCGCGGGGGCACCCTCGGGAATTTCGTGCATGGCTCTCTCCATCCAGGCTGTGCGGTCGGTATACCTATCCTCCCGACACACGAAAAGGGGCCGGCTCGCGCCTGCTCCCCTGTCCCCTCAAGCAGACTCATGATCATTATCAAGTGATCTCTACGCGCAGTTTCCCTTTCCTCTGCCTGCCGCCCAAACCTCACGCCTCGTCGCGAGTTTCGCTGAAATCGCTTTTGTTCATCTGAGGTTGTGGACCGCCTTTGGAATTAGGCCGTTGAACCGGTCGAAGTGTTCAGAAGTGTTCGAAAGGGAACGAAATGCAAAAGTTTCTCATCGCCGCGGCCGCCGCCGCGGTCCTCGCTCTTCCCGCCACCCCGGCGGAAGCCCGCCGCGACGGCTACTATGATCGTGACCATCACGGCCACTACGATCGCGATCGCCGCTACTACAAGGAACGGCGCCTGAGCCGGAGCGATCGCATCTGGCGTGGCCGGGACGGGCGCTATCGCTGCCGGCGCGACAATGGCACGACCGGCCTGCTGATCGGCGCCGCGGTGGGCGGCCTGGCCGGTCATGAGATAGCCGGCAGCGGCGACAAGACGCTCGGCGTCATTCTGGGTGCGGCCGGCGGCGGCCTCCTGGGCCGTGCGATCGACCGGGGCGACCTGCGCTGCCGTTAAGCTGGCCGGGTTCGCGATAAGGTCGTCTCGAAACGCCCCCTCCCCCATCGCGAACCTTGCGATCGCCCGTCGTAGCGATAGGCTGCGGCGGGCGATTTCGTCTGGGAAGGAATTCCGGGCCAAATTCGGGAGAGTGAAATGAGTGCGATGGAGGAGAAGATCCGGGTTCTGTGGGATCACCACGAGATCGATACGCTGCTGGATCGCTACTGCCGCGGGTTCGACCGCTGCGACATGGACGAGGCGAAAGGCACGCATTGGCCGGACGCTACGGTCGATTATCCGAACTTCGTCGGCCTCGCCCACGGCATGTGTGACAGCGCCGATGCGATCCACAGGGCACAGTTCGATTCCACCCAGCACTATGTCACCAACAACCGCATCGACCTCGACGGCGACACCGCACATACGGAGACCTATTTCATCATGGCCGGGCGGTTGAAGGATGCGATGCAATGCGTTCAGCTGGGCGGTCGCTATGTCCGTAGGCTGGAACGCCGGGGCGACGAATGGCGCATCGCCTCCTGCGTATGCCTGCTCGAATGGTCGTCCAGCGACGAAGCGCTCGCGGCGGTCCTTGCCACCGGCGCGAAAGGCGCACGCGACAGGTCCGATCCGATCTATGCCCGTCCGCTGAAAGTGGAACGCGAGCCGAGCGATGTGGCGCTCAGCCTTGGGTGAACTCGGCTTTTCTCTGCAATCAACTCGTCATGCCAGCACAAGCCGGCATCTCTCTCGGCTGCATGGCGCGTTGCTCACAAAGATCCCAGCCTTCGCTGGGATGACGAATGCTTGTCGAAGCCGGTCGAACAGAACACTTTCCTACGCGCCCCCGATCTGCTCCAACGGAAGGATGAGCCGCCCCGCCACTCATTTTCCCATATCCTTCCAGCATGTTAAAATCCCCTCAGGGGGACCCCGGAGTTTGTCTCCTGGACAGTGTCAACTGTGTCAACCTGGAGTATCGAAATGACCCTTCCGACGGTTCTCGTAACCGGCGGGGCGAAGCGAATCGGGGCGGCGATCGCTCGCGCTTTCGGCCGGACAGGCTGGCATGTCCTGGTCCATTACGGCCATTCGCAAGGCGAAGCGGAAGCGTTGGCGGCGGAACTTCCCTCCGCGCGTGCCGTGTGTTGCGATCTGGCCGATGTGGACGCGGCCGAAGCCATGGTGGAAGCGCTGGGCGAGGAACTCGGTAATTGGAGAGTATTGGTCAATTCAGGCTCGGTCTTCGCCTATGACGGGCCGGAGCGGCTCGACCCGGCAACCTTCGCCCAGGCCATGCGTGTGAACGCGGAAACGCCAGCGCGGATGGCGCAGGCCTTCCTGCGCTCTGCCCGCGCGCGGGGCGGGCGGCGCGTGATCACCGTGACGGATCAGAAACTGGCCAATCCGAACCCGGACTTTTTCTCCTACACGATGAGCAAGCATGCGCTCGCCGCCACGGTGCCGATGCAGGCCATGGCCTGCACGTCTCCGCTCGACCGGGTCTATGCGCTGGCGCCGGGCGCGATTCTGGCCAGCCACGACCAAACGGCCGACGAGGCCGACACCTCGCACAGGCTCAACCTGCTGGGCCGGCGCACGGGGGCCGACGAAGTTGCCGAAACCGCCCTGTTCCTCGCCGAAGGCTGGCTCGCCAGCGGGGAGACGATCTTCGTGGATTCCGGCCAGCACCTGCTCTCCCAGCCGCGCGATGTGATCTATCTGGCGCGCGAAGGCCGAGCCGTGTGAAACGCCACGCGCTCTCCACCCGGCTGTGGCACTGGCTGAACTTCGCCTGCCTCGCGGTGCTGTTCATGTCCGGCCTCAACATTTCCAACGCCCATCCGCATCTCTATTGGGGCCATTGGGGCTTCGAGCCCGCCAGCGCCTGGCTCAGCCTCCCGCGCTTCCCCGGCTGGATGACGATCCCGGGCCATTACAGCCTGTCGGGCGCGCGGCTGTGGCACTTGCTCTTCGCCTGGCCCTTCGCCTTCGGACTGCTGGGGTTCATGATCGCCAGCCTCGCCAACGGCCATTTCCGGCGCGACCTGATGACCACGCGGGCGGAATGGCGCTGGTCCGCGATCCGGGCCGATATCGCCAATCATCTGCGGCTGGAATTCGACCATCCGGGCTCCAAGTTCAACTTCTTGCAGAGGCTCGCCTACGGCCTCGTAATCGGCGTGGCGCTCCCGCTGATGATCGCCACCGGCCTTGCCATGAGCCCGGCGATCGACGCCAGCTGGCCGTTGCTGGTCGATCTTTTCGGCGGGCGGCAATCGGCCCGCTCGCTCCATTTCCTCTGCGCCTGGGCGCTGGCGGGCTTCTTCGTGCTCCATATCGTGCTGGTGATGCTTTCGGGCCCCACGAAGCAACTGCGCGAAATGATCACCGGCGGGCGGGCATGAGGCGGCGCAGCGTCCTCGCCGGGCTGGCCGCGCTGTTCGCCGGCGGCTGCGCAAAGCTCGCGCAGAACCAGCCTTTCGCAGGACTGCTCACTTCCGCGGAGGACTGGAATCGCGGCCTGCACGAGCTGCTGGGCCGCAGGACCGCGCTTGCCCGCGAGTTCATGCCGGCCGATATCTCGCCCTTCTTCCGCGGCAATGGCAGCACCGATCCCGACAGCCCGGAATACCGCGCCCATGCCGCTGCCGGCTTCGCGGACTGGCGACTGGCGGTGACGGGGCTCGTGGAGAACCCGCTCAGCCTCTCGCTCGCGGATATCCGCGCGCTCCCGCAGCGCAGCCAGATCACCCGGCACGATTGCGTGGAAGGGTGGAGCGCGATCGCGCAATGGACCGGGCCACAGCTTGCGCTGATCCTCGACCGCGCGGGGCTGAAGCCGGAGGCGCGCTACATCGTCTTCCGCTGCGCCGACCGGCTGGGGGGCGAGCCCTACTACGAGAGCATCGACCTGATCGATGCCCGGCATCCCCAGACGATCGTTGCCCATCTGCTGAACGGGGAGCCGCTCCCCATCCGCAACGGCGCGCCGCTGCGCATGCGGATCGAGCGGCAGCTCGGCTACAAGCATGCGAAATACCTGACCGGCGTCGAGGCAGTGGCGACGCTGGAGGGCATCGGCAGGGGCAAGGGCGGCTATTGGGAGGATCGCAGCGACTATCAATGGTATGCGGGAATTTAGGATGCTAGTTGGGACGGCTGGCCGGCGAGGGATGATCGGATGAGTGCGCGTGTTTTCGAAAGCGTGGTTGCCAAGGGCATCCGCAAGGGTGTGCTGGAAATCCGCTATGCCGACGGCACGGTGAAGAGCTTCGGCACGCCGACCGAGGGCTTTCCCGAGATCGCGGTGCGCATGGCCGACAAGGCCGTGCCGCGCGACATCGTGATGCACCCGCGCCTCGGCGCGGCGGAAGCCTTCATGGACGGTCGCCTGGTGATCGAGCGCGGCGACGTGATGGGGCTGATCCAGCTCATCCGCGGCAACAACCAGTGGGAACGCTTCGGCAAGATCGGCCAGGCGGGCCCGCTGAAGCGTCTGGTCCGCAAGTTCGCCGCCACGGCCCATGAAGTGAACCGGCAGGCCAGTTCCAAGGCCAATGTCGCCCACCACTACGATATCGGCAACGACCTCTACCGCCTGATGCTCGATGCCGATCACATGCAGTATAGCTGCGCCTACTGGCCGCGCGCCGACATGACGCTCGAGCAGGCGCAGGAAGCCAAGCTCGCCCACATCGCGGCCAAGCTGGCGCTCGCGCCGGGGCAGAGCGTGCTCGACATCGGCTGCGGCTGGGGCGGCATGGCAATCTATCTCGCTACCCATTTCGACGTGCGCGTCACCGGCATCACGCTGAGCGAGGAACAGCTGGCGCTGGCGAAGGAACGGGCGCAGGCGGCGGGCGTGGCCGGGAGGATCAGCTTCGAGCTGGTCGATTATCGCGATCTTGCGAGCCGTGGCGCACAGTTCGACCGGATCGTCTCGGTCGGCATGTTCGAGCATGTCGGCCGGCCGCAGTTCAAGGACTTCTTCCGCGCGGTCACCCAGCTTCTCGCACCCGGAGGCGTGATGCTGCTCCACACGATCGGCCGCATGGGCGTTCCGGGCGCGACCGACGCCTTCACGCGCAAATACATCTTCCCAGGCGGCTATATCCCGGCCTTGAGCGAGACCCTGGAAGCGAGCGAACCGTTCCGCCTGATCGCCAGCGACGTGGAGACGCTGCGGCTCCATTACGCACTGACCCTGCGCGAATGGTACAAGCGCTGCATGGCCCACCAGGCCGAGATCGAAGCGCTGTACGATGCCCGCTTCTTCCGCATGTGGACCTTCTATCTGGCCGGCGCCACCGCCGCTTTCGAGAGCGGCGGCATGTGCAACTACCAGATCCAGTACTGCCGCGACCGCCAGGTCCTGCCGCTGGCGCGCGACTACATCACCGAAACGGAGCGCGAGCTCCTCAAGGGGTAGGCCGCCCCGCCATGGCCGCCCCGCTCACTCGCCGCGCCGTCTTCGCGCAGGCCTGGCCGATCATGCTGGGCCAGGCCTCGGTGCCGCTGGTCGGCATCGTCGATGCCGCCGTGATCGGGCGGACGGGCGACACGGTGGCGCTGGCGGGCGTGGCGCTGGGCGCGGTCGTGATCGGCCTCGTCTTCTGGAGCTTCGGTTTTCTGCGGATGGGCATCACCGGCCTTACTGCCCAGGCCGACGGAGCGGAGGACCGGGCGGAAGTCCGCGCGCTGCTCGTCCGCGCCCTGGCGCTCGGCTTCGTGCTCGGCCTGCTGCTCCTCGCTTTCCACCAGCCCATTGGGGCCGGGGCCTTCGCCCTCCTTGCCGGCGGCGAAGGCGTGAGTGCGGAGGCCGGCCAGTATACCCAGGCCCGCTTCTTCGGCGCACCGGCCGCACTGGCGGTCTTCGCGGTCAATGGCTGGCTGCTCGGCCTCGGCCGGACGAAAGCGGCGCTGGCGCTGCAGATCGTCATGAACGTGGCCAATATCGGCTTCGACATCCTGTTCGTCTGGGGCTTCGACATGGGCGCACGCGGCGTAGGCCTCGGCACTGCGAGCGCCGAATGGACCGCACTCACCGCCGGTCTCATCATCGTGGGGCTGACGGCGCCAGGCGGCCTGCCCTCCTTCGTCGACCGACCCTGGCGCGAACTGTTCGAAAGCGCCGCGATGCGCCGGCTCTTCGCAGTCAATACGGACCTCATGATCCGCACGATGGCTCTGCTCCTCCTCTTCGCCTGGCTCGCCAATGCCGGCGCGCGGCTAGGCGCGACCGCGCTCGCGGCCAATCACATCCTGCTCCAATTCGTCGAAGTCGCGGCCTTCATCCTCGATGCCTTCGCCTTCACCGCCGAAAGCCGGATCGGCCATGCCGTCGGCGCGCGCTCCATGGCACAGTTCGACCGCGCGGTCCGGCTGACGGGCGAATTCTCGCTCGCCGGCGCGGTGCTGCTCGCACTCGCCTTCCTCGCAGGCGGACAGTCCGCCATCGCCTTCATCACACCGGACCCGGCGGTGCAAGCGACGGCCGCGGGCCTGATGCTCTTCACCGCGGCGATCCCGATCATCGGGATGCCGAGCTGGCTCCTGGACGGTATCTTCATCGGCGCGACCCGGGGCAAGGCGCTGCGCAATGCGGCGATCGTCTCCACCACGCTCTACATCCTGGCCGACCTGGCGCTGCGCCCGCAGGGCAATCTCGGCGTGTGGATCGCCTTCTGCGCGAGCTATATCTTCCGCGCCGGTGCGCTGGGCTGGCACTTCCCTGCCCTGCGGCGGTCACTCGACGGACGCGAGAACCTTGCCTCGACCGGCGCATCGCACTAGGCGCTTGGCCGCATTTTTCCGGAGATTCGCAATGTCTGCAGCCATCAAACGTGTCGTCCTCGCTTATTCCGGCGGCCTCGACACCAGTGTGATCCTCAAATGGCTTCAGGTGACCTATAATTGCGAAGTGGTGACGTTCACCGCCGATCTCGGTCAGGGCGAGGAACTAGAGCCCGCCCGCGCCAAGGCCCGGCTAATGGGCGTGCCGGACGAGCACATCTATATCGATGACCTGCGCGAGGAGTTCGTGCGCGATTTCGTCTTCCCGATGATGCGCGCCAATGCCCGCTATGAAGGCGATTATCTGCTCGGCACCTCGATCGCCCGGCCGCTGATCTCCAAGCGGCTGATCGAGATCGCACGCGAGACCGGCGCCGATGCCGTGGCCCACGGCGCCACGGGCAAGGGCAACGACCAGGTGCGTTTCGAGCTATCGGCCTATGCGCTCGATCCCGACATCAGGGTGATCGCCCCGTGGCGCGAATGGGACCTGACCAGCCGCACCGCGCTGATCGCCTGGGCCGAACAGCACCAGATCCCGGTGCCGAAGGACAAGCGCGGTGAAAGCCCGTTCTCGACCGACGCGAACCTCCTCCACACCTCCAGCGAAGGCAAGGTGCTGGAGAACCCGTGGGAAGAGACGCCAGACTACGTCTATTCGCGCACCGTCAATCCCGAAGACGCTCCGAACGAGCCGGAATACATCACCATCGACTTCGAGCGGGGCGATGGCGTCGCGCTCAATGGCCAGGCGATGAGCCCGGCCACGCTCCTGACCGAGCTGAACGCGCTGGGCCGCAAGCACGGCATCGGCCGGTTGGACCTGGTGGAGAACCGCTTCGTCGGCATGAAGAGCCGCGGCATGTACGAAACGCCGGGCGGCGAGATCTACGCCCGCGCCCATCGCGGGATCGAAAGCATCACGCTGGATCGCGGGGCGGCCCACCTCAAGGACGAGCTGATGCCGAAATATGCCGAGCTCATCTATAACGGCTTCTGGTTCGCGCCCGAGCGCGAGATGTTGCAGGCCGCGATCGATCACAGCCAGGAGAAGGTCAGCGGCACCGTGCGCCTGAAGCTTTACAAGGGGCTGGCGAGCGTGGTCGGCCGCAGAAGCCCGAACAGCCTTTATTCGGAACGCCACGTCACGTTCGAGGACGATGCCGGCGCCTACGATCAGAAGGATGCGGAAGGCTTCATCAAGCTGAACGCGCTGCGGCTGAAGTTGCTCGCCCGCCGGGATCGCTGACTCGGGCAGCGCGGATGCAGCATGGCGATTCCGCAGCGCAGAATCGGAGCGATTGACGGGTTTATCCACACTTGTCCACCGACAAACGGAAGGCTGTGGAAAAATCCCGCATTTTTTTCTTGCCACGACTCGGATTCGAGGCGCAGCATCCACTTGTCGAAACGGTCGGATTGACCCGCTTCTCGAAGGAATAAACCCCTGGAAGAGCACGGAAAATGACAATCGTTTTGACGGCGGCGATGCCCGCGGTGGTATTGGAAAACACGCCTCTCTGACGTCTTCGGGCTGAGGTGGTGGCGAACCGAAAATATCGCGAGTGGCGCGCTGTCTCAGGCCGGAAATCCGACCGAACGCAAAGGCAACGGAAAGCTCTCGGGCGATCCGGAATCGGCAAGGCGATAAGGACGGATGGAAAGCCACGGAACCGCCAGGCGGGACGGGAACAGACCTTCGGGTCACCTCCCTCCCCCTGACGGAACCTTACCGGCGCGAGCGCCGGGCGATAGCCCTTCGGGGCGAAACGTCGGGCGCGCCATCCGCAAGGATCGGAAACGCCGGTGAGAATGGGGTTGGCAGCAATGCCGGCCCCATTTGCTTTGGGGGTGGCTCGCTTTGCCGCCAGCCCGTCATGCTAGCGCGCTGGCATCTTTTTCCCGGTTGCGGCCTTCGGCCTGAAACCAGCCTGCGCTGGGGTGACGAGTATATTTTGCCCCGTTCGGGCTGAGCTTGTCGAAGCCCTGCTCTTCCTTCCTGAAAAGAAAAGCGGTCCTTCGACAGGCTCAGGACGAACGGATCTCTGTTCCTAGTCCCTACTTCTTCGCCAGCTGGCCGCGGATCGCCCCTTTCGGGAATTCCGCGGTGTGGATGTTGACATAGAAATTCTGCGGCGCGGCCAGGATCGCGGTCAGCTGGTCGGCGGTCAGCGCGGCGCAGCGGTCGCCATCGTCGGGGGTGGTGATTTCCAGCGGCAGCACGACATCGCCGCTCGAACCCGCCGCGCCGGAATGGATATGCGCCATCGTCGGCTTCAGGCCCTTCTGGATCAGCGTGTAGCAGAACGCCCCGTCTTCCACCTCGGCCTTGAATTCGGCCGAGCCGGTGGGCGAGCCGCCGCCGGGTTCTTCCGCGCCCGTCAGCGTCGCGGTCAGGATCACATGCCCGTCTTCGGCCGCCGCCGGCGCGGCCAATGCCAGCACCACGGGCGCGATCACAAACAATCCTCTCATCGCAATATCCTCCGGCGATGCGTCGGATCACCGTTCTCGTCCGCGCTAGCGCCGCAGGGAAAGTGACTCCGCACGAGGTCGCCCGCAAGGGGGATTCGCAACCGAAACATGACCAACCCACGCAGAAACCACGGTGAACCGTCCGACTTGCGGGGTGAGACGAACCCGTAGCGGGGGAACCTGTGGTATATGCGTCGGCCAATGAATGAGGGACAATCTCAGGCATCCGCCCGGAAAAAGGCACTGAGCTTCGTGCTCGGCGCGCTTCTCCCGGTGTTCGGCGCGGCGGCTCTGGCCCATGCGGATATCGCATTGGCGGAAGTCGTGCCCGCCACGCTCGGCCTCGATGTCGAAAAGATGGAACAACCCCTCATCCCCGCGCCCGATGCTGCCGCCGATCCGTCAGAGCAGACGACACCGGGGGCCGCTCTCGCGATCGACGAGGTTCCCGCGCAGATCATCCCGGGCGGCGTAGCCAGCTGGTACGGCGCCCAATTCGACGGCAAGCGCACCGCCAGTGGCGAGCGTTTCGACCCCGATGAGATGACCGCCGCCCATCGCACCCTCCCCTTCGGCAGCCGGGTGCGCGTCAAGAGCGCCCGTACCGGCAAGTCGGTCATCGTGCGGATCAATGATCGTGGTCCCTTCGGCCACGGCCGTGTGATCGACCTCTCCCAGGCTGCCGCCCGCGAGATCGGCCTCACCCAGGCCGGCAGCGGCACAGTGGAACTGGCCCTCCTGGACCGCTGAGAATTCGGATTCCGGAGCGCCTCCTCCGGCAGGTGAAGACAGTTGACATCGTCGCCTCACAGGATTTGGCTCGCCGGTACGCATACCCGTATCCCGTCGAGGATGTCCGAAATGATAATCTGGCAGGCCAGCCGCGAGCCGGGTTGGCGCTGATCGCCCAGAATCTGGAGGAGATCGTCCTCGGTCATCATGGGCGAGCCGAGCCGCGCGATCCAGTCGGGCGGCAGCATCACATGGCAGGTTGCGCAGGAACAAGCGCCGCCGCATTCCGCGTCCAACCCTTCGATCCCGTTGTCGCGCGCCACTTCCAGCAGGGTAAGACCGTGCGGCGCTTCGACGGTGTGGTCTTCGCCCTGTGCGCTGACGAAAGTGATCTTCATGCAACCTCTCATCCCACGCCTGTCATCATGCGCGGTTCACTGCCCATGCGTAACCGCATTAGCGCCCTACCCCAACGGCATAGTGTTGTCCGTACCGGCAAAGCCGGCGACACTCCGGCGCCGATCCGTTCGTCCGGATGCCCGGCCAAGCGGTAAAATAGCGGCGAAGTAGTTCTTCGGGCGCGGATCGTGAATGCCTGATCATCTGCTTGACCGGGGAAGACTGCGTGGTACCTCTTCGCCAAGAACATAATATCAGGGAGTGGAAGGTGACCGTCACATCGCCCCAGGTGCCGCTGAATTGTCCGCAGGCGACGTCCATGGCGCTCATGCCCGACGCCTTTACCTCGACTTTCCAGCATCATGACATGGCCACGCTGCCCGGCGGCAATCTGTATCGCAAACGGGCCGAGGTCCTCGCCACCGTGCGCAGGCTGCTGGCGCGGCATGGCTGGGCCAAGTTCAGCATGCGCAAGCTGGCCGCGGAATGCCGGATCTCCCGCCAGACGCTGCACAACATGGCGGGCAGCCGGACGGAGATCATCGCCGAAGCGATCTGCGACCATACGGTGATGATGCATACCTATGTCGCGCGTCGCTATCAGGGGGAAGACTATTTCGTCGCCCTGACCGAGCATCTGATCGAAGTCGTCCGCAAGACGCCCGAATATTCCCGCCAGGCGATCGCAGCCTATTTCGCTTTCGACCTGCCGGTATTCACGGCTGTCAACAAGGTCAGCCTGCGCCTCAACATGGAGGAGCTTTCGGGCATGCAGCGTGACGGCTCCTTCCGCACCGACATCGATCTGACCGCGCTCAATTCGCGGATCGTGGAACTGCACACCGCCTGCATCCTCAGCTGGGCGAACGGCATGATTCCTTTCGACCGGTTCGAGTTCGACATGCGCATGGGATGCGAACTGCTGTTGTTCGGCGCTCTCGATCGGCCGGAAAAGGACCTGAAGCGGCACCCCCTCAGCTAGGGTCTTGCGCCTCCCGAGCTCCCTCCCTCCCGAGCTTTTGCGGCCTTCGGCAGGACCATTCCCGCCGAAGTGTCAAGATTCGCCGGTTGATCGCCGTAAGGGCGGGGCGATAGGCTGACAGGTCAGAACAAGACCAGATGGGCGGCCGCAGTAGTGCCCGAAAAGCAGTAGTGCCTAAAACAAGTGGGGGGGATATGAGAATCCATTCGTCGAAGCCGAAGATGTGGCCGCTTATGGCCGGGATTGCGCCGTTGTTCTTCGCCGCGAGCGCCCATGCGCAACAGGTCGAAGAGATCATCGTGACCGCGCAGAAGCGCCAGGAGAACATCCAGAGCGTGCCGATCGCGATCTCGGCCTTCACCTCCGAGGATCTGGGCAAGATGGGCGTCACCTCGACCATGAGCATCGGCGAGATCACGCCGGGGCTCAACATGTCCAAGCAGGTCGGCTCCGCCACCCCCTATCTGCGCGGCGTGGGCACCCGCGCATCGAACAACGGCGTGGAATCCCCGATCGCGACCTATGTGGACGGCATGTATGTAGGATCGCTGCTGGGCTCCATCCTGGAACTCAACAATATCGAACGCATCGAAGTGTTGAAAGGGCCCCAAGGCACGCTGTTCGGCCGCAACGCCACCGGTGGCCTGATCCAGGTCATCACCAAGGATCCGACGGACGATCCGCAGGCGCGCTTCACGCTCAGCTACGGCAGCAAGGGCACGTTCGGCGGCAAGGCCTATATCAGCGGGGGCCTGACCGAAACGCTGGCGGCGGACCTCGCGGTGAGCGTGCAGCGGATGGACAAGGGCTTCGGCAAGAACATCACCACCGGGGCGGACGTCTACAAGGACGAATACACCACGATCCGCAGCAAATGGGTGTGGACGCCCTCGGACGACACCACGGTCAAGCTGATCGGCACCTATGCGGAAATCGAGAATGATTTCGGCATCACCCGCCAGTGCATCCAGCCGGGCGGCTGCTTCGGCTCCTCGAAGCTTCCCCGTTTCCACGACACCGCATCCAATCTCGACAATGGCGTGAAGGGCAAGTCGAAATCGGTAAATCTCCAGATCGACCATTCCTTCGGCAATATCGATGTCCGCAGCATCACGACCTACCTGTCCGCGTCCTACAAGCATGTGTTCGACCAGGATGCCGGGCCGATCGCGGGCGTCGACGCTTTCTTCACCAACGCGTACAAGACATTCAGCCAGGAATTCCAGGTCAAGTCCGACAATGACGGCGCGTTCAACTGGATTGCGGGCGTGTTCTACTGGCACAACAAGGCCACCACGATCCTCGACATTCCCCAGGCAGGCCCGTTCCAGGTCAACAACCGGCTCTATACCAAGTCGCTCGCCGGCTTCGGCGAAGTGAACTACAAATTCTCCGAAGCCACCAAGCTGACGCTCGGCCTTCGCTATACGAGCGACAAAAGGCGGCTCGTCGGCGTGTCGCAACTCGCCACCACACCGCCCGTCGTCAGCCCCTATGACGGCAGCAAGACCTTCAACGAGCTGACCTGGCGCGCGGTGCTCGATCATCACTTCACCGATTCCACGATGGGCTATGTCTCGTACAATCGCGGCTTCCGTTCGGGCGTGTACAACACAGCCGTCTTCGCGCTGGCCGATCCGGTGGATTCCGAGATCATCGACGCTTACGAAGTGGGGCTGAAAGGCGACTATTTCGACCGAAAGCTGCGGCTCAACCTTTCAAGCTTCTTCTACAAGTACAAGGATCAGATCGTGCAGGTGCCGATCCCGGGCGGCGCCGACCTGCGCAACGCGGCTTCTTCCGAGATCTACGGCGTCGAACTCGAAGGGCAGTTCGTGCCGAGCGACCGGCTGAGCTTCCGCTTCGGCGGCGCCTATATGCATGGCGAATACAAGACTCACAAATCCTGTGCGTCGAACCTCATCGCGCCCGACCTGTTCGGCCCGGGCCTCCCCGGCACGACTTCCAGCATCGTCGGCGATTGCAGCGGCAACGTCACCGCGCAGACGCCGAAATGGACGGGCTATGTGGGCGCCGTGTACGATATCCCGACCAAGATCGGTCTGTGGTCGCTGAATGTCAGCGCGGCCTACAATAACGGCTTCTTCTGGGAAGAAGCCAACCAGCTGCGCGAAGGCTCCTACACCATCGTGAACGCCGAAGTGTCCTGGGCTCCGAGCGACACGCTGAAGTTCCGGGTGTTCGGCCGTAACCTGCTGGACGAGAAATACTCCGTCTTCACGACGGCGGAAGCCTTCGGCTACATCGCCTCGGCCGCGCCGCCGGCGACATGGGGAGTGGCCGTCGACGCGTCCTTCTGAGACGTCGCGACAAAAGGCAGGATGGCGAGGCGCGCGGGAAGTCATTGACTTCCCGCCGCGAACCGACTGCTCTGCGACCCCATGGACGCGGGGCGCAAGACGGAGCATCGGCATGACCATCACCATCACGGCTTTCGAACGCTCGCCCGATCGCGGCCGCGGCCTGGCGCGCGACATGCGGCTGCGCTGGGCGCTGGAGGAAGTGGGCCAGCCCTATGCCGTCCGCCTGCTCTCCTTCGCGGCGATGAAGGAGCCGGCGCATCTGGCGCTCCATCCCTTCGGGCAGATCCCGACCTATGAGGAAGCCGATCTCGCGCTGTTCGAATCCGGCGCGATCATCCTGCACATCGCGGACCGACATCCGGGCCTGCTGCCGCAGGACGGCAATGCCCGCGCCCGTGCGATCACCTGGCTGTTCGCCGCACTCAACACGGTGGAGCCGCCGATCGTAGAGCTGTCGATGCATGTGATACTGGAACGCGACAAGCCCTGGTATGCCGAGCGCAAGCCGATACTGCAGGAGCGTGTCCGCGCGCGGCTGGACGGGCTGTCGCGGCATCTGGGCGAAGCGGACTGGCTCGATGGCGGGTTCAGCGCCGGCGACCTGATGATGGTGACGGTGCTGCGCCGACTGGACGGATCGGGTCTGCTGGAAAGCTACCCCAATCTCCAAGCCTATATCGCGCGCGCCGAAGCCCGCCCCGCCTGGCAGCGCGCTTTCGCCGACCAACTGGCCGTGTTCGAGGCAGCGCAGGCCGAGAAGTGAACGACAAGGGAGCTTCCCGATGACGTCCAGCCAGCCTACCGGACCGTCCATCGGGCAGCGGATCGCGCCACCGCGTTTTCTCATCTTCTTCAGCACCTTCCTGGCCGGCATGCTGGCCTATCGGCAATGGGTGCGGCCCGGTGTGCGATGGAACGACTGGGCCGATGCGCTGGCGATGGGCTTCGACCTCGGCGCTTTCGTGTTCCTCGCCTCGCTCACCTCTCTCCTGCGCAAGAGCAGCCCGGCCGAAATCCGCCGTCATGCCGGCGAGAACGACGCCAATCGTGGCTTGGTGCTGATGATCACCACATTGCTGAGCGTGGTGGTGCTGGCAGCCATCTCGGAAGAACTGCCCGCGGCGCGCAACGGGGAAGCGGGCGGTTTCGCCAAGCTGATCGGCACGCTGCTTCTCGCCTGGCTGTTCGCGAACACGGTCTATGCGCTGCATTACGCACACCAATATTACGGCGAGCATCCCGCCACCGGCGAGGACCGCGGCGGCATCGCCTTTCCCGGCACGAGCGAGCCGGACTATGCCGATTTCCTCTATTTCGCCTTCACGCTAGGGATGACGTTCCAGACGTCGGACTGCGACATAACCGACCCCGCCATCCGCCGCGTGGTACTGCTCCATTCGCTCGCCGCCTTCATCTTCAACATGGGCGTGATCGCCTTCACCATCAATGCAATTGGCGGCGGGAGGTGAGGTAACTCCCTCTTTTTCGTCATTCCCGCCAAAAACCAGGGCCGCTGGGCTCCCCGGCGCCCTTGAAATGAAAACGGGGAGCCCGAGGGCTCCCCGTCCGGCACGGCGTGTGGCGGCTCCGGTGTGCCGTGCCTGTATCCGCGACCTTGCCCTAGCCTTCCGACAGCTGGCCGCGAATAGCTCCGTTCTGGAACTCACTGTTCTGGATGTTGACGTAGAAATTCTCCGGCGTGGTTGCCATGGCGTCCGCCACTTCGCGCGCCACGTCCACGCAACCTGTGGCTTCGCCATAGGTCGGCACTTCCAGCGTCAGCGCGACTTCGCCTTTCTCTCCGGCCGGCCCGGTAACGATCTTCGCGGCCGTCGGCTGCTCGAGATCGGCGACTTTCATCGAATAGCACAGCCGCCCTTCAGCCCGGTTCAGCCGTCCGGCGAAAACACCGATCGCATCCTTGTCACCTCCGCCGGTCCTGGAGTCCGTCTCCGACTTGCCATCGAGCCGGGCAGCGAGCTTCACCAGCGCGGCGGGATCGTCGGGTTTGACCGGCGGTGGCGCCATGGGCCGGGGCGCGGGCGCGCGCGTAGCAGGGTTGGTGCCGGCAACACCCTGATCCATCGCCTCATGCGTCTCCATCGGGTTGGATACGCCGGGCGTGGCGGAATCCTGCGTGCTTTGCGCTTGCGCCGTCGATGCACAGGCAAGTGCCGCAATTGAAACGGGAAGGAAGACTTTCATGCCGCCGCCTCCTGCGCAAAGGCCGGCAACGGAAGGAGGATGCCCGCGCCGGCCCGCATGCCCCATTCAACGCGAAATTGTGGGAGAGTTCCTCAGGAAAACGCCCAGCCGTGCCCCGCCTGCGGGAACGGCAGGAAGATGTGCCGGAGATGCGGTGAGCGGTGTTTATGGGACAGGTGGCTGCCGTCGGTTTCAGGGTTTCCTCCTGTATCCGTTCGTC
Organism: uncultured Erythrobacteraceae bacterium; assembly: GCA_946482075.1. The sequence goes on from CAMLQG010000003.1 coordinate 69,237, forward strand.
CTGAGCTTGTCGAAAGATAGCCTTTCCTTCTTCTTTCGCTGAAAAAAAAGGACGGTCTTTCGACAAGCTCAGGACGAACGGGCTGAGGGAAATCCCCCTATTCAGCCGCCACTTTCCCACGCTCCAAGAGCGGCGCCAAATAGCTCCCCGTAAAGCTGCGCGGGTTCGCGGCCACGTCCTCCGGCGTCCCTTCAGCCACCACTTCGCCGCCGCGCACGCCGCCTTCGGGGCCGAGATCGAGAATCCAGTCCGCCGTCTTGATGACGTCGAGATTGTGTTCGATCACCACTACCGAATTGCCCTGGTCCACCAGCCGCTGGAGCACTTCCAACAGCTTGCGCACATCCTCGAAATGGAGGCCTGTGGTCGGCTCGTCGAGGATATAGAGCGTCTGCCCGGTGGAGCGGCGGGACAGCTCCTTCGCCAGCTTCACGCGCTGCGCTTCGCCGCCCGAAAGCGTCGTCGCCTGCTGGCCAACCTTGACATAGCCCAGCCCCACCTCGTTCAGCATATGCATCTTGTCGCGGATCGGGGGCACGGCCTTGAAGAATTCCTCCGCATCCTCGATCGTCATGTCGAGCACGTCGGCAATCGAATGGCCACGGAACTTCACTTCCAAAGTCTCGCGATTATAGCGCTTTCCGTGGCATTCCTCGCAGGTGACATAGACGTCCGGCAGGAAATGCATCTCGATCTTGATCAGCCCGTCGCCCTGGCACTTTTCGCAGCGGCCGCCCTTCACGTTGAAGCTGAACCGCCCGGCCTTGTAACCCCGCGCCTGGCTTTCCGGCAGCCCGGCGAACCAGTCGCGGATCTGGGTGAAAGCCCCGGTATAGGTCGCCGGATTGGAGCGCGGAGTGCGCCCGATCGGCGACTGGTCGATCTCGATCACCTTGTCGCAATATTCGAGCCCGGTGATCTTGTCGTGCGGGCCCGCGATCACGCGCGCGCCGTTCAGCACGCGCGCTGCGCCCGCATGCAGCGTGTCGATCGTGAAGCTGGACTTGCCGCTGCCCGACACGCCGGTGATGCAGCAGAACGTGCCGAGCGGCACCGAGGCCGTGACGTTGCGCAGATTGTTCGCCCGCGCATTATGCACCGTGATCTTGTGGCCATTGCCCTTGCGGCGCTTGGCCGGAACCTCGATCGCGCGCGTGCCGTTCAGATATTGCGCGGTGAGACTATCCTTGTTTTTCAGGATCTCGGGCAGCGTTCCTTCCGCCACCACTTCTCCGCCATGGACACCCGCGCCAGGGCCGAGATCGACGATATGGTCCGCCGCCCGGATCGCATCCTCGTCATGTTCCACCACGATCACCGTATTTCCGAGATCGCGCAGCCGCTTCAGCGTTTCCAGCAGCCGGTCATTGTCGCGCTGGTGGAGGCCGATGCTCGGCTCGTCGAGAACGTAGAGCACGCCCGAGAGTCCGCTGCCGATCTGGCTGGCGAGCCGGATGCGCTGGCTCTCACCTCCCGACAGCGTGCCGGAGGTACGGTCCAGATTGAGGTAGTCGAGCCCGACATTGTTGAGGAAGCCCAGCCGCTCGTTGATTTCCTTGAGGATGGCCTTGGCGATCTGGTTCTGCTGGTCGGTCAGCTTGGTGTCCAGCCCGCCGAAGAAGGCCAGCGCATCGGCGACCGACAGCTTCGTCGGCCCGGCGATATCCTCGCCCGCGACTTTCACCGACAGGGCCTTCTCGTTGAGCCGCTTGCCGTTGCAGGTCTCACAAGGCTGTGCGGTCTGGAACTTGGACAACTCCTCGCGCATCCAGGCGCTTTCCGTCTGCAGCATGCGGCGGTTGAGATTGCCGATCACGCCTTCGAACGGCTTGTTCACCGTGTAGCTCTTCCGCCCGTCCTTGAAGGTCAGCGGCACGGATCGGCCCTGCGTGCCGTGCAGGATGCGGTCGCGATCTTCTTCCGCCAGCTCGTTCCACGGCGTGGTCAGCTTGAAATCGAACTCGGTCGCCAGGCTTTCCAGCACCTGCATGTAATAGGGGCTCGGCGGGTTGGATTTGGCCCAGGGCACCACCGCGCCCTGCTTCAAGGAGAGGTTCTCGTTCGGGACGACGAGTTGCGGATCGAACAGCAGCTTCTCCCCCAGCCCGTCGCAGGCGGGGCAGGCGCCCTGCGGCGCGTTGAACGAGAACAGCCGTGGTTCGACTTCCTCCAGCGTGAAGCCGGAGACAGGGCAGGCGAACTTTTCGGAGAAGACGATGCGGTTCGGCGGAAGGCCGGCGTTCTTCATCGCGCCGATCTTCTCACCCGTCATGCCAGCGGAGGCTGGCATCTCTTGCGCAGGCGCGCCATCGCCTGAGACCCCAGCCTTCGCCGGGGTGACGGAAGAGGGTGGGATGACGGATTTCATCACTTCCGCCACCGTCATATCCGCCAGATCGACATAGGCCAGCCCGTCCGCCAGCTTCAGCGCCTGTTCGAAAGAATCCGCCAGCCGCGTTTCAATCCCTTCACGCACGGCGAGACGATCGACCACGACTTCGATGTCATGCTTGTATTTTTTGTCGAGCGCCGGGGCTTCCTCGATTGCGTACATCTCCCCATCGATCCGCACACGGGTGAAGCCGGCCTTCTGCCATTCTGCCAGTTCCTTGCGATATTCGCCCTTGCGGCCGCGCACCACCGGCGCGAGGAGGTAGGCGCGCGTGCCTTCCGGCAGCGCCATCACGCGGTCGACCATCTGGCTGACCGTCTGCGCGGAAATCGGCAGGCCGGTGGCGGGCGAATAAGGCACGCCCACCCGCGCCCACAGCAGGCGCATGTAATCGTAGATCTCCGTCACCGTTGCCACGGTGGAGCGCGGATTGCGGCTCGTCGTCTTCTGCTCGATCGAGATCGCAGGGGAGAGCCCGTCGATATGCTCGACATCGGGCTTCTGCATCATTTCGAGGAATTGGCGGGCATAGGCGGAGAGCGACTCCACGTAGCGGCGCTGCCCTTCGGCATAGATCGTGTCGAAGGCCAGGCTCGACTTGCCGGAGCCGGACAGGCCGGTGATGACGATCAGCGCGTCGCGCGGAAGGTCGATGTCGATGCCCTTGAGATTATGCTCTCGAGCGCCGCGGACGGATATCTGGGTAAGGGACATGGAGCGCGATCTGGGGTCTCGGAAAGGAAGAGTCCAGAGGCGCGGGAACCGCACCTCCAACCCGCGCAATGTTCCGCAAATGTTCGCCTGGGTCAACTACTACCTCGTCATTCCCGCGAAGGAGGGGGTAGGGATGACGGAATGCGGCTCCTCCGCTAGCCTCTTTACCAAGGAGACCGCCATGAAACCCGCCCTTCCCCTCATAGCCCTGCTTCTCACCGCGCCCGCCCTCGCTCTCGAACCAC
>CAMLQG010000004.1 GCA_946482075.1 uncultured Erythrobacteraceae bacterium
CGGCACCCGGCTGAACATGCTTTCGCCACAGAACACGCGGGCAAAGCCGACCCCATAGAGCCCGCCCACGAGCTCGCCGTCCTGCCAGCATTCGATGGAATGCGCGTGGCCTTCGGCATGAAGCGCGCGATAGCTCGCGGTGATTCGCGCGCTGATCCAGCTTTCCGGATGGTCGGGGCGCGGGGCGGCGCAAGCGGCGATCACTTCCCTGAAGGCGGCGTTGCAGGTGACGTGGAGCCGTTCCTGCCGTAGCGTCTTGGCCAGCGAATGGGAGCAGTGGAAGCCGTCCAGCGGCAGGATCGCCCGTTCGCGCGGCTCGATCCAGAAAATCTCCGTATCCTCGCGCCCTTCCGCCATCGGGAATATCCCGCTGCGATAGGCCGACATCAGAAGATCGGTCGGAATCGGATGGTGCGGTGGCGCGTGCACAATTCACCTGTTAGCAGGTTTTGCGGCCCGGCCCACCCCACCGGCCGGGGATTTGCGCCGATAGGACATTGCTATTTCGCGCTGCTTGCAATGCCCGGAACGAGCCTATAGAGGCCGCATCGCCTGCAGGAGCGTAGCTCAGTTGGTAGAGCATCGGTCTCCAAAACCGAGGGCCGTGGGTTCGAGTCCCTCCGCTCCTGCCAGGCTTTCCCGTCTTCCGCGCCTCGTGCCCGCCCGATCCCGAACATCTCTGCCGCTCTCCGGCTTGAATTCGCGCGCCGGCGGAGAATGTTCACCGATCCGCGATGGACACCACGATGCGCCCGGCCGTCTTGCCGGAAAGCACGTCGGCATAGGCTTCGCCCGCGCGTTCCAGCGGATAGCGATGCTTGACCGGCGGCACCGAGAGCTTGCCCTGGCCCAGGAGGTCCATCAGGTAGCGCGCATTCGCCTCGACGCGTTCGGGTTCCGCTTCCCAGCCGCGCAGCAGATTGGCGCCGATCACCGAGGACGCTTTCATCAGCGGCAGATTGAGCGGGAGCTTCGGGATCGTGCCGGCGGCGAAGCCGATCACGATGAAGCGCCCGCCATAGCCGAGCGTGCGAAAGGCGAGTTCGGACATCTCGCCGCCCACCGGATCGTAGATCACATCCACGCCCTTCGGTCCGACGATCGCTTCCACCCGCGCGCGCCAATCCGCTGCGCGCGTGTCGATCGCCACGTCGGCGCCCGCCTTCAAGGCGATGTCACGCTTCTCCTGGCTGGACGCCGACGCGATCACGAAAGCGCCCATCGCCTTGCCCAACTCCACCGCGGCGAAGCCTGTGCCGCCGCCCGCTCCCAGCACCAGCAGCGTCTCGCCTTCCTTCAGCCGGGCTTCCTGCAGGCCGAAATAGCTCGTCTCCGTGTTGGAGCGGAACAGGGCGGCCCGTTCGAGATCGACGCCGTCGGGCACTTTCGCCACGTTGCGGATCGGGGCCACCACCTTTTCGCCACAGGCGCCCAGGATGCGGCGTGTCTCGCGCGATTTGCCGACGAAGCCGACGCAGGCCACCCGGTCGCCCGGCGCGAAGCCGGTCACGCCTGCGCCCACCGTCTCGATCGTGCCCGAACATTCCGCGCCCGGCGTGAAGGGGAAGATCGGCTGGACCTGGTACTTGCCGGTGGAGATCAGCGCATCGCCGAACACGCAGCCCAGCGTGTGGACCGCGATCAGCACTTCGCCGGGGCCGGGCGCGGGGTCGGGCAGATCCTCGAGCTTGAACGTTTCGCGCGGGTCGCCCCATTCCCCGATGACGATGGCTTTCAACTGCATTCTCCCTGATTGCGGAATTGTGCAAACCTGCGGGCTTGCCACCATGGCTGGCAAGTAGGATGATTTTCCTGACCACTATGGAAAAGCAGAGAGAAATCCTTCTGGAAGACGGCACGGTCGTGACGCATGCGATGCTTGCGCCGATCATCCATCTGATGCGCACGCTGTCCGCCAAGTGGAAGCTGGAGATCCTCTTCGCGGTCAATGAGGGTCATCGGCGGTTCGGCGAGATCATGCGCGCGACGCCCGGCATCACCCAGCACATGCTGTCCACCCGGCTGCGCGAATTGCAGGACGAGGGCTTCCTTCTGCGACATGATTACGGCGAAGTGCCGCCGCGCGTCGAATACAGTCTCACGCCTGCGGCCGATGCGCTGCGCCCGTCTTTCGAAGCGCTGATGATCTGGGCCAAGGCCCATGCGCCCGAAATTGTGCCAGCCCGGCCAAGCCGCGCTGCAGTGAAGCACGGCCTGGCACCTGCCGAACCGGATTGAGAGATGGTGCTGCTCTGCTAGAGCCGGTGCCGACCGACCTCCTCATTACGGAAGAAAAGAACCATCATGGCAGACCAGGAAATCGCACTTGTCACCGGGTCCTCGCGCGGGATCGGCAAGCGCATCGCGCAGCGGCTCGCGGCCGACGGCAAGTTCGTGCTGGTCCATTATGCCAGCAATGCCGCGATGGCGGACGAAGTCGTGGCGGCGATCGCCGGGGCGGGCGGCGCAGCGGCGGCCATCGGCGGCGATCTGCGCAGCGTGGACGGGATCAAGGCGATGTTCGCCGCGATCGACACGCTGCTGACGGATCGCTTCGGCGCATCGCGGATCAATGTCTTCGTCAACAGCGTGGGCATCGTCGATGGCGGGCCGATCCACACGATCGACGAGGCAGCGTATGACAAGCTGTTCGACACCAATGTGAAAGGCCCCTTCTTCGCCGCGCAGGCCGCGCTGGAGCGGATGCCCGATGGCGGGCGGATCGTACTCGTCTCGTCGATTGCCTCGATCCGCGCGATGCCCACCCGCCCGCTCTATTCGTCGAGCAAGGCGGCGATCAACGGGCTGGTCATGGCGCTCGCCCAGTTTCTCGGGCCCCGCAACATCACGGTCAACGCGGTCCTGCCCGGCACGACGCTTACCGAAATGGCGGAGAAGGCGTTCGAGAAGCCGGGCGTGGAAGACCGGGTGAAGGCGCAGATCGCGCTCAACCGGGTCGGACGGCCCGAGGAAGTGGCCGACGCCGTGGTCATGCTGGTTTCGAAGGATGCGCGCTGGGTCACCGGCCAGTGCATCGCGGCGAGCGGCGGCCAGCAGCTCTAGAGGCAGATGACTTTACACTGACCCATGCGTCACCCGGCCTCGAGCCGGGGTCCCACTGCCTTGGCTGGAGAAAGCGGGTCCCGGCTCAAGGCCGGGTGACGGTTGATGTGATCTGATGCCACTACGCTCGGGGGAACTTCCGGGCAGTTCCTGAACGATTTCAGACGGCTCGGTCCATATTCCGCTCAGGCGGCGGATGGCTTCCTCCTGACGACGGGTTTCCGCGGGAACCGGTCGGCGAAGCGTTCATTCTTCTCGATAGAACGCATGAACATGAGGAGGCTCCCCTTGGCCAGCTCGAGTTATGTCAGCAGCCGTCCGGACAATTGGACACAGCCGCGCCCGCACACCGATCCCAGCCTGCGTCTGTACAAATACGGCCGTATCCGGCCGATGGAGGAGCCGAGCTTCTGGGAAAGGCTGATCGGGCGCCGCTGACGGGCCGGAAATCTCCGCTCGATACGAGCGGCGAATGAAGTGACCAAGCGAAGGCTTGCCATCGCGGGGCCGCCGCGCTAGAGCCCGCGACAACTTCCGACATCGGAAAATCACAGCCCCTCCCGGTAGCGCCGGGGCGGCGATGATCCTATGGTGGAAGTTGGGGTTCTAACCCTAGGGACTCAATTTCGAACCGCGAGACGAGACGATCATGGCCAAGACGAGCCCAGGCGAATTCCTCCGCCAGGTCCGCGCCGAAGCTTCGAAGGTGGTGTGGCCTTCGCGGCAGGAAACCGTGACGACCGCCATTTTCGTGGCGATCATGATGGTGATCCTCTCGGTGTTCTTCCTGGGCATCGACACGCTGTTCGGCAAGATCATGCAATGGCTGCTTTCGCTGGCCTGACGCGCGCCCGCAAACGGTTTGAGAAGACGGACAGATAAGACATGGCCCGCTGGTACATCATTCACGCCTATTCCGGTTTCGAGAACAAGGTGCGCGACGCGATCCTGACGGAAGCGGAGCGGCTGGGCCTGTCCGAAGCGATCGAGCAGGTCGAAGTCCCGTCCGAAACGGTGACCGAAGTGAAGCGCGGCAAGAAGGTCCAGGTCGATCGCAAGACGATGCCGGGTTACGTGCTGGCCAAGCTGACTCTGAACGACGACGTCTATCACCTCGTCAAGAACACGCCGAAGGTCACCGGTTTTCTCGGTTCCAGCGGCAAACCGCAACCGATCTCCGAAGCGGAGGCCGCGCGTTATTTCGGTGCCGCCGAAGCCGCTGCCGCTTCCCCGCGCAAGCAGGTCAATGTCGATTACGAGATCGGGGACTCGGTCAAGGTGCTCGACGGCCCCTTCGCCAGCTTCAACGGCCTGGTGGAAGAGCTCGATTTCGACAAGAGCAAGGTCAAGGTCAGCGTCTCGATCTTCGGCCGCGCCACGCCGGTCGAACTCGATTTCGAGCAGGTCGAACTCGTCAAGTGAAGCTGTGTCCCGCCGGACACAGTTCCTTCTTTTCAATGAGATAACACCGAAACGGATGTAGTTTTCCGTTGTTCGGTCAGTGTTTGTGATTATTAGCGCCTCCGACGGGGCGCCCAGAACAGAAAAGATCTCGAAAACAGATCGTTCGTCACAATCACAACAGGAAGATTCATGAAGAAATATTGCATTGCGGCTTTCGCCGCCGCTGTCGCTTGCGTGCCCGCCGCTGCCAACGCCAAGGCTTACATCGACGTCCATGGCGGCGTGGATCATGTGAAGATTTCCGGTGCCGGTTCGGATAACGGCGCGTCCTTCGGCGGTGCGGTTGGCTATGAAATCCCGCTGGGCGAAACCGTGTTCGTCGGCGTCGAAGCCGGGATCGACGGCAGTTCGACCAAGGAATGCGCGAGCTACCAGACTTTCCCGCCGCCGCCGTTCTCGCCTGCCACGATCGAAGAATGCGTGAAGGCCGGCCGCGATCTTTCGGCTGTGGTCCGTCTTGGCACCAAGCTTGGCGGCTCGACTTCGGTCTATGTGCTGGGCGGCTATACCAATGCCCGCATCAAGTACACTTATGACGATGGCCTCAATCGCGATTCCGTAAGCGGCAATGGCGACGGCTTCCGTCTGGGCGCGGGCTTCAAGCTCAACTTCAACGAGCGCTTCTACGGCAAGGTCGAATATCGCTATTCGAACTACGAAGCGGGTGTGAGCCGTCACAACGGCCTGGTCGGCGTCGGCATCGAGCTCTGACGCGATGCCCACGGGCGGGCGGTGGTGAGGGCCGCCGTCCGCCCGAATTTTTGCAAAACCATTTTCCTACACGGCCGAAATCTGGCTTATCCTTGCGGATGGAAGCCGCCTCCCATCTTCGCCGAAGCCACCGTGCAGTCGAGCCGGTCGGGCAGGGGGTGACACGCTCCCCCGTGAAAGGTCACACTGCTACAGCCTTGGATCGGCGCCGGAAAGGCCGGATTTCCGCGGCCCCCGCCCTGTCTCGCGCGGGAAGGGCGAGGGGTGCTTTCGGGCCCTTTTGCGTAAACCAGTTCCTCTCCTTCTCATGTCGTCATCCCAGCGAAGGCTGGGATCTTTCTCGGTTGAACGCCAAGATCGCAGAGATCCCAGCCTTCGCTGGGATGACGGAAAAGGTGCGGGTGGGCACGCGGCGCAGCGTCGCGATGGCCCTATCCTTTGCAAGGCCCACCCCCGGCCGCTGTGGCTTCGCCACGCCTGCGGCTCCTCGCAAGCGGGAGGGGAGGCTGGAAGCTCTCTCGCAGCCCATTGCAATTCGTGCCCGATACCGCTATCGGCGCGCGCTTCCGGCGGGCATTGCCCGGCGGATTCTTGCGGGAGGAGGGCCTCGCCCCTCTGCCTGACCGCTAAACATGAGGGCCCTTGCCGCGGCATGCGCCCGACAGTGTGAAAAGGAGTGGCCAGATGGCCAAGAAGATCGAAGGTTACATCAAGCTGCAGGTGCCGGCCGGTTCCGCCACGCCGTCCCCGCCGATCGGCCCCGCGCTGGGCCAGCGCGGCGTCAACATCATGGAATTCTGCAAGGCGTTCAATGCCGCGACGCAGGAACTGGAAAAGGCGATGCCGATCCCGACGGTGATCACCGTCTATGCGGACCGTTCGTTCAGCTTCGTCACCAAGACGCCGCCGGCCAGCTTCCTGCTGAAGAAGGCCGCCAAGCTGAAGTCCGGTTCGAAGGAACCGGGCAAGGTGAGCGCCGGAACCATCAAGCGTTCGCAAGTCTCCGAAATCGCGCAGATGAAGATGGCGGATCTCAACGCCAACGACATCGAAGCAGCGACGAAGATCATCGAAGGTTCGGCCCGCGCGATGGGTCTCGAAGTGGTGGAGGGCTGAACCCATGACCAAGCTGACCAAGAAGAAGAAGGCGCTCAACGCCAAGCTGGGCGACAATCAGAAGCTCTATCCCTTCGCCGAAGCGCTGCAGACGCTGCGTGACCTCGCCAGCGCGAAGTTCGACGAAACCGTCGAGATCGCGATGAACCTCGGCGTCGATCCGCGCCATGCCGACCAGATGGTGCGCGGCATGGTCTCGCTGCCGTCGGGCACGGGCAAGGAAGTGCGGGTCGCCGTGTTCGCCAAGGGCGACAAGGCTGACGAAGCTCTCGCCGCCGGTGCCGACAAGGTGGGCGCGGAAGACCTCATGGAAGACATGCAGGCCGGCAATCTGGATTACGACCGCGTCATCGCCACGCCCGACATGATGGGTGTGGTCGGCCGTCTCGGCAAGGTGCTGGGCCCCAAGGGACTGATGCCGAACCCGAAGCTCGGCACCGTCACGCCGAATGTGGCCCAGGCGGTCAAGGACGCCAAAGGCGGCCAGGTGGAGTTCCGCGTCGAGAAGGCCGGCATCATCCATTCCGGCATCGGCAAGATGTCCTTCACCGATGAACAGCTCAAGGCGAACTACGACGCTTTCGTCGATGCGATCACGAAGGCCAAGCCGGCGGGCGCCAAGGGCAAGTATGTTCAGAAGATCTCGCTCAGCTCCTCGATGGGGCCGGGCCTGAAGATCGATACGGCCGACGCGCCGAGCGCCTGATCCGGCGCGCTTTCGCGGTATGGAATGAGGGGCGGAAGGGCGGACCTTCCGCCCTTTTTCGTTTGGGGGATACGGCCTTCCCCCCCCTTCAGGGGAGGGGAGTCAGCGTTGCCCTTTCGCGTCCTGTGCGCGGATAAGGATGTAGTGCCTGAGGCTGGCGATCTCCGCGTCGGAGAGATCGGCGAATTTCGGCATCCCGGCACTTTCCAGCGCTCCGCCGCGCAGCAATTGGGTGAAGGCCGTCGCATCCGAAGGGACCGCCGACTGGCGCAGATCCGGCGCGGCACCGCCACCCACTGCGCCCAGCCCGTGGCAGGCGAAGCAGGTATGGGCGAAGAGCACGTCGCCTTTATCGAACAAAGCGGGATTCTTCACCAGCCCGTCGGGCGCGTTGAACGGCGCTTCGGCCAGCTTGCGCGGCGCGGGCAGCCTGGCCTTGCCGTCCAGCGCGAAGACCAGCACACGGCGTTCCTGGTTGATCGCGTCCCAGCCGAACTTGCGCGATGCCGCGCCCACGATCCCGGCGGAACCGCCGAAGCCCGCGACCAGCGCGACATATTGCTTGCCGCCCGCCTTGAAGGAGATCGGCGCGCCGACGATGCCGACCTGCGCGGGGAAGCTCCACAGCACCTCACCGGTGTCGGCGGCATAGGCCACGAGATCGCCATCCGCATTGCCATGGAAGACGAGGCCGCCGGCAGTGGTCAGCACGCCACCATTGTAATGACCGTCGAAATCCTTCTCCCACACCTTCTTCTGCTTCACGGGGTCCCAGGCGAGGAGCCCGCCGGAAGCCGCATCGGGCGGAACGTCCGCGCCCTTGTAGTCGAGCCCGGTCGACAGGCCGTAGCGCTGGGGCAGCTTGTAGGTTTTGGGATCGACGCCCTTGTCAGCCATGAAGCCCGCCATTTTGACCGTCGGGATATAGACCAGCTTGGTTTGCGGGCTGTAGGCCATCGCCTGCCAGCCGTGCAGGCCCGCCGGGCTCGGCCAGAACTCCGCCGCGCCCTTGGGATAGCGCGCTTCCGGGTTCTCCACCGGGCGTCCGGTCTTGAGATCGATCTTCTCCGCCCAGGTCACCTTGCCGAGCTTTTCGGCCGAGATCAGCTTGCCCGTCCGGCGATCGAGCACGTAGAAGAAGCCGTTCTTCGGCGCCTGCATCAGCACCTTGCGGGGCTTGCCGTCCACTTCCATCGTGGCAAGCTGGATGTCCATCGCCGCGTTGTAGTCCCAGGTTTCGCCCGGATTGGTCTGGTAGTGCCACTTGTACTGGCCGGTCTCCGCATCGAGCGCGACGATCGAGCAGAGATAGAGATTGTCGCCGCCGCCGGGGCTGCGGACCTTCTGGTTCCAGGGCGATCCGTTGCCGGTGCCGAGATAGATCGTCTTCAGCTCCGGATCATAGGTCATGGCATTCCAGACGGTGCCGCCGCCGCCCCATTTCCACCATTCGCCATTCCAGGTCTTGGCGGCTACTTCCATCTGCGGGTCGGAGACGTCCCCATCCTTGGTGCCGGGCTTGCCGGGGACCAGCCAGAAGCGCCACAGCTGCTTGCCGGTAGCAGCGTCATAGGTAGACACGAGGCCACGATTGGTGCCGTAATCGCCGCCGCCATTGCCGACGATCACCTTGTCCCCGAACACCAGCGGTGCGGCCGAAAGGAACAGGCTGCTGCCTTCGGGCAGCGTCTGGGCCGACCAGACTTCCCGGCCCGTCTTCGCGTCCACCGAGATCAGGCGGCCGTCCGCCGTACCGACGAGAATATGGCCTTTCCAGTAAGCCAACCCACGCGAACCCCAGGTGCCGCGCATTCGCACGCCGGTCACCTTGGGATCATATTCCCACAGCAGCTTGCCGCTTTCGACGTCGAAGGCGCGCAGCTTGCTGTAGCCGGTCGCGGTGTAGAGCACGCCGTCCACCGCCAGCGGCACGGACACCGCCAGTTCGGGAGAAGGGATGTCCCAGTACCAGGCGAGCCCGAGGCGGCTTACATTATCGGCGTTGATCTCTTCCAGGCGAGAATAGTGCCACTCATCGTTCGCCCCGCCATAGGACGCCCAATCGTCGCCAGCGCCGCCATCGGCAGGTCTTTCGGAAGAGGAGCACGCGGCCAGCGTGACGAACAGCAGCGCCGCGAGCCAGCGGAACAGAGCAGTCTTCTTTCTCCCCTCCCCTTCAGAGGAGGGGATGAAGGGGCGGGGCCTGTCCTTTGCATTCAGCATCAGCGAGTGGGGAACTGCCCCACCCCCCGCCCTTCCCCTGAAGGGGAGGGGAGAGCGTAGAATCGTCATCAGCCGCCCTAGGCCTTCTGCATCACGTCGTTCGCGAACCCTTCCCAGAAGCGGCGCTTCTCATCCAGCGACGAGAGCTTGTGCAGGGAGTAATAGGCGGGCAGCAGGATCATTTCGGTGACGCCGAGATCTTCCGCGCGGCGCACTTCATCGAGGCCCCAGGGATTCTCGACCACCTGGACGATCTCGAACGGCTCGTTCTCGCGGCCGGCTTCCTTGCGGAACTGCTTCAACTTCTCGATCGACGGCGCAAGCTCTTCCGGCTTGGACATGCGCGACATCCAGCCGTCGCCCAGATAGGCCGCGCGCTTCAGCACGCGGTCGGCCGGGCCGGAGACGATGATCGGCACATTGCCAGGCTGGGGCAGGATGCGCAGGCGCGGGAAATCGAAGAATTCGCCGTGATGCTCCACGATCTCGCCGGTCCACATCTTGCGCAGCACTTCGATCGCTTCGTCCGTGCGCTTGCCGCGCGTGTGGAAGTCCACGCCGTAGACGTCGAACTCTTCCTTCATCCAGCCCACCGCGCAGCACAGCTTGAGGCGGTGGTTGGACAGGGTCGCCAGCGTGCCGGTCGCCTTGGCGACTTCCACCGGATGGCGTGCGGCCAGAAGATAGATGCTTTGCAGGAGCTTCACCTTCTTGGTCGCCTGCGCCATCATGGAAAGCGCGACCCACGGATCGGGGAAAGTCCATTCGGTGGTGGCCGTGAAGAAGGGTTTACCGTCTTCCGTATCGGGATAGATGCTGTTGATGGTTTCCGGCAGGACCAGATGGTCCGACACGCTGACGGAATCGAAACCGACTTCCTCGCTTACCACAGCGCAATCGATGAGCTGTTCGCTCTCGATGAAGGACAGCATGTTGCAGAATTTCACGGCACTTTCTCCCTAAAGCCTGTTTTGCGTGTGATGGCGCGGCGCAGAGCGAAGGTCCAGTGCGGCGACCGTTCCTGCCGCTCTTTATGCTGTGGGAGACAAAACGCGGGAGGCCATGGGTGAACGGCCCCACTCTTGCCGTTCGTCCTGAGCTTGTCGGAAGCGAAGCTGTGCGCAGCACAACGACCGCTCCTCCTTTTCGTATAGATGTCCTGAAAAAGAAGAACTGACTTTTCGACAAGCTCAGGACGAGCGGCTCCTTGTCACTTCTCAGATGCCGCCCGCGGTCGTTTCCCGGCCCATCGCGCGCAAGCCGTCTACCAGATCGCCGACGCAGGCCGCCAGCGAGGCGATATCGGTGGAGCGGACCACGAAATTCGCGCCCACCTTGCCTTCGCGGAAGAAGGGATAGCTGCCGATCTGGCAATCCTCATGGGCCTTCTCCGTCTCGCGCAGCAGCACGGCGACTTCGCTTTCCGGCACCCAGCAGCCGATCGTCTCGCTGATCAGCGGCGCGCCGCCTTCGAGCGACCCGGTCAGTGCGTCGAGCATGCCCGCGGTGATGTGCGGAACGCCTGCCATCAGATAGACATTGCCGACCTTGATGCCCGGCGCGCCGGACTTGTGGTTCGGGATCAGGTCCGCGCCCGCAGGCGTGCGGGCCATGCGCAGGCGGCCTTCGTTCAGCCCGCCCCGCGTCGCGTAATAGCCTTCCAGCATCACGCGGGCTTCCTCGTGGATGACCACGTCCAGCCCCAGCGCCTGGGCCACTGCATCCACCGTTATATCGTCATGCGTCGGCCCGATGCCGCCCGTGGTGAAGAGGTAGTCGTGCATCACGCGCAGCGCATTCACCGCTTCCACGATCGCGCCCATGTCGTCGGCCACCACGCGGACTTCGCGCAGGCGGATGCCTTGGACCTGCAGCCAGCTCGCGATCTGGGCGATGTTCTGGTCATGCGTGCGGCCGGAAAGGATCTCGTCGCCGATGACGACAAGGGCGGCTGTCCAGATGCGGGTTTTGTCGCTCATGGCGGTTGGTTACGCCAAAGCTCGGCGGACAGGAATAGGCTTGCGGCGGAAGTCAAACCGCAAGTTGTTCGGATGGGGTTCGTTCACGGACGGTCTCGAACTTCAGGATGCCGTCATCCGCCGGCTTCTCGCGGAAATCGCGGCGGTCCTGCCGGTAATCCTGGTTGAGCCGCCAGGGAAGCGACTTGGCGCTTTTCGGCATCAGCGGCAAAGCGCGTCTGAGATAGCCGGAGGAGAAATCATAGACATTGTCCTCCTCCAGCCCATGATCGTCGGGCAGATGCGGCTCCACGCGGTGGGCGCCCTTGGCCCGCATCAGGTTCAGCACGTCGCAGATATAGCGCGCGGTGGCGTCCGCCCGCAGAGTCCAGCTGGCATTGAGATAGCCGAACACCACGGCAAGATTGGGCAGGTTGGAGAACATGCAGGCGCGATAGTAGAAATGCTTGCGCCAGTTCACGCGGATGCCGTCCAGCTTCACCGCGATCCCGCCGGCAATGGCCAGCCTCAGCCCGGTGGCGGTGACGATGATATCCGCGTCGAGATGCCGGCCCGAAGCGAGCCGGATACCCGTTTCATCGAAGCGGTCGACATGATCGGTGACGACCGACGCCTTGCCCGAAGCGACCGCTCCGAACAGGTCGCCGTCGGGCACCAGGCACAGGCGCTGGTCCCACGGGCCGTAGGGCGGCAGCCAGTCGCGTTCGTTGTAATGGCTGCCCAGCGCCATGCGGACCTGTTTCGACAGGAACTTGCCGACCTTGTTCGGCTTCGCGCGCGAACGCTTGAAGACGAAATCGTTCATCCAGACATTGCGTTTGCGGATCAGGCGGTAGGCGAGGCGTTCGGGCAGGATCGCGCGGACCATGTTGGCCAGCCGGTCGCGCGACGGCCGCGCACCCATCCAGGTCGGCGTGCGCTGGAGCATGGTCACGTGGCTCGCCGTCGCGGCCATCGACGGTACTATCGTGACCGCCGTTGCGCCCGATCCGATCACCACCACCCGCTTGCCTGCATGGTCGAGATCGGCGGGCCAGAATTGCGGATGGGCGATCGTGCCGCGGAATTCCTTCGTTCCTTCGAAACCGGCCTCGTGCGGCTCGTCATAGTCGTAATAGCCGGAGGCGAGATAGAGGAAGCTCGCGGTCATCTGCCGGCGTCCGGTGGCATCCTCGATTTCGACCTGCCATTGGGCCTGGTCGGAAAGGAAATCCGCCGCGATCACGCGAGTGCCGAAGCGGATGTTCGGGCGGATGCCGTGGCGGTCAACCACCCGGCCGAGATAGCCCAGTATGGCGTCGCCGCCGGCTATCGCTTCCTTCTCGTCCCACGGCGCGAAATCGAAGCCCAGAGTATACATGTCGCTGTCCGAACGCACGCCGGGATAGCGGAAGAGGTCCCATGTCCCGCCCAGCTTCTCGCGGCGTTCGACGATCGCATAGCTGCGGTCGGGACAGTGCATGCCCATATGAGCGGCCATGCTGATTCCGGAAATCCCGGCCCCTACGATCAGGACATCGACGTGCGCGGGACTTGGATCGGGATTTGAGCTGGGTTCGGTCATCAAGGCCACATGGCGATTGGCGGAGCGCTTTTTGAGCCGGGATGGCAAAGAAAGACAAGCGTTCCTTAGTGACGCACGCGAAACGGATCGCTAGAGAGCGCGATCAAAGCATGGCTGCCAGAGAACCGTGCCCCCAAACGACCGGGAGTTCCATGACCCACCGTATTCTTGCGATCGCCGGCACGCTGCCGCTGCTCATCCCCGCTCTCGCTCATGCACAGGACAATTCTGATCCCCAGAATCCGGCGTCCAATCCGGCCGTAGAGATCGTCGTCACCGGCCGTGGCCTGCCGCAGACGCCGGCGACGCCTGCCTACGGGTCGCAGACGATTGATCGTGACCGGATTCGATCGAGCGGATCGGGCCGGATCGAGGACGTGCTGTCCTCCGTCGCCGGGTTCCAGCAGTTCCGCCGTTCGGACAGCCGCTCCTCGAATCCGTCCGCGCAGGGCGCGACGCTGCGTGCGCTCGGCGGCAACGCCACCAGCCGCGCGCTGGTGCTGCTCGACGGCGTACCGATGGCCGATCCGTTCTTCGGCTATATTCCGTTCAGTTCGATCGTGCCGGAGCGGCTGGAATCGGTGCGGGTGACGCGCGGCGGCGGTTCGGGCGCATTCGGTTCCGGCGCGGTTGCCGGCACGATCGAACTGGAAAGCGCGGGCGCCGACACGCTTGGCCTCGCCAGCGGCGGCCTGCTGGTCAACGATCGCGGTGAAACCGAGGCCAGCGCCACATTCGCGCCACGCCTGGGCGGGGGCTTCGCGGTCGTCACCGGTCGCTGGGACCGGGGCAAGGGTTTCTTCACCACGCCGCGCGACCAGCGCGTGGCCGCCACTGCGCGCGCGAGGTATGACAGCTGGTCGGCCGGCGCGAGGCTCGTCCAGCCGCTTGGCGACGAGATCGAGCTTCAGGCCCGCGCACTGGTGTTCGACGATGATCGCACTTTGCGCTTCGAAGGTGCGGACAGTTCCAGCAAGGGCGAGGATGTGAGCCTGCGACTGGTGGGACGCGGGGATTGGCAATTTGATGTTCTTGGTTATGGACAATGGAGAAATTTCTCCAATGTGGTGATCAGTTCCACGTCGTTCAGAAAGACTTTGGACCAGCACAATACGCCGTCCAGCGGCTTCGGCGGCAAGGTCGAGATTCGCCCGCCGCTCGGCGAGGACCACGTGCTCAAGATCGGCGCGGATTACCGCCGCTCCAAGGGCCATCTGGAAGAGACCGCGTTCAATGGCGGGACGGGCCTGGTTACGTTCAACCGCCGTGCGGGCGGTACCAATTCCGATTTCGGCCTGTTCCTGGAAGACGACTGGACGATCGGCCACCTGGTCCTCACGGCGGGTGCGCGGCTCGACCGCTGGACCATCCGCAATGGCTTTTTCGAGCAACGCGACGCGGCAGGCGTGCTGACGATCGACCGGGATTACGACGATCGCAGCGGCTGGGACCCGAGCTTCCGGGGCGGTGCGGTCGTCAAGCTGGGCGGCGGCGTGCAGCTTCGCGGTTCGGCCTATAGCGGGCTGCGCCTGCCCACGCTGAACGAACTCTATCGGCCCTTCGTGGTCTTTCCCGTGACGACGCAGGCCAATGCGGCGCTGCGCAACGAGAAGCTGGAAGGCTTTGAAGCCGGTGTCGATTTCCGGCCGAACGACATGGTGCAGCTTTCGGTCACCGCCTTCGACAACAAGGTGAAGAATGCGATCGCCAATGTGACGCTGACGCCGACCAGCCGCGAACGGCAGAATGTCGATGCGATCCACGCCCAAGGCCTCGAATTCGCCGCTGTGCTCGATCTCGGCACGGTCTCGCTGAACGGTTCGCTCGCCTATACCGATGCCGAAGTGGAAAGCAGCGGCGCGGCCGATACGCTGGACGGCAAGCGCCCCGCGCAGACCCCGCGCTGGGCGGCCAGCGGGACGATCTCCTGGAAGCCGAAGGAACACTGGCTGGTGGCGGCCACGCTGCGCCATGTCGGCAAGCAATATGAAGATGACCTGGAAACCGATGCGCTCAAATCCGCAACCACGGTCGATGCTTTCGTCCAGGTGCCGATCGCCGGAGCTTTTCAGCTGGTGCTGCGAGGCGAGAATCTGTTCGACGAGACGATCGTGACGCGCAACCAGGGAGGCTCGATCGACCTGGGCACGCCGCGCACCGTGTGGGCCGGGGTGCGCTACGGCTATTGATCATGCGGATTGCCTTGCCAAACAGGGCTGCTGCACTGCAATATAGGCTTCCATGCGGATCGCCATAGTCGACGAAAGCGCAGTGCGCGCCTCGATCATCGAGGAGGGCCTGTCCGAGATCGAGGGTTGCGAATCCTTCGTGATCACGGACAGGAACGGCCTGTTGGCCCGCATTCGCCAGATCGATCCGGATGTGGTGCTGATAGATCTCGGCAACCCGTCGCGTGACGTGCTGGAGGAATATTTCGCCGTCAGCCGCGCGCTTGCCCGGCCGATTGCCATGTTCGTGGACGAATCGGATGACGAGGCGATCGGCCAGTCGATCGATGCCGGCGTATCGTCCTATGTGGTGGACGGGCTCGCCGCGCACCGTATCCGCCCCGTGCTCGACACGGCGGTTCGCAGGTTCAACGCCTTCTCGCGGCTCCAGGCCGATCTGGCCGAAGCGAAGGGACGGTTGGCGGAACGCGATGCTATCGACAAGGCCAAGCGGATACTCATGAAGAGCCGCGGCGTTACCGAACCTGAAGCCTATGGCGAGATGCGGCGCAAGGCGATGCAATCCGGCAAGCGGATCGCCGATATCGCGGAAGCGGTAATCACCGCGCATGAATTGATGGGGGATGGGTCTTGAGCGAAGAACTGACCATCGGCTTCCTGCCCCTTGTCGATGCCTGTCTGCCGATCCTGGCGCAGGAACACGGCTTCGCCGAGGAAGAGGGGCTTTCTCTGCGCTTCATGCGCGACGTGTCCTGGGCCACGGTGCTCGACCGGCTGCTCTACGGTCATAGTGATGCAGCCCATATGGTCGCGCCGCTCGCCATCGCGACGACTCTGGGGCGCGGCCGCCCGGCCCAGCCGCTGCGCGCGCCTTTCGTGCTTGGCCTCAACGGCAATGCGATCACGATCCACCCGGATCTTGCGGCCCGCATCGGACCGGTCGGCACGCTGGGCGATCCGAAGGAGGTCGGTGCTGCGCTCGTGCGCGAGGCGCAGGCTCGCAAGGCCACCGGTCGTCCGCTGCGCTTCGGCGTGGTCCACCGTTATTCCAGCCACAACTATATGCTGCGCTACTGGCTGGCGGCCTGTGGCATCCGGCCGGACCAAGACGTGGAAGTGACGACGATCGCGCCGCCTTTCGTGGCCGATGCGCTGGCGACGGGCGAGATCGACGGCGCCTGCGTGGGGGAGCCGTGGAACAGCGTGGCGGTGGAGCGCGGCGTAGGCACGATCGTGCTGGTCACCGCGCAGATCTGGCGACGCGGAGTGGAAAAGGTGCTGGCGCTGAAGGAAGCGGTGCTGGACGGTCGCCGACCGGCGGTGGAAGCGCTGATCCGCGCGATGCGCAAGGCCGGCAGGCATTTCGTCGATCCGGCGAACTGGGAAGCGAACGCCGCCATCCTGGCCCGTTCCGACTATATCGACGGGGATTCCCGCCTGATCCTGCATGCGATCTCCGACCGGCTGGTGCTGTCCAAAGGCGCGGGCCCGCTGCACTATTCGGATTTCATGTTCCAGTATCGCGAGGCTGCGAACTTTCCCTGGGTCAGCCAGGCGCAATGGCTCTACACCCAGATGGTACGCTGGGAAGGCGTCCCGTTCGACGCCGGCGATGCGGCCGAAGCGGGGCGCGTGTTCCGGCCCGACGTCTATCGCAGTGCCTTGAAAGGCACCGGAGACCTCCTTCCGGGAGCCAGTTCCAAGGTCGAGGGCAGCCTCAAGCAATTGACCTCCGTGGGCACGCAGCAGGGCGATATCGTTCTGGATAACAACAAATTCTTCGATGAGGTGACGTTCGATCCCGATCACATGGATACGTATCTGAGCGATCTGCCCTGAGGAATTTTATGTTGCGGCGCAAAAATCGCTTTACGAAGGAAGCGCGAATCAGGTAGCTATGCGCTCGCAGGGACGGCGCCATCCAAGGACGGGTGAAGCATCGCCTCCCGGCATTTTTGAACATTGCGTGGCAACGGTGCCGCCCGATCTGGTTCCCGAAAGGGATCCTGTCGAGGCGGCTTTTTGTTGTTCGCGCGGCGAACGGACGGTGCATGATGGACGGATTCAAGGGGTTTCGGTTTGATCGCAGAGGTGTGATCGCGGCGGCGCTGGCTGGTCTGCTGGTGGCCGGCTGCGGATCGAGCGGAGACGAGAAGGCATCGTCCGACGCATCGGCGGCCGCGAAAACCGCCGGCATCGAAAAGCCGAACCTGAAGCTCGGCTTCATCAAGCTGACCGACATGGCGCCTCTCGCAATTGCGAAAGAGAAGGGCTTCTTCGCGGAAGAGGGACTGAACGTCACGCTCGAACCGCAGGCCAACTGGAAAGTGCTGATCGATGGCGTGGCCGGCGGACAGCTCGACGGCGCGCACATGCTGGCGGGGCATCCGCTGGCGTCCGCCGCGGGCATCGGCTCCAAGGTGAAGATCGTGACGCCGATGTCGCTCGACATCAACGGCAAGGGCGTCACCATCTCCAATCGCGTCTATGACCTGATCGCGCCGACGCTGCCCAAGGGGCCCGACGGCAAGATTGCCCATCCGGTTTCCGCATCGGTGCTGAAGCCGGTGATCGCCAAGTGGAAGGGCCAGGGCAAGGCCTTCAAGATGGGCATGGTCTTCCCCGTCTCCACCCATAACTACATCCTGCGCTACTGGCTGGCGGCGGGCGGCATCAATCCCGGCTACTACCTGCCGGGCGACACTGCCGGCACCACGGGTGCGGAAGTGCAGCTTTCCGTCACGCCGCCGCCGCAGATGCCCGCGACGATGGAAGCCGGCACGATCGAAGGCTATTCGGTGGGCGAGCCCTGGAACCAGGCATCGGTCGCCAAGAAGATCGGCGTGCCGATCATCGTCGATCCGGACATTGCCGGGCTGACGGGCGACAAGGTCTTCGGCTTCACCGAGGATTTCGCCAAGAAGAACCCGAAGACGGTGAAGGCGCTGCTCCGCGCACTGATCCGCGCTTCGATGTGGCTCGATGCCGAGGGCGGCAAGAACCGGCCGGAAGCGGTCAAGATCATCGCCAAGCCGCAATATGTCGGCGCGGACGAGAAGGTCCTGCTGGCCTCCATGACCGGCAAGTTCACGTTCGGCCCCGGCGACACGCGCGCCACGCCGGAATTCAACCTCTTCTTCGACCAGCAGGCGAGCTATCCGTTCTATTCGGACGGCATCTGGTATCTGACGCAGATGCGCCGCTGGGGCCAGATCCCGCAGTCCAAGCCCGACCAATGGTATCTCGATACGGTGAAGGCCGCCTACCGGCCCGATCTCTATCTCGCCGCCGCAAAGTCGCTGGTGGATGACGGCAAGGCCGATGCCGCTTCCTTCCCTGAAACGGACGGCTTCCGCGCCTATTCCAAGAAGGCGATCGATGGGATCGCTTTCGATGCCCACAAGCCCGCCGCCTATGCGGAAGGCTTCTCCATCGGCCTGAAGGCCGGCCAGACCGTCACGCCCGCCGGCGTGAAGTAAGGCCCGGACCACAAAGGAACGCGACATGACTGTCACTCCCCTTCGAAAGACCGATTTCGCCACGACCGAGGCTGTCGAGACGCCTGCCGATGCGGTAGAAGTCGCCGCGGAGATGCCGGAAATCAAAGAAACGCCGCGCCGGAAACTGCTCGCCGGACTCAAGCTGCCGCCGGCCGGGGTGGCGTTCGAAACGGGATGGCCGCCGGTCGTCGGCGTGCTGTGCTTCGTGGGTCTCTGGGCGTTGCTTGCGCCGATGGTCCACACTTCGCTCGGCGCGCTGCCGGGGCCGCTGGACGTGTGGCACGCGTTCGGCGGGCTGATGGAAGAATATTCGGCTGCCGGCGAAGCCAAGGCGCAGGCGGCGGCTTCTGGCCTCGAATATACCGGTCCGCCGACCTTCGTGGACCAGATCTTCACGTCGCTGAAGACGGTCGCGATGGGCTTCGTGCTGGCTTCGCTGGTGGCGGTTCCTCTGGGGCTCGTGGCCGGCATGTCCAGGCGCTTCAATGCGGCGATCAACCCGCTGGTGCAGATCATGCGCCCGATCAGCCCGCTCGCCTGGCTGCCGATCGTGACGATGGTCGTCTCCGCGTCGATCACCAGCGAGGATCCGACGCTGGCCAAGAGCTTCGTGATCTCGGCCATCGTCGTGATGCTCTGTTCGCTCTGGCCGACGCTGATCAACACGGCGATTGGTACGGCCTCGATCGACAAGGACCTGATCAATGTCGGCCGCGTGCTGCGGCTGGGCTGGTTCGCGCGGCTGACCCGCCTCGTGCTGCCTTCCGCGCTGCCTTATATCTTCACCGGCATGCGCCTGTCGCTGGGCGTGGGCTGGATGGTGCTGATCGCGGCGGAAATGCTCGCGCAGAATCCCGGCCTCGGCAAGTTCGTGTGGGATGAATTCCAGAACGGCAGCGAACAATCGCTCGCCCGGATCATGGTCGCCGTGCTCGCGATCGGCCTGATCGGCTTCATCCTCGACCGCATCATGATGGGCTTGCAAAGCTTCGTCAGCCGCAACCGGGTGGTGTGACCATGGACAGCACGATCCTTTCCCTGAAGGGCATAGCCAAGAGCTACACAGGCAAGACCGGCGGCCGCACGGACGTCCTGTCCGGCATCGACCTCGATGTCCGCGAAGGGGAGTTCATCGCGATCCTGGGCTTCTCGGGCGCCGGCAAGACCACGCTGATCTCGGCCATCGCCGGGCTGGTCGAACCCGATGCGGGCGAGATCCTGCTGCGCGGGCAGCCGATCCACGGGCCGGACAAGGACCGGGGTCTGGTGTTCCAGTCCTACTCGCTCTTCCCCTGGCTGACGGTGGAGCAGAACGTCGCGCTGGCGGTGGATGCGGTCCACAAGGACCGCAGCAAGGCGGATCGCGCGGCGCTGGTGAAGCAGAAGGTCCAGCTCGTCGGTCTCGGCCATGCGATGGATCGCAAGCCGGCCCAGCTTTCTGGGGGCATGCGCCAGCGCGTGGCGGTGGCCCGTGCGCTGGCGATGGAGCCGGAGATACTGCTGCTGGACGAGCCGCTCTCCGCGCTGGACGCGCTGACCCGCGCCAAGCTGCAGGACGAGATCGAGCGTATCCGCAAGGAGGAGCGCCGCACGATCATCCTTGTCACCAACGATGTGGACGAGGCCCTGTTGCTGGCCGATCGGGTGGCGGTGCTCACGCCTGCGCCCGCGGCGCGGATCGGGCGGTTGTTCGATGTCGAGATCGCCCGCCCGCGCGACCGCGAGGCGCTGAACGAGGATGTCCACTACCAGACCCTGCGCAAGGATATCGTGGAATATCTCGGCGGGCTGAACAGCGGCGCGGTGAAAACCAGCGACGGCGCCGTCGCCCTTCCCAACGTCACGCCGCTTGATCTGGCGCCACCGCCCAAGGCCTATCGCGATGCGGCGCAGAGCGCGGTGCAGAACCGCTATCTCGAATTCTTCAAGCTGAGGAAGGTCTATCCCACGCCCAAGGGCGAGCTGACCGTGGTCGAGAATTTCGACCTGCTGATGAACCGGGGCGAGTTCGTCTCGCTGATCGGCCATTCCGGCTGCGGCAAGTCCACCGTCCTGACGATGGCGGCGGGCCTCAATGCGATCAGCGGCGGCGGCATCATCCTCGACAATCGCGAGATCGACGTTGCCGGGCCGGACAAGGCGGTGGTGTTCCAGGCGCCCAGCCTGATGCCCTGGCTGACCGCGCGGCAGAATGTCGCGCTGGGGGTGGAGCGGGTCTATCCGCATGCCTCGCGCGCCGAACGCGGTGATATCGTGGACTATTATCTCGAGCGCGTGGGCCTCGGCGATGCGCGCGACAAGCTGGCGGCGGAAATGTCCAACGGCATGCGCCAGCGGGTGGGCATCGCGCGCGCCTTCGCTCTCAGTCCCAAGCTGCTGCTGCTCGACGAGCCTTTCGGCATGCTCGACAGCCTGACCCGGTGGGATCTGCAGGACGTGCTGGTGGAAGTGTGGAACCGCACCAAGGTGACCGCGATCATGGTGACCCATGACGTGGACGAAGCGATCCTGCTGGCCGACCGGGTGGTGATGATGACCAACGGACCGAACGCCACAATCGGCAAGATCCTGGAAGTCGACCTGCCGCGCCCGCGCGACCGCAAGGCGCTGCTCGAACATCCGCGCTTCTACGCCTACCGCCAGGAAGTCCTGCACTTCCTCGCCGAATATGATCACGGCCCGAACGCGAAGGCTGCGTGAGGGCCTGGCCGATAAGGGAGTATCAGATCGTTTTCTCGTCACCCCGGCCTGAACCGGGGTCCCCACTGAAAGAGTGGGATGCCGGATCAAGTCCGGCATGACGAAATGAGATTTCAGAGGTTTTGGAGAGGCCGCCTGGAACGGAGTTTCTAGGGAGGCTCAAGAAATGAAAACTGCATTGTCGGGCGTCGCCGCCATTTTGATGGCGAGCGCCGCAACCCCTGCGTTCGCCCAGAGCGCGCCCAAGCCCGCGCCGCAGACCGGCTGGGGAGCGCCGCACGAGATCGGTGACGGCGTCACGCTCGACCCGATCCTGGAAGCGCGGCTGCGCTATGAGCATGTCGACCAGGATCTGGCGCTCGCCGAAGCCGACGCGATCACGCTGCGCCTGCGCGCCGGTGCGGAACTCAAGGTCAGCAAGTTCTCCCTGCTGGTGGAAGGCGAGGGAACGGTGGCCATCGGGAATAATTACAATGCCTTCCCCTTCGCGGCGGAAGCGCAGAACCGGCCCTATTCGGTCGTGCCCGATCCGGAGAACATCGAACTCAACCGCGCGCAGATCGGCTATGCCTCGGGCAAGACCAACGTCACGCTGGGCCGCCAGCGGATCAATCTGGACGATCAGCGCTGGGTCGGCTCGGTCGGCTGGCGCCAGAACGAGCAGACATTCGACGCGCTGCGGGTGCAGACCAAGCTGGGACCGGTTTCCATCGATGGCACCTACGCCATCGGCCAGCGCACGATCTTCGGCATCGATGCAGGCCCGCGCCAGAATTACGACGGTGATTTCTACTTCCTGGACGGCGCGGTCAAGGCCGGACCGATCACTTTCAAGGCCTTCACCTATCTGCTCGACTATGACGATCCGTTGCAGGCGGCCAATTCGACGCAGACCTACGGCCTGCTGGCGACCGGGGCGATCCCGCTCAACCCCAAGACCAAGCTCAACATCCGGGCGAGCTATGCCGTCCAGTCCGACTGGAAGAATCCGGTCAAGGACTACAAGGCGGACTATGTAGGCCTGGAAGCGGGCCTCGGCTATGCCGGCTTCACGGTGACCGGCGGCTACGAATTGCTCGGCAGCGACAACGGCTTCTCGCTCCAGACGCCGCTCGCCACGCTGCACAAGTTCAATGGCTGGGCGGACCTCTTCCTCACGACCCCGCCCAAGGGCCTGCAGGATATCTATGGCAGCGTCTCCTACAAGTTCACTCAGGTGAAGGCGGTGCAGGGCCTGACCGCCACGGTCGCCTATCACCAGTTCGACAGCGACGTGGGTGGCATCGATTACGGCAGCGAATGGGATGCGCAGATCGGCTTCAAGGTGGGTCCGGTCGCTCTTCTCGCCAAATACGCCAATTATAACGCCAAGGGCTTCGGCGCGGATACGGAGAAGTTCTGGTTATCGGCGGAGGTGGCCTACTGACTCTTCGCTCCGTTCGTCCCGAGCCTGTCGAAGGACCGTTCTTCTTCTGAATTGAAGACTGCCCTTGGACAGGCTCAGGACGAACCGGCTCTGGGTGTGTGTGGCTGCACACAAATCTTGCTGCACTGCAAAAAGATGCTTGCCACGCACCGGCCGAGTCAGGTAATAATCACCTATACGGAATCGCGCCGTCCACTGTCGGGCGATCCAGCGGGTTCCGTCGCTTTTCAACATAGCGTGGCAATGGCGCCGCCTGGTCTGTCCCTCGTGGCGTGACTTGGCGGCTTTTTTGCGTGCGCTTTTCGGGCCGGGCCCCGGGAGGACTTTGACAGTGAACGCACCTGCGAGCTTCGAACAGGCGATTGCCGCAAAGGGCACGCGCGAAAGGCTCGTCGTGATCGGCAATGGCATGGCGGGCTGCCGCGCGGTGGAGGAAATCCTCGCGCGCGATCCCGGCCGGTTCGACATCACGATCTTCGGCGCCGAACCGCGCGTGAATTACAATCGGATCATGCTGTCCCCCGTGCTCGCGGGCGAGAAGAGTTTCGACGATATCGTGATCAACACCGCCGAATGGTATGCCGAGAACGGCATCACGCTGGTTTCCGGTGATCAGGTCACCCACATCGACCGTACGCACAGGAGCGTCGTCGCCGCCTCCGGCCGGGTGGAGCCCTATGACCGGCTGCTGATCGCGACCGGTTCCGATCCTTTCATCATTCCGGTTCCCGGCAACAACCTGCCCGGCGTGGTCACTTTCCGCGATCTCGACGATGTCGACCGGATGCTGGCGGCAGCGGAGCAGGGCGGGGACGCCGTGGTGATCGGCGGTGGCCTTCTCGGACTGGAGGCTGCGCATGGCCTCACGCTCCGCGGGATGAAGGTCACCGTCGTCCACCTGATGCCGACTCTGATGGAACGCCAGCTGGACGAGGCGGCCGGCTGGCTCCTGAAGCAGGAGCTGGAACGGCGCGGCCAGAAGATCCTGACCGGTGCCGATACCGAAGCGCTGCTGGAGAAGGACGGCCATGTCGCGGGTGTCCGCCTGAAGGACGGGCGCGAGATTCCCGCCGATATCGTGGTGATGGCCGTCGGCATCCGCCCCGCGACCGCGCTGGCGCGCGAAGCCGGACTGGATGTTGAACGCGGCATCCTGGTGGACGATCACATGATCACGTCCGACCCGGCGGTGATGGCGGTGGGCGAATGCGTGCAGCATCGCGGGCAATGCTACGGCCTGGTAGCGCCGCTATGGGACATGTGCCGCGCGCTTGCCGATTTCGCGACCGGCGCGCCGACGGGATACGCGGGGTCGGTAACTTCCACCAAGCTGAAGGTTTCTGGCATCGATCTCTTCTCGGCCGGGGATTTCTCCGGCGGAGACGGGTGCGAGGACATCGTGATGCGCGACGCCGCGCGCGGCATCTACAAGCGCGTCGTGGTGAAGGACGGCAAGGTTTCCGGCGCCGTGCTCTACGGGGATACGGCGGATGGAAGCTGGTATTTCGACCTGCTGCGCAAGGGCGAGGACATCTCCGATATCCGCGAAGCGTTGATCTTCGGCCAGGCTTTCGCGTCCGGAGGTGCGCTGGCGGACCCTAATGCCGCCGTTGCCGCCCTGTCCGACGATGCGGAAATCTGCGGTTGCAACGGCGTCTCGAAAGCCACGGTGGTGGGTGCGATCCGGAACGGGGCCTGCACGCTCGACGCGGTGCGGTCCACCTGCAAGGCGTCGGCCAGCTGCGGGTCCTGCACCGGTCTCGTCGAAAGCCTGCTCGCGGTCACGCTGGGCGACGACTACGCCGGCGAACGTACGGTCAAGACGCTCTGCAAATGCACCAGCTTCGGCCATGACGATGTGCGCCAGCTGATCGTCGAGAAGCAGTTGAAGGCCATGCCGCAGGTCATGCAGGAACTGCACTGGACCACGCCCGACGGCTGCGCCAGCTGCCGCCCCGCGCTCAACTATTACCTCCTTTGTGCCTGGCCGGACGAATATGAGGACGACCAGAAGAGCCGCTTCGTCAACGAACGGCTTCACGCCAACATCCAGAAGGACGGCACCTATTCCGTCGTCCCGCGCATGTGGGGCGGGCTGACAACGCCGAATGAGCTGCGGGCCATTGCGGATGCGGCCGACAAGTACGGCGCGCGCACCGTGAAGGTGACCGGAGGCCAGCGGATTGACCTGTTCGGTATCCAGAAACAGGATCTGCCCGCGATCTGGGCCGATCTCAACGCGGCAGGAATGGTATCCGGCCATGCCTATGGCAAGGCGCTGCGCACGGTGAAGACCTGCGTGGGATCGGAATGGTGCCGCTTCGGCACGCAGGATTCGACCGGGCTCGGCGTCAAGATCGAACGGATGACCTGGGGCAGCTGGATGCCGCACAAATTCAAGATCGCGGTCAGCGGCTGCCCGCGCAATTGCGCCGAAGCCACTATCAAGGATTTCGGCGTGATCTGCGTCGATTCCGGCTACGAACTGCTCGTCGGCGGCAATGGCGGCATCCATCTGCGCGGCACGGACCTGCTCTGCAAGGTGGAGACGGAGGAACAGGCGCTCGACTATTGCGCGGCCTTCATCCAGCTCTATCGCGAACAGGCGCATTATCTGGAACGCACCGCGCCCTGGATCGAGCGCGTCGGGCTGGATCACGTGAAGTCCCAGCTGCTCGACGATCCGGATGCGGTGCGCAAGCTCGCCGCGCGGTTCCGGTTCTCGCAGAAATATTCGCAGGACGATCCCTGGGCGAAGCGTGCGGCCGGCGATCGCGCCGACCTTCACCGCCATATCGCACAAGTGCGCCCCCTTTCCCTGGAGAATGCATGATGATCGGCGCCTGGCTGGATATCGGACCCGTCACTCAGATCGAACCCGGCACGGCACGAACGCTGCCGGTGGAAGGGGGCGAGGAGATCGCGGTGTTTCGCACGATGGGCGGCGATTGCTACGCCTTGGTCAACAGCTGCCCGCACAAGCAGGGCCCGCTGAGCCAGGGGATCGTCCATGGCTCGGTCGTTACTTGTCCGCTCCACAACTGGAACATCTCGCTGAAGACCGGCGAGGCGCTGGGCGATGACGAAGGCTGCGTGCCGACCATCCCGCTCCGTATCGATGCCGGCCGCATCTATTTGCTGCGCGAAGCCGTGCTCGGGCGGCGGGCCGCCTGAGGCGATGCGCGCGATCCGCACCACCTGTGCCTATTGCGGCGTGGGTTGCGGTATCACCGCGACGGTGAAAGGCGCGCGCGGGGTCGAGATCACGGGCGATACGAAGCATCCGGCGAATGCGGGCAAGCTCTGTTCCAAGGGCACCCATCTCGGCGAGACGGTGGGGCTGGAAGGTCGCCTGCTCCACCCGTTCATCGGCGATAGGCAGGCGAGCTGGGACGAGGCGCTGGACGAAGTCTCCGCCCAGATGCGCGAGACGATTGCGGAGCATGGGCCGGACAGCGTCGCGTTCTACGTCTCGGGCCAGCTCCTCACCGAGGATTATTACGCGGTCAACAAGCTCGCGAAAGGTTTCGTCGGCACCGGCAATATCGACACCAATTCGCGGCTCTGCATGGCGAGCGCCGTCGCCGCGCATAATCGCGCTTTCGGAGAGGATGTCGTTCCCTGCAGCTATGGCGATCTCGATGCGGCGGACCTGATCCTGCTGGTGGGCTCGAACACCGCCTGGTGCCACCCGGTGATCTGGCAGCGGATCGAACAGGTTCGCGCGCGGCGCGGCACCAAGCTCGTCGTCATCGATCCGCGCCGGACCGAGACGGCGGAACGCGCGGATCTCCACATCGCTCTCGCGCCCGATGGCGATGTCGCGCTGTTCAATGCGCTGTTCGCCGAGATGCGGCTGCGGGGAGCGATCGACCGGCGCTTCGTGGCGGATCATTGCCATGTGCCCGACGGTTTCTGGGAAAGCGTGGGCCGCTTGCCCGCGAAGGACGATCTTGCGGCACACGGCATCTCGCCTGCCGGCTTTGCCCAGCTCGCCGATCTCGTCGCCGCCCATCCGCGCATGATCACCCTGTTCAGCCAGGGTGCGAACCAGTCCGCCAGCGGCACGGACAAGGGCAATGCGATCATCAATCTCCATCTGGTGATGGGCCGGATCGGGCGGCATGGGGCGGGGCCGTTCAGCATCACCGGGCAACCCAACGCGATGGGCGGGCGCGAAGTGGGCGGGCTCGCCAACATGCTCGCCTGCCATCTCGGCTTTTCGGAAGCGGAGCGCGCCGATGTCGCCGCCTTCTGGCAGACCGATCGGCTGGCCGCGGCGCCGGGGCTCAAGGCGGTCGACATGTTCCGCGCGATCCATGACGGGCGGATCAGGTTTCTGTGGGTGATGGCGACCAATCCCGCCGTCTCGATGCCCGATGCGGGCTTCGTGCGCGAAGCGCTGGCGCGTTGTCCCACGGTCGTCGTTTCCGACGTGATCGCGGACACGGACACGACCCGCTTCGCGCATATCCGCCTGCCTGCGCTGGGCTGGGGGGAAAAGGACGGGACGGTCACCAATTCGGAACGCCGGATCAGCCGCCAGCGCGCGCTGTTCCCGGCGCCGGGCGAAGCGCGGGCGGACTGGCGGATCGTGTCGGACGTGGCCGCGCGGCTGGGGCATGGGGAAGCCTTCCGCTATTCCGCGCCGGCCGAGATCTTCCGCGAATATGCCGCGATGACGGCGCTTGCGGGGAAGCACGGCAAGCTGCTGGACCTGACCCAGTGGGCCGATTGCAGCGCTTATGAATATGAAGTGATGGCCCCGTTCCAATGGGGCGGCGATCATCCGCTGTCCACGCGCTATCCCACGCCCGACGGCAAGGCGCGGCTGGTGACGGTGGAAGTCCCCGCGCCGCCGGCGGTCGCGCCGGAATTTCCCTTGCGGCTCAACACCGGGCGCTATCGCGATCAGTGGCATACGATGACGCGCACCGGCCTCAGCCCCAAGCTCGGCATCCATCGGCGCGAGCCGCTGGTGGAGATCCACCCGACCGACGCGGCGCTGCATGGCTGCGAGGATGGCGGCCTGGCCCGCATAACGAGCGCGCATGGCGAGGCCGTGTTCCGCGTGACTCTTTCCGAAGGGCAGCGGCGGGGCGAGATCTTCACGCCGATCCACTGGACCGATGCGACGAGCGGCGGCGGCCGCACCGGGCGGTTGGTCAGCCAGCGCACCGATCCGCATTCCGGCCAACCTGCATTCAAGAATACGCCTGCCGCGATCGTTCCGGTCATCCCGGAATGGCGGGCCTTTCTCGTGTCGCGCGACCTGCTGGAGCTCACCCCCTCGCTCTACTGGTCGCGCGCACGGATTGAACAGGGCTGGCTTGCCGAACTGGCCGGCATGGGCGTGGTCGACATCGATGCACTACTACCCGAAGGTGCGCGCAGCGAGGTAGCGGACATGGGACGCGGCATGCGGCGCGTGGCGGTGTTCGATGAGGATGGGAAGCTCGCCGCCGCGCTCTACGTCACGCGCATGGGCGAGCTTCCGCCGCGCGACTGGATCGGCAAGCAGCTGGGCGCAGGGGAGGCGGGGCTGGACGAAGTGCTGGCCGGCCGGCCGGCGCAGGCACAGCCCGATCGCGGACCGATCGTCTGCGTCTGCCACGATGTCGGGGAACAGGATGTCCTCGCGGCCGCGGCGGGCGGCGCCTGCACGGTCCAGCAGGTCGGCGAATGCACGCGCGCCGGCACCAATTGCGGCAGCTGCCGCCCCCTGATCGCCCGCCTGCTGGACGAGATGCAGGAAGGTTTGGAGAAAGCAGCGCAATGAGCGATTTCCTTCCCGGAACCGTATGGCTGGTGGGCGCGGGCCCCGGCGATCCCGAACTGCTGACGCGCAAGGCCGAGCGGCTGATCCGCGCAGCCGAAATCATCTTCTACGATGCGCTGGTAGGGCCCGGCGTGCTCGACCTCGTGCCCCGCGGCGTCCGGTTGGAACCGGTCGGCAAGCGGTCCGGCCGCCATTCGAAGGATCAGGGCACGATCGACGAGATGATCGTCGAAGCCGCGCAGACGGGCCTGAAAGTGGTCAGGCTGAAAGGCGGCGACCCGTCGATCTTCGGTCGCTCCAACGAGGAGCTGGAAGCCTGCCGCGCTGCCGGCATCCCGGTCCATATCTGCCCCGGCGTGACTGCCGCGAGCGCGGCTGCGGCAGGGATCGGCGCATCGCTCACGCTGCGCGGTTTCGCGCGCAAGCTGACTTTCGTCACCGCCCATGCCCGTGCGGGCGAGGCGCTCGATCTCGACTGGACCGCACTCGCCGATCCGCAGGCCACGCTGGCGGTCTATATGGGCAAGGCGGCGGTGCGCGAAGTGGCCTCGCGGCTCATCGCTCATGGCCTGGCGGGCGATACGCCGATCGCGCTGGTCGAGAATGCGAGCCTGCCGACCGAGCGGGTGTTCCATGGGCGGCTCGACCTGCTGCACATCTCCGGTCCGAGCGCGCTGGAAGATGGGCCCGCACTGATCCTGATCGGCAAGGCGGTGGGGGCGAGGCGCGAAGAAAGCGCAGCGATGGCTCAACACGTTTCGTCATTGCGAGTGTAGCGAAGCAACCCAGAGCGACACGCGCCGGGTCCTGGATTGCTTCGCTACACTCCCAATGACGTTACGCGAACAGGTCCTTCTCCCCGCCCGCTTCGATCGTATCGGGCATGGGAAGCTGGGAATGACCTTCCTGCTCGTTCCGTTGCGTCGGAGACCACACCGCCCGGCACACGCATCCGGCCATTTCCGACCAGAGATGCAGCACCGTGAACCCGATGGAGAAGGGCAGCATCACGAAGGCGGCGGTAGTTCCGCCGGCAGGGACGGCTCTGGAAAGCAGAGTTTCGGGCATGGCTATCTCCTCGTGGGGACAGGCTATGGCTCGCAGGCAAGCATATCACGAAGGACCACGAATGTAAGCCCGGAGCGGCGTATCGCCAGCCCTCCTCACCCCTCCTGCGGGATCACGTCCACCGCAACCGTCATGCGTTGCGCGGAAGAGCCGACGAACACGCCGTCCACCGGCGCCACATCGGCATAGTCGCGCCCCATTGCGACCACGACATAGCCGTCATCGGCCAGTTGGTCGTTGGTCGGATCGATCGCGATCCAGCCCATTTCCGGCCCGCACCAGACATTGACCCAGGCATGCATCGCATCCGCGCCGATCAGGCGAGGCTGGCCGGGCGGAGGCTGGGTGCGCAGATAGCCGCTGAGATAGGCGGCGGGTATGCCTTGCGCTCTCAGCGCCGCGATCATGACCTGGGCGAAGTCCTGGCAGACGCCCTGGCGGGTATGGAAGGCTTCGATCGGCGGCGTATCGCTGCCGGTTGCACCGGGCGTGTAGGCGAACTGCGCATGGATCTGCGAAGCCAGCGCGCGGATCGCCGGAAGGATGGCTGTCTCTTCCGCAAGGTAAGGCGCCGCCCAGGCGGCAATCTCGGGGTCCAGTGCGACGATCCGCGAAGCATAGAGATAGGGGGCCGGGGAGAGATTGCCGAGATCGCGGGAATCGAGAGCCAGACGCCGGAGTCGCGCGATTGTGGTCCCGATATCCTCGATGGGGGGCGGACCGAGCACTTCGACCCGAAACTCGCTCGTCACCACCAGTTCGGATAGCGGCATCTCCAGCGCGAGCAGGCTGGTGTTGACCATATAGGGCCCGAAGCTTTCGGTGAGCTGGCCGGGCTGCGGCGTGATCGTCATGCGATATTCGAGCAGCGTCTGCCCGGGCCAGATGACGGGCTTCAGGCGGATGTTGAAGCGGGCCAGTTCCACCGGCGTGCCATAGGTCACGCGCGAGAGGTGGCGGACATTGTAGATCATCGGATCGCCGGCTTCGCCTCGGCCCGGTCGATCTTCAGGAAGTAGCGCTGGGCGATCGCATCGGACAGCGCGAAGAGCGCGCCGCGCAGGCCCGCCAGCGTGGCATGATCGATGCGCGCGGCATCGAGTGCCGCGATGCGGCTCTGGATCTGCTGGACCTGGCGCAGGGGTGGTTCCGGCATGCCGTCCGCGGAAAGCACGGGCAGCGTGGCGATGTGTTCCACCAACCGGGCGACCTGGAAAGCAAGGCTGCGCGGCTGGTCGGGATCGAGCAGCACCATGTCCAGCACCGGGGCGATGAACGGAATGGCCAGATAGCGGCTGCGATAGAGATATTGGCAGTCGAACAGTTCGAGCAGAGCCGCGAGATCGTCCGCGCTGGCGCTGCCGGGGATCATGCTCATCGCCGCCTGCACGGTGAGCGAGGCGCGTTCGATCCGCAGGCCCATGTCGAGGAAACGCCAGGCCGGCGTGCGCGTCATGCTTTCGGCCGTCAGGCCAGCCAGCGTGGCGAACCGTTCGATCAGGCGGTCCGCCGCCTCCGCCATGGAATCGCTATCGTTCGAGTGATAGGCCGGCATCGGCCGGTTGATCACGCGCCAGCTGTCCAGCGTCAGCCGGTCGCGCAGCAGGCGGGCGACTTGGCGGACGGACGTGACGAGCGAAACGACGGAGCCATTATGTTTCGTTTCGCCCAGCGCGGTGGCCGCCAGCGCTTCCGGCGCGCCGCCGGCCGCGCTCGCTGCGGACCATCCTGACAGCAACCCGCCCAGCCGGGCGAGAACGGTGCTGCCGCCGGCACGGGGTGCGCCGGTCGTCGCCAGCAGGGTCCGAACCACACGGGCGGTCATTTCCGCGCGTTCGCCGTAGCGGCCGAGCCAGAAGAGATTGTCTGCCGCCTGGCTGGGCAATTCGCCTGCCGCGCGGCGGATGGGGGGTGGGATCAGCGCAGGCGGATCGACCACGTCGGGCCCGCTCGTATCCTCCACGATACAGACGTCGGCCGAAAGATCGCCTTCGGCCATCAGCGATGTCCGCAGATCGCCTTGCTGCGAGACGCGGGCGAAGCCGCCGGGCATGATGTTCCAGTTTCCCTGCGCATCGCGCACGAGAAAAGTGCGGATCGTGAAGGCACGTGGCTCGAAATGCCCGTCGAGGAAACAGGGCGTGGTCGAAAGCCGCACGATCTCCTGCCCCGCATAGTCCATCGGCCGCCGGCGGATCGCGTCCAGCAGCCTGTCTCGCTCGGCTCCGGTGAAGCTTGCGCCGGCCCGCGTGCGTCCGTCCTCCAGCCCTTCCGGCGTGGTACGGAACGAGCTGCTCAGCATCAGGTTGTCGAGATTGGCGAGGACGTATTCGCATTCGCTGTCCTGTCCGCACCACCATGTGGCGAGATTGGGGAGCTTGAGCGGTTCGCCGAACAGTGTATGCGAAAGGCGCGGAAGGAAGGCGGACATGGCCCGTGCTTCCACTACGCCAGCGCCGGGCCAATTGGCAGTGACGAGGCCGCTTCCCGTCCAGGCGGAGAAAATGCCCGGTACGCCGATCTCCGACTTGGAATCGAATGCCAGCGGATCGAGGCTGCGCGCATTCATCCAGCGCCACAGCGCGTCCACCCGCTTCAGCCCGCCGATGGTGCGGACATAGAGCTTCTGGTCGCGTACCAGGAGGTCGCGCCCTTCCACCAGCGAGAAACCCAGATAGCGCGCGAGATGGGCCTGTTCGGGATAGGACTGGTTGAAACGGCCGGGCGTCAGCAGCGCGATACGCGGATCTTCGCGCGCACAGCGCGCCGCGATCCCGCTGCGGATCGCTTCGAAAAAGCCGTCCAGCCGCTTCGTGCCGATGGACGCCATCAGGCTGCCCGTGCCGCGCGCCAGTGCGATGCGGTTCTCCAGCGCATAGCCGATACCTACCGGCAGGCGCACGCGGTCCGACAGCACGCGCCATTCGCCCGTCGGCCCGCGTGCAAGGTCGACGCCGTAAACGTAGAGATACTGGCCCGAAGGGGGTGTGAGGCCCATCATCCTGGGCAGGAAATCACGGCTCCCGCTGATCACGCTGGCAGGCAGCAAGCCTTCGGAAACGAGGCGCTGCTCGCCGTAGATGTCGGCGAGAAGCTGTTCGATCAACCGGGCGCGCTGGATCAGCCCTTCCTCGATCCGGCGCCATTCCTCCGCGCCGATGATGATCGGCATCGCATTGAGCGGCCAGGCGCGCTCATGCTCGTCACCGGCGATGCGGAAGCCGAGGCCGAGATCCTCCACATGGCGGTCGAGATAGCCTTGCACGCCCGCCGGCCCGGCTATGCCGGCAGCGAAGCTGTCCCATCTGGCGGCGATCTCGGGCAGGGCGTCGGCGTAGATGTCGCCACGGTCACGGTCCGGCGTGTAGGAGGCGAGCGAAGGCGCGCTCGGACCGACGCCGAACGAATCCGCGTTCGCCGTCGCCCCGTTGGCGTTCATCCCAACCGGGCCGGTCGCCTGAGATCGAGCGTCATCGGAAAATCTCCCAGCTGTTCCGCCGGTGGTGCATCCATCCGGCCCGGCGTATGGCCATGATCCTGGAATCGCGCCTTGCGCCTTGATTCCGCTTCATAACCGTTCACCGGCACAGTGTCATAAGCTCGTCCGCCGGGATGCGCCACATGATAGACGCAGCCGCCCAGCGACCGGCCGTTCCACGTATCGAACACGTCGAAGGTCAGCGGCGCATCGGCCTTGAGCAGCGGATGGAGGCAGCTCGGCGGAGCCCAGGCCTTGTAGCGCACGCCGCCCACCCCTTCGCCCGGAACCCCGGTGGGATGCATCGGCACGCGCCTGCCGTTGCACGCGATCACGTGGCGGCCGGGTACGAGTCCGCGCGCGCGGACCTGCACGCGTTCGGTCGAGCTGTCGACATAGCGCACCGTGCCGCCGATCGCGCCGGTTTCGCCCAGCACGTTCCATGGTTCCAGTGCATGAGCGATCTCCAGCACCACGCCGCCGGCCTCGACTTCGCCATGCACCGGGAAGCGGAACTGGCGCTGGGCTTCGAACCATTGCGGATCGAAATCATAGCCTGCGCCGCGCAGGTCGGAGAGGATCTCCAGGAAATCCGCCCAGACGAAATACGGCAGGAGGAAGCGGTCGTGCAGGCTGGTGCCCCAGCGGACCAGCCCGCCCGATTGCGGTTCGCGCCAGAACCAGGCGGTGAGCGCCCGCAGCAGCAATTGCTGGGCGACGCTCATTTTCGCATCGGGCGGCATCTCGAAGCCGCGGAACTCGACCAGGCCGAGCCGGCCGGTCGGGCCATCGGGCGAATAGAGCTTGTCGATGCAGATCTCGGTCCGGTGGGTATTGCCCGTCACGTCCACCAGCAGGTTGCGGAACAGGAGGTCGCTGATCCACGGGAATTGCGGCGGATTGTCGGGGCCCGGCACCTGATCGAGCGCGGTTTCGAGCTCGTAGATGCTGTCATGCCGCGCTTCGTCGATCCGGGGGGCCTGGCTGGTCGGGCCGATGAACAGGCCGGAGAAGAGATAGGAAAGCGATGGGTGGCGCTGCCAGTAGAGGACGAAGCTCTTGAGCAGGTCCGGCCGGCGGATGAACGGGCTTTCCGTCACCGTCGCGCCGCCGAGCACGATATGGTTGCCGCCGCCCGTGCCGACCGAGCGGCCGTCGACCATGAACTTGTCCGCTGTCAGCCCGCATTCGCGCGCTTCGTCGTACAGCCAGGTGGTGATTTCCACCAGTTGGTTCCAGTCCTTGGCGGGATGGATATTGACTTCGATCACGCCGGGATCGGGCGTGACCTTGAGGACATTGATCCGCGGATCGGGTGGGGGCGGATAGCCTTCGATGCGGACGGGCATGTCGAGCCGCTGCGCCGTAGCTTCCACTTCGGCGACGAGTTCGAGGAAATCCTCCAGCACTTCGACCGGGGGGATGAAGACCGAGAGATAGCCCTCGCGGGGCTCCACCGTGATCGCCGTGCGCACCGCGCCTTCGATGATCTGCTGTTCGACCACTTCCTGCGCGTTGCTGGCGGGGCCTTCGACATGCTCCACGCGCTGGCCGGCAGGGGCAGATGCTTCGCGGTCATCCGCACCCGCCGCCGCGCGCTGCTCGCGATAGTCCGCCAGCGGAGCTTGCGGATCGGTCGTGACGCGCGGATGGATATAGGGATAGTCGGACTTGGAGACCCAGGGCAGCGAACCCAGCGGCAGGCGATAGCCGAGCGAACTGTCGCCCGGCACCGCCATCAGCGCGCCGCGCCGGACAGTCCATTGCTCGCTTTTCCAGCGCGAAGCCCTGGCCGGCTCCGCGTTCCAGCGCTGGATCGGAAGCACATAGCCCACCGGCTGCGACAGCCCGCGTTCGAACGTGCGGATGAAGCGCTGGCGTTCTTCCGGGTCGTCGAGCTTGGGATCGCCGGCAGTGACGTTCACCGGCAATTCGCCTTCGCGCTCGATCCACTTCTCCGGATCTTCATAGACCGGATGGACGAAATCCTCCGTCAGCCCGAGCCCCTTTGCCGTAGCGAACAGGA
This sequence comes from uncultured Erythrobacteraceae bacterium, assembly GCA_946482075.1. The sequence goes on from CAMLQG010000004.1 coordinate 34,993, forward strand.
AGTCCGCCGCGTCGGCCTCGCCGAACTTGCGCTCCGGCTCCCCGTCGGGATCGGCGGCGATCAGCGATGCGTCGTGCCACAGCGGCTTGCCGTCCGTCCGCCAGTAGAGCGAGAAGCCCCAGCGCGGCAGGCTTTCGCCCGGATACCACTTGCCCTGCCCGTGATGCAGTAGTGCATTCGGGCAGAAGCGATCGCGCAGCTTGCGGATCAGCCGGTCGGCATAGCACGCCTTGGTGGGCCCCACCGCATCGCCGTTCCATTCGGGCGCTTCGGGATCGTCCGCCGCGACGAAGGTCGGTTCGCCGCCCATCGTCAGGCGGACATCCTGCGCGACGAGATCGGCGTCCACCTTCTCGCCCAAGGCCAGCAAGGCGTCCCAGCGCGGATCGGTGAAGGGCTTGGTGATCCGCACGGCTTCGGCCACGCGGTCCACGTTCATTTCGAAATGAAACTCGACCTTGGCCGGTTCCGCCAGGCCGGAGACGGGCGCGGCGGAACGGTAATGCGGGGTGGCGCAGAGCGGAATGTGCCCTTCGCCCGCGAACAGGCCGGAGGTAGGGTCGAGCCCGATCCAGCCCGCCCCCGGCACATAGATCTCGCACCAGGCATGGAGGTCGGTGAAATCCGCTTCCGGCCCCTTGGGACCTTCCACCGGCTCCACATCGGCCTTCATCTGGATGAGATAGCCGGACACGAAGCGCGCGGCGTAGCCCAGGCGGCGGAACAGGTTGACCAGCAGCCAGCCGCTGTCCCGGCACGATCCGGTGCCCAGCGTCAGCGTCTCTTCCGGGGTCTGCACGCCCGGTTCCATCCGCACGACATAGCCGATGCGCCGTTCCAGCGACTGGTTAACATGGACGAGGAAGTCGATCGTGCGGCCGGTCCAACTGGAGAATTCGGCCACCAGCGCATCGACTTTCGGGCCGCCGGGAACAGGTTCGAAATAGGCGGCCAGATCTTCCCGCTGATCAGCATCGTAGGTGAAGGGCACTTCCTCCACCCCATCCTCCACGAAGAAGTCGAACGGGTTGATGATGTCGAGATCGGCGATCAGGTCCACTTCGATCGAGAAATGGTCGATCTTCTCCGGAAACACGATCCGGGCAAGCCAGTTGCCGTGCGGATCCTGCTGCCAGTTGAGGAAATGGCCGGCAGGCTCGATCCTGAGCGCATAGTTCGGCACTTTCGTCCGGCTGTGCGGCGCCGGGCGCAAGCGCACGACCTGTGGGCCGAGGGCGATCGGACGATCGTATTTGTATTGGGTAAGGTGATACAGGCTGGCACGTATCATTCCCGCATTAGACGACGAGTTCTGTTGCGCTGCAACAAAAATGTCGCGCGGAGCGAATTCGTCGGCGTTCATGGTGTTGGCGATACGCATCCGTAACTTCGTCATTGCGAGGAGCGAAGCGACGAAGCAATCCAGGAGCGGTCTGCAATTGCTCTGGATTGCTTCGCTCCGCTCGCAATGACGAGGTTACGGTATAATCGCCAATTCGCTTCCCGTGCCGGACGGTGTAACGCTCTTTCCCGATGGGAAGCGCTTGAGAGAGACGATGCCGCGGTTGATCCTGCTGAACAAACCCTATGACGTGCTTTCGCAGTTCACCGACCAGGGAACCGGGACCGCGCGGCGGACTCTGTCGGATTTCCTCGATCTGCCGGATGTCTATCCCGCAGGGCGGCTCGATCGTGATAGCGAGGGCCTGCTGCTGCTCACCGATGACGGCCGGTTGCAGGCCCGGATCGCCGATCCGCGCTTCAAGCTGTCGAAATCCTATCTGGTGCAGATAGAAGGCGACGCACAGGAAGCGAGCCTCGAAAAGCTGCGGAAAGGCGTGCATCTGAAGGATGGCCCGACGCGCCCGGCCGAAGTGGAGCGGATCGCCGATCCGGCCCTGTGGCCGCGCGATCCGCCCATCCGCTTCCGCAGGAGCGTGCCGGACTGCTGGATCAGGCTGACGATCCGCGAAGGCCGCAACCGCCAGGTCAGGCGGATGACCGCGGCCATCGGCCATCCGACCTTGCGGCTGGTCCGATGGAGCATCGGAGAGTGGACGGTGGCGGGGCTGCAGCCGGGCGAATGGCGTGCGGTGCATATCGGTCGGAGCCCTTAGCCGTCCTCATCGAAGGCGAAGACGCCCTTGTTGATCAGCATGACCAGAAAGGACACTGCCGCCTCGGCATGGGCCAGATGCGGATCGAGCACGAGATGGCCTCTCGCGCAGAGCTCCTCTGCAATTGCCATCGTTTCCTCGGTACATTCGAAACGTTCGCCGTCCACGAATAGCAGGATCGCGTTCGCGCGATGGCGAATGAAGGAGAGCCGGCTGGCGGGATTGCGGGAAAGACCTTTCCTGTAAGCGAGGGCTCCGCGCACTTCGGCCGCGCTCACCGGTTCTTCCGGGCTCCAGTCGATATCCGGATATTTGGACTTGCTGTTATGTGCGCCGAACCAGCGCGCGAAGGCCTCGCGGTCGAGCAGCTTCTCGAGCAGCAGCGAATGCAGCCGATCGATGGATTTCGCGGTGATCTCGCCGGGATTGGCCTGAGGCGTATGGTCCGGATCTTCGTATCGGGGCCCGTCGCTGTCATTATCGAGCAGGCTGTCGGCCCAGTCCATGATGAGTTCGCGCTGCGCCGGCGCACGGAAACCGATCGAATAGGTCATGCAGTCATCGCCGACCGCTATCCCGTTATGCGCGAAGCGTGGCGGCACATACAGGATATCGCCGGGCTCCAGCACCCATTCCTCGAGGGCTTCGAACCGGGAAAGCAGCCGCAACCCGTCATGGGGCAGCAATTCCGCATCGTCGTTGCAGGGGGCACCGATTTGCCAGCGCCGCCGGCCGAGGCCCTGGACCAGGAACACGTCATACTGGTCGAAATGCGCACCGACGCCGCTCCCGTCCGTCGCATAGCTGACCATCACATCGTCGATCCGCCAGTTGGGCAGGAAGCGAAAGGGCTCGATCAGTGCCGCGACCTGGGGAACGTGATGATCGACTGCCTGCACCAGCAAGGTCCAGGGATCAGCGCCCAGCCCGGCGAAGCGCTCCTCCGGGAAAGGGCCGGCTTCGAATGTCCAGTCGCGCGCGGTGACGGATGGCTGCGTCACGAGGCGCGATTCGATCTGCGGCTCGCAGGCAAGCCCGGCCAGCTCGTCGGGGGTGAGCGGGTTGGCCCAGTCCTGCCACGGGTTGCGGATCAGCAGCGGCCGCTTCTGCCAGTAATCGCGCAGGAACGCGTCGATATCGAAATTGGCGAACCGCATGGGGCCGGGCGGCGGATCGACGCGCTCTATCGCGCGCCCAGATCGCCCTTGCCGATCGTGCCGGATGCCATATCCAGCATCCGGTCGAGCGGCTTCTTGGCAGCGATGCGCAGGCTTTCCTCGATCTCGATGCGCGGGGTCAGGTCGCGCAGGGCGAGGTAGAGCTTCTCCATCGTGTTGAGCGCCATGTAGGGGCAGATATTGCAGTTGCAGTTGCCGTCGGCCCCCGGGGCGCCGATGAAGTTCTTTTCCGGCAGGCTCTTCTGCATCTGGTGGATGATGTGCGGCTCGGTCGCCACGATCAGCGTGTCGCCGGGGAAAGTCTTGGCGAAGCTCAATATCCCGCTGGTGGAACCGATATAGTCCGCATGATCGAGGATCGTCGGCGGGCATTCGGGGTGCGCGGCGATCGGTGCGCCGGGATATTGCGCCTTGAGCTTGAGCAGCTCCTTCTCGCTGAATGCCTCGTGCACGATGCACACGCCGGGCCACAGCAGCATCTCGCGGCCGAACTTGCGGGAGAGATAGCCGCCCAGATGCCTGTCGGGCCCGAAGATGATCTTCTGGTCTTCCGGAATCTGCGCCAGGATCGATTCCGCGCTGGAGGAGGTCACGATGATGTCGCTCAGCGCTTTCACTTCGGTCGAGCAGTTGATGTAGGTCAGCGCGATGTGATCGGGATGCGCTTCGCGGAAAGCCTTGAACTTTTCGGGGGGGCAGCTGTCTTCCAGGCTGCAGCCGGCTTCCATGTCGGGCAGGACCACGATCTTTTCGGGCGAGAGGATCTTGGCGGTGTCGGCCATGAACTTGACCCCGCAGAAGGCGATCACTTCCGCGTCCGTCGCCGCCGCCTTGCGCGAGAGTTCCAGACTGTCGCCCACGAAGTCGGCAATGTCCTGGATTTCCGGCTTCTGGTAGTAATGCGCCAGGATCACCGCCTTGCGCTCCTTGCGGAGGCGGTCGATCTCGGCAAGCAGGTCGAGGCCGGCGAGGCTGACGGACTGTACGTTCATTGCGGTGGTCTCTCCAGGACGATGCCGCCCAGATAGGGACTGGACGGCCGCGCCCCAAGGAGAAAATGCGTGTTCAGCTCCCCGCGATACTCGCGGCCTTCTCGATCACCCAGGCCTGCCGCGCCAGCAGTTCCACGGTGACATGCGCGCCGATCACGATGCCGGCCGCCGTCAGCGTGGCGGGATGGATGATCCCGAGCGCCTTGCGGTCATGCCGCATGACGAAGCCCAGCGCAGCCAACTGCACCGCCATCGCCAGCCATTCGCCCCAGGGCATGATCAGCGGCATGGGCAGGAGGCGGCCCAGCGCGGGTTCCATGATCAGCACCATCGCCCCCACCATCAGCCGGCGATGCCACAAAGTGCGGCGGCGCATCGCGATCGCGGCCGCCACCGTGCCGCCGAAGATCAGCACGCCGGCTTGGGTAAGCGCCAGGAAATAGGCATCGGTGAAGAAGGGCGGGACTCGCGCCGTCTCGATCGCCTTGATGCCGACGAAACTTCCGGTTGCCATGATCGCCAGCGCCAGCAGCACGCCCAGCCAGCCGAGCCGCCGATGCATCGCGATGTTCTCGCGCCGCACGAGCGAGGCCTGCACGATCCCCAGCGCCAGCCAGGAAAGCATGATCAGCCCGTGGAGATGGACGTAGATCGGCACTTTCGGGACATCGACGAAACCGCGCGCGGAAAATTGCGCGAAGCCGAAGACGATGAAGAGCGCGACGCCCGCCATCATCCTGGTCCAGAATGTCTGTTCGTTAACCGCGTCGCGGGCCAGAGTTGCCATGGTTTCCCCCTTACCAAAGCGCGGGCGGAGCATACCGCATGCGTGTTTGCGGGGAAAGACGGCGCGTGGGGCGGAAAGCCGTAAAACCAGGTTCCAGATCGCTCATGGTGAGGAGGGACTGAGCTTGTCGGAGGCCCGTCACGAACCATGCGCACAACGGTCCTTCGAGGCGCCACTTCGACAAGCTCAGTGTCTCCTCAGGATGAGCGAGGTAGTTTCTGCTCTTCAGGTGCGGCCCCAAGGGGCGGAATCATCCCGCGATCGTCCATTCCTCGCCCGCATGGGCCACTTCGCCCCGGCGTTCCAGATCGACCAGATGCGCCAGGACCGACATGCCCGCGGCGGGGAACAGGCGCGGGTCGGTGCCCTTGTACATGTCGGGCACCATGGCGACGATGGTCTGCGGGCCTTTCTCCAGCTGGCGCAGGATCTGCTTCTCGCGCTGGCGGCGGTGGCCGATCATCCCGCGCACCAGCTGGCGGGGCTTTTCGACTGCGGGGCCGTGGGCCGGGAAATAGATGCGGTCTTCGCGGTCGTGCAGAAGCTGGAGCGAGGCCATATAGGCCGCCATGTCGCCATCGGGCGGGGAAACGACGCTGGTGGACCAGCCCATCACGTGGTCCCCGGTGAACAGGGCGTCGGTCTGCTCCAGCGCGAAGCACAGGTGGTTGGACGTGTGGCCCGGCGTGGCGACGGCCGTCAGCGTCCAGTCCGAGCCGGAGACGCTTTCGCCGTCCTTCAGCACGCGGTCGGGCGCGTAGCTTGCATCGAAGCCTGCTTCCACCCGGGGGCCGAGATCCTTCAGCACCAGGCTCTCGCAGCCGATGATCGGCGCGCCGGTCAGCTTCTTGAGCGGGGCTGCGGCGGGCGAATGGTCGAAATGGGTATGCGTGCAGCAGATCGCGACCACGGTAGCGTCCCCGATCGCGTCCATCACCGCCCGGACATGGTCGGCATCGTCCGGGCCGGGATCGATCACCGCGATATCCGTGCCGCCGCCGACCAGATAGGTCTGCGTGCCGGTATAGGTGAAGTGCGACGGGTTGGGGGCGAGCACGCGGCGGACGAGCGGCTCGATCTGTTCGGCCTTTCCGGTCGGCCAAGGCTGGGGTGGCGCTTCCATGGCTGGCATATGGGGCCTCTAAGCGGCTAAGTCGAGTAGCTGGGCGAGTGGCCGGGTCGAGTGGTTGGCGGAAGGGGAGGAAACTTTGGCGGGCGACGTGATCCTGGTTCTGGACGAAGGCACCACATCCACGCGCGCGATGGCGATCGGGCTGGACGGGACGCTCCATGGCATGGTCCAGCGGGACCTCACGCAGTTCTATCCGCAGGCCGGCCGGGTAGAACATGACGCGGCGGAGATATGGGATCGCACGCTGGCCTGCGCGCGTGAAGCCATTGCCCGCGCCGGCGGGGTGGATCGGATCGCCGCGATCGGCATCACCAACCAGCGCGAGACGGTGGTCGCGTGGGATCGGCAGACGGGCGAGCCGCTAGCGCATGCGATCGTCTGGCTCGATCGCCGCACGGCGGATTTCTGCGCCGATCTGCGCGAAGACGGGCATGAGGCGATGGTGCAGGAGGTGACCGGCCTGCTGCTCGATCCCTATTTCTCCGCCAGCAAGATGCGCTGGCTGCTCGACCATGAAAGCGCTGTGGCCGCTGCGGCGGCAAAGGGCCGGCTGGCTTTCGGCACGATCGAGAGCTGGCTGGTGTTCAAGCTCACGAAGGGCGCGCATCTGTCGGACGCCAGCAATGCCAGCCGTACCATGCTGCTCCCGCTGGAGGAGGCGGATTGGGATGAGGGGCTCTGTACCCTGTTCGGCGTTCCACGCGATGCTCTGCCGCGCATCTGCGACAATGCCGGCCCGCTCGCGGTGACCGATGCCGTGCTGTTCGGCCGCGCGATCCCGATCACCGGGATGGCGGGAGATCAGCAGGCGGCCACGGTGGGGCAGGGTTGCTTCGCGCCGGGAGACGCCAAGGCGACTTACGGCACCGGGGCCTTCGTGCTGGCCAATAGCGGAACCGTGGTGCCGCGATCGCGCAATCGGCTGCTGTCCACGATCTTCCTCCAGATCGACGGCGCGCGGCGCTATGCGCTCGAAGGCTCGGTCTTCGTCGCCGGCAGCCTGATCCAGTGGCTGCGCGACGTGCTGGGCCTGATCGCCAGCGCGGCGGAAAGCGAGGCGCTGGCGCGGTCGGTCGAAAGCAGCGGCGGCGTGGTGATCGTGCCTGCCCTGTCCGGCCTCGGTGCGCCGCACTGGCGGCCCGAGGCGCGCGGCGTGATCGCCGGGCTGAGTTTCGCCAGCGGCCGGGCGGAGATCGCGCGCGCCGCGCTGGAAGCCATGGCGCACCAGACGCACGATCTCGCCACCGCCTTCGCGGCCGACGGGGCGGGCTGGCAGGCGCTTCGCATCGATGGCGGGATGAGCGCGAACGACTGGATGGCGCAGGATCTCGCCGATATGCTCGGGCTGGCCGTGGAACGCCCGGATTTCGTGGAGACGACCGCGCTGGGAGCAGCGATCCTCGCAGCCTATGGCGCTGGGCTGTTCGTGTCGCTGGAAGAAGCCTTCGCGGCGATGAGCGGCCCTACGCGCCGGTTCGCGCCTGCGATGGCGGACGAAGTACGGGACAAGCGCCTGGCCTTGTGGAGGAAAGCGCTGGGGGCCGCCTGATCAGACGGCCTGCGCGAGCCGTTCCCTCAGGCGCAGGATCGCGCCGGGCCGCATTTCGAAGCGCTGGCGCCACGCATTGTCCAGCCGCGAGATGCGGGCATGGAAGCGTTCCGTGGTCTCGATCAGTTCGCGGATCTCGGGATCGAGGAGCGCCAGCCGCTCGGGCTCCGCGGCGGGAGCTGCCAGCGGAAGGCGGCCATGGCGGCGAAGCTGGAATTCGCTGAGCTCGCCCTTGAAATAGGCGCGCTGGTTCAGCAGCCAGGCGATGGCGTGCATCATCCGCGTGGTCGTGCGCAACGCCTCGCAGGACAGGGCGATCCGCGCCAGATCCTCATCTTCGGAAAAGCGGTCCAGCCGGCCGGACATGTCGAACGCGGCGCGCACTTCGTCGGCAAGCATCATGGCTTCGCTGTAGAGCGCCTCGACGATGTGAGGGTTTATGTTGGCGGGCTTGGTCATCTCCACGCTGAGGGCTAATCGAGCGAGGCAAGGAAAACCACTGGGTGAGGGCACTTATCCCCCCGCAAAATTACGGCTGTCCCGCAGCGAAACTCTTTGTCGGGATAAATCTGTAGGGGTGATTCAGACCGGGACAGTTTTGTGTTCGAGTCGCACTTGGAAGGGAGCGATCAGAGCCCCGTTCATGCGATGATGTCGGGCAGCAAATGGTCTTCCAGCATCGCGATCTGATCCTTCAGGCGCAGCTTGCGCTTCTTCAGCCGGGCGATCTGCAACTGATCCTGGCTGCCCGAAGCCGTCAGCGCATCGATCGCCGCGTCGAGGTCCCTGTGTTCGATGCGAAGGCTTTCCAGCCGCTTACGCATCTCTTCTTCGTTCACCAGCCGTTCGCCTTCGCACTCGATGTCAAAACGCGCTTCATCGCATCTCCGCAATTTCCTGCCGATTGCTTGCAGAAGCGCTTCGCAAACTAGGCATATTATGTTTCTATGACAATCGCGCGGCTCTCGCCGTTGCTGGCGAGACCACTCGGGGCGGTTCCCGGGGATGCGCGGCAGCAAAGAGGAGATAGCCGATGGAATCGTCGCATGTCAGCGCGTTGCAGCTCAAGCATGAGGGTCTGGAAAAGCGGATCCGTGAAGAGATGGGCCGCCCCTCGCCGGATGAGACGATCCTGCAGACGCTGAAGAAGCAGAAGCTGCGAATCAAGGAAGAGATCATCCTGCGCTGATTGATACGTAAGGAGCCCGTCCGGCGGCGGCGCACAGATCGTATTGACGGAAAGGCAGCATATTTCGCTCGCCTCGGCATTCCAAAATGCCTCGATCTGCGATAGGCGCCTGATATGACTGCCGCTACCGCCGCACGGGCAATCCTCATCCGCCTTCACGAGGTCATGGCATCGCGTCTGCACGCGCAGGCCAAACTCAACCAGGTCGTCGAAATCATCGGCGAATGCTTGGATAGCGAGGTGTGCTCCATCTATCTCCTGCGCGAAGGCATGCTTGAACTGTTCGCGACCCGAGGCCTCAATCAGAGCGCCGTCCACGTCACGCGCATGGCGGTGGGCGAAGGTCTTACCGGCACCATCGCCGAGAATATCGAGACGCTGAACCTGGCCGAAGCGGCCGCTCATCCGGACTTCTCCTATCGCCCCGAAACGGGGGAAGACAAGTTCCACTCCTTCGCCGGCGTACCGATCGTGCGGCGCCAGCGTTCGGTGGGGGTGCTCTGCGTCCAGCATGTCGAGCCGCGCCGTTACGAGGAAGTCGAGATCGAAGCGCTTCAGACCACGGCCATGGTGCTGGCGGAGTTGATCGCCAATGCAGAGCTGATCGACGAAGACGACATGCTGGGCAACAACCCGGCGTTCAACAGCCCCGAAGTGCTGCAGGGCCTTTCGCTGGTGAAGGGCCTCGCGAGCGGTGTGGCCGTGTTCCATCAGCCGCGCGTCACGGTCGAGCATGTCGTGGCCGAGGATACGGAAGCCGAACGGCAGCGCGTCTTCCTCGCCTTCGACAAGATGCGCGAACAGATCGACCGCATGGCCAACCAGGCGGAATTCGGTGTGGGCGGGGAGCATGAGGAGGTCCTCGCTACATACAAGATGTTCGCTTACGATGAAGGCTGGGCTCGTCGGATTCGCGAAGCGATCGATTCCGGCCTGACCGCCGAAGCGGCGATCGAACGCGTCCAGCAGCGCACCCGGATGCGGATGCGCGAGATCGACGATCCGCTGCTTGCCGAACGCATGCACGATCTCGAGGATCTCTCCAACCGGCTGATCCGCATCGTCTCGGGCCAGCTCGGCACTGCTGCCACCCAGGGCCTGCGCAACGACACGATTCTGGTCGCGCGCAATCTCGGTCCGGCCGAACTGCTCGAATATGATCGCCGCCGCCTGAAAGGCGTGCTGCTCGAGGAAGGTTCGCTGACCGCCCATGTGGTGATCGTGGCCCGCGCTATGGGCGTGCCGGTGATCGGGCGCGTGCGCAATCTGCGCGGGCTGCTGCGCGAAGGCGATCAGTTGCTGCTCGACGGGGATAATGGGCGGGCGACGGTGCGGCCGACGCAATCGGTGATCGAGGCGTTCGAAGCGCGTTACGCCAAGAATCGTGAGCGGCAGGCGGCTTATGCCAAGCTGCGCGATGTCGAACCGATCACGAAGGACGGCACGCGGATCACGGTGATGATCAATGCCGGCCTGCGTGATGATCTGCCGGCACTGAAGATGACGGGCGCGGACGGCATCGGGTTGTTCCGTACGGAATTCCAGTTCCTGGTCGCCGCGGCGCTCCCGCAGCGCGAACGCCAGACGCGGCTCTACAAGGATGTGCTGGAAGCCGCGGGCGACAAGCCGGTGATCTTCCGCACGGTGGATGTCGGCGGCGACAAGGCGCTGCCCTATCTGCGCGAGGGCGACGAGCGGAATGACGAGAATCCGGCGATGGGCTGGCGCGCGCTGCGCCTGGCGCTGGAACGCGAAGGGCTGTTGAAGGCCCAGGCCCGCGCCCTGCTGGAAGCCTCCGCCGGTCGCACGCTGCATGTGATGTTCCCGATGGTTTCCGAACCCTGGGAATTCGACGCTGCGCGCGACGTGTTCGAAGGACAGAAAGCCTTCCTCAAGCAGCAGAAGAAGCTGCTCCCCGAAAGCATCCGCTATGGCGCGATGCTGGAAGTGCCGGCGCTGGCCGAAATGCTGGATGTGCTGCTGCCGAAACTCTCTTTCCTGTCGATCGGCACCAACGATCTTACGCAGTTCCTGTTCGCGGCGGATCGGGCCAATCCGAAGCTTGCGGAACGATACGACTGGGTCGGCCCCCCGATCCTGCGCTTCCTGCGCCGTATCGTGCGCGCCACTTGCGACACGCCGGTGCAGTTGGGCGTCTGCGGCGAAATGGGCGGCAGGCGGCTGGAAGCGCTGGCGCTGCTGGGCGTGGGCATCCGCCGGCTGTCGATCACGCCCGCCGCCGTCGGTCCGATCAAGGAACTGGTCGGCAAGGTTGATCTCGTGGAGCTGGCTGAAGCGGTGGAAGGCTGGCTCGCCCGGCCGCCGGCCAGCCTGCGGACGGAATTGAAGCTCTGGGCCGAAGCGCGCGGGATCGATCTCGACTAACGTCATATTTGAGTGCGAAGTAGGTTCATCGCAGCTGAAGCCCGGCTCGGCGCAGGTCGATGTGTGCCTATCCCGGCAGCCTTGACTTGATGGAGTGGCGCTTCTTGTTTGCTGCGCGCGATGGACGGGAGCCGCGATGAGTGAAGAGTTCGAGCAAGCACAGGGGGAATTCCCGCTGCGGCCAATCGGCGAGCGCCTCAAGCGCGCGCGCGAAGCCGCTGGCCTGAGCCTCGAACAGGTCTCTGCCGAAACCCGCATCAGTACGCGCCATCTCGAAATGATCGAGCAGGGGCGTTTTTCCGCCTTGCCCGCGCGCACCTACGCCATCGGTTTCTCGCGCACCTATGCCCGGCAGGTCGGCTTCGACGAGAAGGAAGCGGTGGCAGAAGTGCGTGCCGCACTCGACGCGTCGGATGACAGCCGCGCTCGCCGCAATGTCAGCGCGTTCGAACCCGGCGATCCGGCCCGCATCCCTTCGGCCCGGCTGGGCTGGGTCGCGGCGCTGCTGGCATTGTTGGCACTGGGAGGAGCGTTCTTCTTCTACCGTTCCTTCTTCGCCCCGGGCGCGACGTTGCCGGCCCTGAACGCGCCCGCGCCGGAGCCCTCCGCCGCGAAGCCGCGCGTCGCGCCGCCTGCCGGTTCGCCAGTTCCGGTTATCGCGAGCGGGCCGGTCATTTTCACGGCGATGGAAGACGGTCTGTGGATCAAGTTCTACGATGCGACGGGCAAGAGCCTGTTGCAGAAGCGGATGGCCAAGGACGAAAGTTTCGCCGTGCCTGCCGATGCGCAGGGGCCGCTGGTCTGGACCGGGCGGCCTGACGCTTTCGCTATCACGGTCGGTGGCAGGCCGGTTCCGCGCCTGGCGGACCAGCAAGGCATCATGAAGGATGTGCCGGTCACCGCGCAGGCGCTGCTGGCGCGCAGGCCGCAAGCCGCGATAGCGCCTGCCGGGAGCGAGGAGGGCGGCGCGGTCGCGCCCGCAAATCGCGCTTCTCCCACAGATTAGTTAATTCCCGAACTCGACAGCCGGGGCGGCTCTGCGTCATGTTGCACCGCATCGTTCAGCCATGGTTCGGCTTGCCGGCCCCAAGCTGCGGTGTAGAGGACAGGAGCGGTTGGATGGTCAGGGGAATGGCGCGGTCGCGCGTGTTGGGATTGGTCGCGGCGATTGTGGCGATGGGGGCGACGGCAATGCCGGCGCAGGCCCAGCAGATCGACGAAGCGCGCATCCGCAAGCTGGAAAGCGAGATCAGCGCGCTTCAGCGCAAGGTCTTCCCCGGCGGGGCGGGGCGCTACTTCACGCCTGAAACGGGTGGGCAGGCCACCACGACCGGGCCGGCCCTGACGCCTGCCACCACGGCCACCACCGACATGCTCGCTCGGCTGGATGCGATGGAATCTCAGCTCAAGCAGCTGACTTCGCAGGTTGAAACCAACAGCGATGCAATCGCCAAGCTTTCCACGCGGGTATCGGCCCTGGAGCCGAAAGTGGTTCCGCCCGTGCCGGCGGGTTCCACTGTCCCGCCCGGTGCGGGTGTGACGCCCAAGCCGCCGGTCGTCTCGTCGCCCAAGCCGAGTGCGGAGCGGATCGCGGCCGTACAGGCGATCATCAAGCCCGCCACGGGCGATGCGGGCGAAGACGAGTACAATTACGGTTACCGCCTGTGGGAAGCGAAATTCTATCCCGAGGCGATCCAGCAGCTGAATTCCTACGTCACCAATTATCCTGGGCACGCGCGGATCAGCTTCGGCCGCAACCTGCTGGGCCGCGCCTATCTGGATGAAGGCAAGCCGCGCGAAGCGGCGAGCTGGTTCCTGAAGAACTATCAGGGCGACAAGCAAGGTGCGCGGGCGGGCGACAGCCTGCTCTATCTCGCCAATTCGATGATCGCGGCCGGCGATACCAACCGCGCCTGCATCGCACTGGCCGAATTCGGCGACACCTATCCCGCGCTCGCGGCCGGGCGGCTGAAGTCCGACTACGAAGCGAGCCGCAGAAAAGTGACCTGCAGATAGGACGCTCGGCCTTGAACGCACCCTTCAGCTATCCGACTGAAACGGCTCCTCACCCGCTGATCGCGCGCTTCGCCGGCGATCTCGCCAAAGTGTGGCCGGAAGGGGAGAAGATCGGCCTCGCCGTGTCGGGCGGACCGGATTCGCTGGCGCTGCTGCTGCTGGTGGATGCGGTCATGCCGGGCCGGGTGGAAGTGGCCACGGTCGATCATGGGCTGCGGGCGGAAAGCGCGTCGGAAGCGGCGATGGTGGCGGAGCTGTGTTCGGGCCACGGCATCCCGCACGAGATCCTGTCGGTGAAAGTGCCGCCGGGCAACATCCAGGAGCAGGCGCGCAACGCGCGTTACGCTGCGCTGGGCGAATGGGCCGCGCGGCGCGGGTTGAGCGCCATCGCCACGGCGCATCATGCCGATGACCAGGCCGAAACCTTCATCATGCGGCTCAACCGCGCGAGCGGCGTGGCTGGCCTCGCGGGCGTTCGGGTCCGGGGCGTGGTGCCGAGGACCAACGTCGCCCTCGTTCGCCCCCTGCTGGCCTGGCGGCGGGCGGAACTGGCGGAACTGATCAGCGCTGCCGGGCTCGATGCAGTCCAGGATCCCAGCAACGAGGACGAGCGGTTCGATCGTGTCCGGATTCGCAGGGCGCTGCAAAGCTGCGACTGGCTGGACGTGCCCGCTCTCGCGCTGAGCGCCAGCCATCTGGCGGAAGCGGAGAATGTCATTCTGTGGACAGTGCTCCGCGAATGGGATGAGCGCGTGCGGGTGACGGAAGACGGCATCTATTACCGCCCCTTCGCGCCCCCGCTGATCCAGCTGCGCGTGCTCCTGCGCGCGATCGTGATGCTGGGCGGCAATCCGCGCGGGAGCGAGGCTGCTACGCTGCTGGCCCGCCTACAGGCCGGGCGTGACGGAACGCTGGCGGGCGTGGTGGCCCGGTCGAAAGGCGGCGAATGGGTCTTCCGGCGCGAACCGCCGAGGCGGGGTGGCGCAATCCGGCATTAGCCGGTCAGCTATCAGCTTTCGATCAGCGCCGATCCCATTTGCGCGCTCTTGCCTCTGGTGATGATCACCCGGTCGCCCTTCCTGGCGGCGGCGAAGAGCTTGGCGGCGAATTCGTTGGGAGTGCCGATGCAGCCATGGCTGGCATAACCGTTCTCCACCGGGGCGCCGTGGATCGTGATCCCGTCCCAGGTGAGCCGCATCATATAGGGCATCTCGGCGTCGTAGAGATTGGAGACGTGATCCTTCTTCATCTCGAGGATCGGGAACACGCCGAGCGGAGTGGGATGGTCGTCGGTGCCGAGCAGCACGGCGGCCGCGCCGATTTCGTAGCCGTTGCGGAAGACCGAGATCACCCGCGCCTCGAGATCGACAGTGACGACCAGCGGCCCGGCGGGCACGTCCGCATCGTCCCAATGCCATTCGCCATATTTGATCGGACCGTCGATCGGCAGGATGCGTTTGATCACGAAGGCCTGGTCGACGGGTTTCGCCGCGGGGGCGGCCCCTTGCGAGACAGGCGCTTTCTGCGCGCCGGCGTCGGGCAGGGCGAACACGTCCTGTGCGGTGATGCGCGGACCGTCGATCGCCTGCTTCTCGGCCATGACATGGCCCGTGACGGTGGCCGCTCCGAAGAACAGGATTGCGGCTCCTGCCGCAGTGCCCAGGATTTTGAGGAGAAGCTGCATGCGAAGAATGATGCGCCGTTAGCCGATTCGATGCCAGAGCGTTGCAGCTACGCGTTCCGTTGAGGGACTCCCGTAAGCCATAAGTTAACGTGCCGGAGGACTTCCAGCGGCTCTATATGCGCTTCGATCCGTTCGCCCGCCGCGCGGCCTCGCGGATCGCGCCATAATCCGGGACCGCGCGCGGGACGATCCAGCTGCCTCCGACGCACAGCACCGGTTCCAGCGCGAGCCAGTCGCGCGCCGTCGTTTCGGTGATGCCGCCGGTCGGGCAGAAGCGGCACTGCGCGAAGGGGGCGGACAGCGCCTTCAGGGCCGGTATCCCGCCTGCCGCGATTGCCGGGAAGAACTTGAAATGGGTGAGGCCGAGATCGAGCCCGCGCATGATGTCGCCCGCGGTGGCGATGCCGGGGAGGAACGGGACGCCGGTCTCGCGGACCGCACGGGCCAGACTGTCGGTGAGGCCCGGCGAGACGATGAATTCCGCTCCCGCCTGCACCGCCATGGCGCACTCATCGGCGTTGGTGACCGTGCCTGCGCCCACGATCGCGCCGGGCACCCGCTTCATCTCCGCGATCGCCTCGATCGCCTGGGGCGTGCGCAGCGTCACTTCGAGCACGCGCAAGCCGCCTGCCACCAGGGCTTCGGCCATCGGGCTGGCATAGGCGGCATCGTCGATCACCAACACCGGAATCACGGGCGAGGTGCGCATGATGGTTTCGATCGAGGCGGTCATGATGGGCAATGCTCCAGTGCGAAAGCGGCCGCCGCGCCCGTCAGGCCGGGCTGGGGATGGGTGATCAGCTTGACCGGCATGGCCGCCATCATGCCTTCGTAGCGGCCCTTGGCGCGAAAACGCTGGCCGAAACCAGACGCGGCCAGCCGCTCGCGAATGCGGTAGCCGAGCCCGCCGGCGATCACGACGGCGGATGACCCATGCGCCAGCGCCAGATCGCCCGCCACGCTGCCCAGCGCCATGCAGAAGCGGTCGATCGCAGCCGAGGCGAGCTTGTCTTCTCCACTGAGCCCCAGGGTCCACAGCGTCTTGTCATCATGCTCCGGTACGGCCCAGCCTTCATATCGGGCCAGCGCGTGATAGATCTCCACGATGCCGGGACCGGACGCCACCCGCTCGGTCGAAACCCGGCGCAGCCGCTGGCGCAGCCGCGCGAGGATCGCGTCGTCGATGACGTCCACCGGGCCGAAATCGGCATGGGCCCCTTCGGTGGGCGTGACGTGGTAGCCGCCCTTGCCGTCTCGCCGGAAATAGGCGACGCCGAGACCGGTTCCGGGGCCGATCACGCTGATCGTGCCCGACGTGGGCAGCGGTGCATCCGGCCCCGCAAGATGCGTGAACTCCGGCTCGCCGGCTCGCGCGACGCAATGGGCGACGGCGGCGAAATCATTGAGCAGAGTGAAGCGTTCGAGCCCCAAGGCGGCGGGGAGGCGCGCGGGGTCGACCGACCAGGGACTGTTGGTGAACTGGACCACGCCCCCGGTCACCGGCCCTGCTACGGCGAGCGAGGCGGCGGGCGGCGGCCGCTGGGGCAGGCGGCCGGCGAAAGCATCCCAGGCGCGTTCGAGGCTCGCATATTCGGCCGCGGCCAGCGTCTGCGGCTCGCCCAGCGTGATGGCCCCGTTTTCCGCGATCGACGCGAGGGCGAAGCGCGCATTGGTGCCGCCGATATCGCCGACCACGATTTCGGTCATCGTCAGAGGCTACCCGCTGCGAGCATTGCCGATCCGCCCCGCTCCGCACTGTCGGCACCGTTGCGGAACATCGCGAACAGCTCGCGCCCCACGCCGTCATCCGCGACCGGGGCAGGCGCGGGATCCCGGCCGGATAGGTCGGCCAGTGTTTCGAGCCTGCCATCATGCGCGCACAGACGGACCACGTCCCCATTGCGCAGTTGGGAGAGCGGTCCCTGGCCCCAGGCTTCGGGCGTGCAGTGGATCGCGGCGGGTACTTTGCCCGAAGCGCCGGACATGCGCCCATCGGTCACCAGCGCCACTCTGTGCCCGCGATCCTGGAGCACGCCCAAGGCCGGGGTCAGCTTGTGCAGTTCGGGCATGCCGTTGGCGCGCGGGCCCTGGAAGCGGACCACGACGACCACGTCATGGTCGAGTTCGCCGGCCGAGAAGGCGGCGGTCACGTCTTCCTGCCGTTCGAACACGCGGGCCGGCGCCTCGATGGTCCAGCGCGAAGGATCGACCGCGCTGGTCTTGAAGGTCGCGCGGCCGAGATTGCCGGTGACCAGCCGCATCCCGCCATCGGGCAGAAACGCGGAGGAAGGCTTTCGCAACATGGCATCGTCACCCGGCTGGGCGGGAGAAGGCCGCCAGGCGAGCGCGTCGCCTTCCAGCACCGGCTCTTCCCCGTAAGCGGTGAGATCGTCGCGCGCCACCGTCAGGATGTCGCGATGGGCAAGACCCGCATCCAGCAGCTCGCGGATCACGAAGCCCATGCCGCCTGCCGCGTGGAACTGGTTCACATCGCCCGAACCATTGGGATAGACCCGCGCGATCAGCGGCACGGCGGCGGAAAGCTCGTCGAGATCCGTCCAGTCGAGGCGGATGCCCGCCGCGCGCGCGATCGCGGGCAGATGAATCGCGTGATTGGTGGAGCCGCCGGTGGCAAGCAGGCCGATGCAGGCGTTCACGATCGCCTTTTCATCGACACAGGCGGCAAGCGGGCGGTGATCATCGCCTACGCGCGCGATCGCCGCGAGGCGATGGGTGGCAGCCCGTGTGAGCGCAATCCGCAGCGGCGTGCCGGGCGGCACGAAAGCCGCGCCCGGCATGTGCAGCCCCATCATTTCCATCATCATCTGGTTGGAATTGGCGGTGCCATAGAAAGTGCAGGTGCCGGGCGAATGGTAGCTGGCGCTCTCGCTTTCCAGCAGGTCCGCGCGCGTCGCCTTGCCTTCGGCATAGAGCTGGCGGACCTTCTGTTTCTCCTTGTTGGCGAGGCCCGACGGCATCGGCCCGCTGGGCACGAAGATCGCGGGCAGATGGCCGAAACGCAGAGCGCCGATCAGGAGGCCGGGCACGATCTTGTCGCAGATGCCGAGCAGCGCCACGCCTTCATACATCGCGTGAGACAGCGCGACGGCGGTGGACAGCGCGATCACGTCGCGGCTGAACAGCGACAGCTCCATGCCGTCCTGTCCCTGGGTCACGCCATCGCACATCGCAGGCGTCCCGCCCGCGACCTGCGCGGTCGCGCCCGCCTCGCGCGCATAGAGCTTCATCGCTTCGGGATAGCGACCGTAAGGCTGATGGGCCGACAGCATGTCGTTATAGGCGGTCACGATCGCGATGTTCGGCCCGCGCTGGCTGGCGATGGCCGGCTTGTCCTCCCCCGCTGCGGCGAAGCCATGGGCGAGGTTGGAGCAGGCAAGCGCGTTGCGGTCCGGATGGCGGTTCGCTTCCCGGTCCATCAGCTCGAGATAGCGCGTGCGGCTTTCGCGCGAGTTCTCGATGATGCGCGCGGTGACGCGCTCGATGACAGGGTGGAGGCTAGTCATGCCAGCTGATCCCGTCGCGTTCGGTCAGGGCGATGGCCGCGCTGGGTCCCCAGCTTCCGGCGGTGTAGGTCTTCGGAACTTGCGCTTCCGCCTCCCAGACCTTGCGGATGCCGTCGATCCACTGCCATTGCGCCTCCACCTCGTCACGCCGGACGAACAGCGTCTGATTGCCTTCGATCAGGTCGAGCAGCAGGCGTTCGTATGCGATGCGGCGATGCGTCCCGGTGAAAGCGTCGGGCATGGCGATGTCCAGCGGCACTTCGCGCAAGCCGATCCCGTCGCGGTCGAGCCCCGGCACTTTGGCCATCAGCGACAGGGTGATGTTCTCTTCCGGCTGGATGCCGATCACCAGCCGGTTGGGCAGCGTGCGCGCGCCGTCGAAGATCGAATGCGGAATGCCGCGGAACTGGACGACGATCTCGGTCGTCCGCTTGGGCAGGCGCTTGCCGGTGCGCAGATAGAAGGGCACGCCTTTCCAGCGCCAATTGTCGACATGGACCT
Organism: uncultured Erythrobacteraceae bacterium; assembly: GCA_946482075.1. Next base: position 54,047 of record CAMLQG010000004.1, read on the forward strand.
TCAGCGCCACGAAAGTCTCGGTGCCGCTGCCCTTGCCGAGCTCCTCGTCATAGCCCGGAACCGCCTGGCCCGCGATGGCGCCGGCGCGATACTGGCCGGTAACGGTCTCGCCCGGCAGGATGGGCCGCAGAGCGCGCAGCACCTTGACCTTCTCGTCCCGCACCGCCGTGGCCTCGTAGGAGACGGGCGGCTCCATCGCGACGAGAGCGAGGAGCTGGAGCATGTGGTTCTGCACCATGTCGCGCAGCGCGCCGGCGCTGTCGTAGAAATCGATGCGGCTTTCCAGCCCCACGGTTTCGGACACGGTGATCTGCACGTGGTCGATATGCGCCGCGTTCCACAGCGGTTCAAACATCAGATTGGCGAAGCGCAGCGCGAGCAGGTTCTGAACCGTCTCCTTGCCCAGATAGTGGTCGATGCGGAAGATGCGGTGTTCGGGAAACGCGGTCGCCACCGCATCGTTGATCTGGCGGCTGGAAGCGAGATCGCTGCCCAGCGGCTTTTCAAGGCCGATGCGCACCCTTTCGGTCGTAAGTCCGCTGCGTTCCAGCCCGGCGATGGTCGGTTCGAACAGGCTTGGCGCGGTGGAGAGGAAAATCGCCAGTCCCTCGTCGATCTGCCCGACCTTTTCCGCCAGGCCGGCGAAACCCTCCGGCTTCGTCGCGTCGAGCGGGACATAGCTCAGCCGGTTGAGGAATGTCGCGATCCCGCCCTTGCGGTTGCTGGGCAGGTATTTCTCCAGCGCGGCGCGGGCGAAGTTGCGATAGCTCGCATCGTCATGCTCCGACCGCGCCGTACCGATGATGGTGAGATCCGGGCTGATGAGCTGGTCCGCATCCAGCGCGCAGAGCGAAGGCAGCAGCATGCGCTGCGCAAGATCGCCGGTCGCGCCGAAGAGAAGCAGGCGGTTTGCGGTGAAATTCATCCGGGGCTGGCCCGACGGCTAGGCATGGAAGCGCTCTCCTTCGTGCCGATCATAGCGACCTGTAGCATTTCAAGAAATGCGCGAGGGGAGAAAAGGTTCTTTCGATCCTCCCCGTCACCGCGGGTGATGGGGAGGAGCTAACTTTTGCTGACCTCGATCACCTGTTCCTCGATCGCGATCATTCCGAAGCTGGTGAGAAAGCTGACATCGGCGGCATCGCGGCCCACGCCGATTTTCACGGCATCGGTGGCGTCCGCCATCAGCGTGGCGTCCACCAGGTGCCAGCCGCCGCCGGTCCCTTCCACGTTGGCCAGGAACACTTCCGCCACGGCGTGGAAATCCTGCGGCGCGACATTGGGCGCATAGACGCTGACATAGCGCGCCGGAATGCCGGAAGCGCGCGCGAAGCTGACCATCAGATGCGCGAAATCGCGGCAGACGCCACGCCGTTCCACGAAGCTGTCGAGCGCCGTGGTGGTCGGCCCGCTGCTCCCCGGCTCGTAGGCGATATGCTCGTTGATCCAGTCGCGGATCGCGATCACCAGCGCGCCGCCCTTGATGTCGATGAACTCGGTTTCGACGAAATGGTGGAAGCGTTCCCCTGCGCAATAGCGGGAATCGAACAGATATTGCACCGTTTCCGCCGGGAGCATGCGCAGCGGCATCGACGGCAGGGCCGTGATATCGGCCAGGATCCGCTGGGGGGAGACTTTCGCGCCATAGGCGATCTCCATGCGTCCTTCGGCATGGAGCCAGATCCTTTCCCCGATCCCCGCCTCGGTCGCGACGCGGGCGATATGGTCGGACGGGGGCAGGCTGGTGCGCGCTTCCGACAGCATCTGCTCGGGCAAGTCGGCCGCTTCGAACTGGAGAAGGATATCCGTGGGCTGCTCGACCGTGAAGCGGAGCCTGGCAGAGATGTCGATGGTCATCGTCCCTCGAACGTAGCCGATCCCGGAATGTTTCGCACATCTGCAAAATTTCCCTGCCATGGCGTCTTGGCCGCATTCCCGATTGCCAGCGGCCACGGCTTTTGCGACATCTCCCGCCATGCCGATCATCGCCGCGCGCCGCTATCGCCATGGCCAGGCCGAGGCCGGAGAGCTTCCCATCGACGGCCGTCCGCGCACGCCGCTGCCACCCGGCTGTTTCGACTGGGTCGGGCTGTGCGAACCGGACGACGCCCTGATGGACAGCGCGATGCGCCAGTTCGGGCTCCATCCCCTGGCGGTGGAAGACGCGATGTGCGCAGGCCATTCGGCCAAGGTGGAGCCCTATGGCGACCAGCTGTTCGTCATCGCGCGCACGGCCGCGCTGTGCGATGGCGAGGTGATCGAATACGGCCAGACCGCGATGTTCCTCGGCAAGGATTTCCTCGTGACCGTGCGGCAGGGCAATCCGCGTAAGCACCTGGAACTGCGTGCTCATCTCGAAGCCAATGCGGAGCGGCTGGCGGAAGGGCCGGACTTCGTGCTCCATGCGGTACTGGACTTCATCGCCGACGGCTACGATCCGGTGATCGACGCGCTGGACGAGGCGGTCCATGCGCTGGAGGAACGGGCGATCGACGCGTTCCCCGATCCGGACACCATCCGCCGGATCTTCCGCCTGCGCCGCCAGTTGCGCCGGTTCGAGAGGATCGCCGGTCCGATGGAGGAAGTCGCGCGCCGGCTGTCGACCGCGGAACTGCCGGCGGTGGACGCGACCGCGCGGCCCTGGTTCCGCGATGTGCACGATCATGTCCGCCGCTGCCTGACGCTGGCCGCGGGGCTCAAGGAAATGCTGGCGAACGTCGTGGAAACGGCGGGCCTGCTGGAACAGCACAGGCAAGGCGTGATCACCCGGCAGCTCGCCGCCTGGGCCGCGATCCTGGCGGTGCCGACGGCGGTCGCGGGGATCTACGGAATGAATTTCGAATTCATGCCGGAACTGCACTGGCGTTACGGCTATGCCGCGGCGCTCGGGCTGATCGGGGTGCTGTGCGGGACGTTGTATTGGCAGTTCAAGCGGATCGGGTGGTTGTAAGACAACCCAACTCAAGTCCCCGTTCGCCCTGAGCTTGTCGAAGGGCAGCTTTTCTCTTCAGCACCAGCAGAAAGAACGACGGTCCTTCGACAAGCTCAGGACGAACGGTTTTTTGATGTCAGCCTTCTTGCATCACCCCGAACAGATCATGCGCATCGGCATCTTCCACCAGCACCTCCGCGAAATCGCCGGGTGACAGGCCCTCGGGCACGTTGCGCAGGAAGACGTTGCCGTCGATCTCCGGCGCGTCGGCCTGGCTGCGCGCGGTGGCGCCGATATCGCCATCCCCGTCCGGCTCGCCCACCTCGTCCACGATCACCGGGATCACCCGGCCGATCTTGGCGGAAAGCCGTGCCACGCTGATCGCCTCGGTCTTTTCCATGAGCCGCGCGTAGCGTTCTTCCTTGACCTCTTCCGGCACCGCGCCGGGCAAGTCGTTCGCGCTTGCACCGTCCACCGGTTCGAAGCGGAAGCCGCCCACGCGGTCGAGCTGGGCTTCATCCAGCCAGTCGAGCAGGTACTGGAAGTCCTCCTCCGTCTCGCCCGGGAAGCCCACGACGAAGCTCGACCGGATGGCGATGTCGGGGCAGATCTCCCGCCAGCTCCGGAGCCGCTCGAGTACGCGGGCCTCGTTCGCCGGGCGTTTCATCGCCTTCAGCACGCTGGGGCTGGCATGCTGGAACGGGATGTCGAGATAGGGCGTCAGCAGCCCTTCGGCCATCAGCGGGATCACCGCGTCCACATGGGGATAGGGATAGACGTAGTGCAGGCGGACCCAGGGCACGTCGCCCTGCGGGGTGCGCAGCTGGCCCAGCTCGCGGGCGAGATCCGTCATATGGGCGCGCACTTCGTGCCCGTGCCACTGCCGCGGCTCGTGCCTTATGTCGACGCCGTAGGCCGAGGTGTCCTGGCTGATGACCAGCAATTCCTTGGTACCCGCCGCCACGAGCTTTTCCGCTTCGCGCAGCACCGCATCGATCCGCCGGCTGGCGAGTTTTCCGCGCAGTTGCGGAATGATGCAGAAGGAGCAGGCGTGATTGCAGCCTTCGGAGATCTTGAGATAGGAGTAGTGGCGCGGCGTGAGCTTGACGTCCGTCTGCGGGACGAGATCGACGAAGGGCCCCTGCGAATTGGGCGCCGCTTCATGCACCGCTTCCACCACGGCTTCGTATTGATGCGCGCCGGTCACGGCCAGCACATCGGGGAATTTGGCGCGGATCACATCCGCTTCATTGCCCATGCACCCGGTCACGATCACGCGTCCGTTCTCGGCGATCGCCTCGCCGATGGCGGCCAGGCTTTCCTCCTTCGCGCTGTCGAGGAAGCCGCATGTGTTGACCAGCACGACATCGGCGCCGGTATAGTCCGGGCTCATCGCGTAGCCGTCCGCCCGCAGGCGGGTGAGGATGCGCTCGGAATCGACCAGGGCCTTGGGACAACCGAGGCTGACCATGCCGACGCGGCGCGCAGTGGGGATTGATTGGGGCATTTCGCGCCGCGCCCTACACCTCGCGCGCATTTTTCGCTACATATTGCTGCACGGGGGGTAAAAGGAGCCCCGGAGGGGACTGAAGGCTATGGGACCGATCAACTGGCTGGCCGTGGCTGTCGCGGCATTCGCGGCCGTCTGCATTGCGTTCTTCTGGTACGGGCCGCTTTTCGGGCGCGCGAAGCTTCGCGAAGTGGGGCCTGGCGGGCTTGCCGGCCGGCGCAATCCGGGCGTCACGATGCTCCTCACGGTGGCATTGCTCCTGCTGACCGCCGCGATGATGGGGCACATGTTCGCCCGCATCACGCCGGAAACGCTTTCGCTCAAGCCGTGGCTCTATGTCATGATGTCGGGCGGCCTGGCGCTGTTCTTCGTGATCCCGGCGCTGTGGCTCAGCTATTCGCACCAGCAGTTCTCCGCCCGGCTCGCGGCGATCGATGCGGGATACTGGCTGGCCGCCTATCTCGCGATGGGCGCGGTGTTCTGGTCGCTGTCTTAAATCGCCTTTCGTCCGTCATTGCGAGGAGCGCAGCGACGAAGCAAGTTCAAGATGACGATGGGGAGAGGTTTTCCGCTGAATCCTTCTCATCCCCCGGCGTCGGCACGATCTCCACCACCATGTCCCCGGCTTCCAGCTTCCTGGCCTCATCCTCCCAATAGCCGTGGGGCTTGCCCCCGCGATAGATCCGCAGGCCGCGCCCGCCGGTTGCAAGATCGCCCAGCGAACGGCCGATCTCCTCGTCCATCACCAGCCGTTCGACCAGCTGGACCCGGCCGGCGACCGAAGCGAGATCGACCAGGTAATCCGCGACATGCGTGCCTTGCGCCGATCCGGCGAGCAGCAGGCCGGTGAAGCGCACCGGGTTGATCACATTGTTCGCGCCTGCCTGCTTGGCGAGCAGTTCGTTGTCATCCGCCCGCACCACCACGCTGATCGACACGTTCGGCGCGAGATGTCGCACGGTCAGCACGATCAGGATCGAGGTGTCGTCGCGCCCGGCGGAAACCAGCACGGCGCTGGCATTGGCTATGCGCACCGCCTTCAGGGTCTCGTCGCGCGTGGCGTCGCCCGCCATCACGTTGCAGCCCATCGCCTCGGCCACGGACAGCCGGCCATTATTGGGATCGATCACCACGATATCGTCGGGCTTGGTTCCGCGCTCGATCAGCTCGGTGACCGCTTCGGAGCCGCTGACGCCGAAGCCGAGCACCACGATATGATCGGTCAGCGTTCTCTGGATGCGCGCCATGCGCCATTTCTCCCAACTGCGCTTGATGAAGAAATCATAAGCCGTACCTACGAAAATGAAGATCACGGCAAAACGGATCGGCGTGACGACGACCGCTTCGAACAGGCGCGACCGGTCGCTTACGGGCGCGATATCGCCGAAGCCGGTCGTGGTGATGGAGATCATCGTGAAATAGAACACGTCGAGGAAGCTGACATGGCCGTCATGGCTGTCCACCAGCCCGCCGCGATCCAGCCAATGGCCGATCACCACCAGGAAGATCAGCCCGAAGGCCGCCAGCAGCCGCGCGCCCGCATCGGCCCAGACCGACAGGCGCAGAGCGCGCCGCAGGGGCTGAAAGCGATCCGGATGGCGTGGGCCGCTTTTCATCGAAAACTCATCGGAAGCTCACGCCATGGTCACTGCGCGCTCTGATCGCCCAGCAGCGGGCGGGGATCGACGGGCTTGTTGTTCTTGCGGATCTCGAAATGGAGCTTCGGCTCTTTCGCCGATCCGCTCTGCCCCACCGTGCCGATGGCGGCGCCCGCGCGCAGCTGCACACCTTCCTCGACTGCGATGGTCTTCAGATGGCCATAGGCGGAATGCCAGCCATTGCCGTGGTCGATGATCACCAGATTGCCGTATTTCTGCGCTTCGCTGGCGGCGTAGAGCACCGATCCGGCGGCCGCCGCACGCACGGCGGTGCCGCTCTTGGCGGAGATGTCGATCCCGCCATGGCTGTCCACATCGGTGCCCGGCGCGTAGCCGACGATGACGGGTCCGTTCACCGGCCAGCGGAAATCGGGAGCCCCTTCGGGGCGAATCTTGGTGGCGGGAACGGGCTTGGGCTTCGGTGCGGCGACCACCGGCGCTTCGGGGAGCTTCGCCTTGGTCATCACGGGGATGATCAGCCTCTGACCGGGCTTCAGCACCGTGTCATCGCCGAATCCATTGGCGATGGCGATCATGTGGAACGGGATACCGTACTGATAGGCGATCCCGAAGCCGGTCTCGCCATCCTTGACCACATGGGTCTTCTTGCGCGGAATGATCAGCTTCTGGCCGACTTGCACTTCATAGGGCTCGGCGATGCCGTTGGCTTCCGCGATCAGGATGCGGGGGATGCCGGCGCGGTTGACGATGCCGTTCAGCGTCTCCCCCGGTTGGACCACATGCACGTCCTCGCTCTGCGTCTCTTCGGTCGCATCGCGCATCGAAGGCTTGGCGCCCGGTATGGTGAGCTTCTGGCCGACCCGCAGCGCGTAGGGTTCCTTGAGCCTGTTCGCCTTGATGATCGCGCCCGGCGTCACCCCGGCGCGATTGGCGATGCCGTTCAAGGTTTCGCCATCCTTCACGAGATAGACGGCCGAAGTGGACGAAGCGGCGGCGGGCTTGGCTTGCGCCGGCGCGTTCTTGCCGCCCGGAATGGCGAGCTTCCGGCCCGCGCGCAGCGCGTAGGGCTCCTTGAGATTGTTCGCCTGGGCGATCGAGGCGGCGGACACGCCTGTGCGATTGGCGATGCCGTTCAGGGTTTCCCCGTCCTTGACCACATAGGTCGAACTCGCGGCAGGTTTCGCCGGGGCCTTCGCCGGAGCGCCTGCTCCGTCGGGGATCTTCAGCGTCTGGCCGACCCGCAGCGCATAGGGTTCCTTCAATCCGTTCGCCTTGGCGATCGAGCCGGCGGATACGCCTGCACGGTTGGCGATGCCGTTCAGGGTTTCACCCTCCTTCACCCGGTATTCGCTTTCCTGCGCCGTGGAGACGGTCGGCACCATGAGGCTGATGAGCGGCGTCGCAAGCAGGGAGAGAGCGCGCTGTTTCACGGGATGAACCTTCCGGCTAGGCCTGCGAGAGAGGCGTGGTGGGTGAAGTCGAGCGTGAGCGGCGTGACCGCGACGTAACCCTTGGCGATGGCTTCCAGATCGGTGTCCTCGGCCAGCGTATGTTCGATGCCGTGAAGGCCGAACCAGTAATAGTTGAAGCCGCGCGGATCGACGCCTTTGACCACGGTTCCGCGCGCATAATCATGGAAACCCTGCCGCACGATGCGGATGCCGCGCACGTGCGCGGCGTCGAGCGGCGGGAAATTGACGTTGACCAGCGTGCGCTCCGCGAATGGCGCGTCGAGCAGGGGTGCGAGCACTTTCGGCCCCCATGCGAGCGCGGCGGAAAAGGAGACGGCGTCCGCCTCGTCCACCCGTGCATAGACCTGGCTGAATGCGATCGAGCGGATGCCGGCGAGGGCGCCTTCGAAGGCGGCGGAAACGGTGCCGGAATAGGTCACGTCGTCGCCCAGATTGGCCCCGCGATTGACGCCGGAGAGGATCAGGTCGGGCGGGCCGTCCAGCACTTCGCGCAGGCCCAGCGTGACCGCGTCGGTCGGCGTGCCCGTAACCGAATAACGCCGCTCTCCATGGCGGTGAAGGCGGACGGGGCGATTGAGGGATAGCGAATGGCCCGCGCCCGACTGCTCCTCCGCAGGGGCGCAGATCCAGATATCGTCGCTGAACTGCCGGGCGATGGCTTCCAGCACTTCCAGGCCCGGTGCGTGGATCCCGTCATCATTGGTCAGCAGGATACGCATCAGAGCCTTTCTGCGCGGTTACGGTTCGAGTTTCGTGAGGCCACCCATATAAGGATGCAGGGCTGCGGGCACGTCCACCGATCCGTCCTCATTCTGACAGTTTTCGAGCACCGCGACCAGAGTCCGCCCCACGGCGAGGCCTGAGCCGTTCAGCGTATGGACAAAGGCCGTCTGCTTCTCGCCGGGGCTGCGGAAACGGGCGTTCATCCGCCGGCCCTGATAGTCGCCGCACCAGCTGATCGAGGAGATCTCGCGATAGGCGCCCTGGCCCGGCAGCCAGACTTCGAGATCGAAAGTCTTCTTCGCCGTCGCTCCCATGTCGCCTGCGCAGAGCAGCATCTTGCGATAGGGCAGGCCGAGCGCTCTGAGGATGCCTTCGGCCGAGGCGACCATGTGATCGTGTTCCGCCTGCCAGTCTTCCGGGCGGCAGATGCTGACGAGCTCCACCTTGTCGAACTGGTGCTGGCGGATATAGCCGCGCGTATCCTTGCCCGCCGCGCCCGCTTCCGAGCGGAAGCAGGGCGTGAGCGCCGTCATCCGCAGGGGCAGGGCGGCGCCATCGAGGATCTGTTCGCGCACCGCATTGGTCAGCGAGACTTCGGCCGTGGGGATCAGCCAGCGGCCGTCGGTGGTGCGGAAGAGATCGTCGGCGAATTTCGGCAGCTGGCCCGTGCCGAACACCGCATCGTCGCGCACCAGCAAAGGCGGGGCGCATTCCGTATAGCCGTTCGCCGCCGTCTGCGTGTCCAGCATGAACTGCCCGATCGCGCGCTGCAGGCGCGCCATTTGCCCGCGCAGGAAGGTGAAGCGCGCGCCGGAGATCGCCGCACCGGTCTCGAAATCGAGGCCCAGGGCCGGGCCGAGATCGGCATGCTCCTTGGGCCGGAAGGAGAATTCCCGCTTCTCGCCCCAGCGCGAGATTTCGACATTGCCCGCCTCGTCCTCGCCGGGCGGCACGTCGTCATGCGGCAGGTTGGGCAGGCGGGCGAGCACGTCGTTCATCCGTTCGGACAGGGCGCGGTCCAGCTCTTCGAGCGCGGGGAGCGATTGCTTCAGTTCCGCGACTTCGGCCTTCAGCGCGTCCGCCGTGGCCGCATCCCCTTTGCCCATGGCCTGGCCGATCGCCTTGGAGGCTTCGTTGCGGCGGTTCTGCGCCATCTGCATCCGGGTGGCGACATCGCGCCGTTCGGCATCCAGCGCCAGCAGCTCGGCCGAAGCGGGAGCGACTCCACGGCGGGCAAGGCCGGCATCGAACGCATCGGGCGTTTCGCGGATCAGGCGGATATCGTGCATGGCCGGGCTATGACGCGTGGCACGGCGCCATGCAAGCGGTGCTCAAGAGGTTTCCGCAAGTTGGTTAACGGAAACGACAATTCCTTTCACCCCAGCATCTCCCCGATCTTCGCGGCCAGATTGTCGAGCGTGAAGGGTTTGGCGATCATCGCCATGTTGGTGCCCAGGAAATTGGACCGGATCGCTGCGTTCTCGGCATAGCCGGTGATGAACAGGATCGGCAGGTCCGAACGATGCGCGCGCGCGATCTCCGCCAGCTGGCGGCCGTTCATGTCGGGCAGGCCGACGTCGGAGACCATCAGGTCCAGCTCCCGTTCGGAACTCAGCACGGCGACCGCTTCGCGCGGATGCGATGCCAGGATCGCGTTGTAGCCCAGCTCCTCCAGCACGTCCTGCACCAGCAGGCGCACGGAATCGTCGTCCTCGATCACCAGCACCGTCTGGCCCGCGCCGTCATTGTCGGCCTGGTGCGGCTTCACCGCCTGGTCCTCGCCCTCGGCTTCCCCGGCCTGGAGGAAGATCTTCACGACCGTGCCTTCGCCTTCGCGGCTTTCGAGCACGATCTGCCCGCCGCTCTGCTGCACGAAGCCGTAGACCATGGACAGGCCGAGGCCCGTCCCCTGGCCGATCGGCTTGGTGGTGAAGAAGGGTTCGTAGATCTTTTCCATCAGCTCGGGCGAGATGCCCACGCCGGTATCCGCGACCGAAAGCAAGACATAGCGGCCGGGCTGGATATCGGGATGGGTCAGCGCATAGTCGCTGTCGAGATCCACGAGGCCGGTCTCGATAGTCAGCGTGCCGCCATCGGGCATGGCGTCGCGCGCGTTGATCGCGAGGTTGAGCAGCGCGCTTTCGAGCTGGTTCGCATCGACCCTGGCCATCGGCAGGTCTTCGCCCGGCCGGATCGCCACCTTGATGCGTTCGCTCATCGTGCGCTTGAGCAGGTCTTCCAGCGACAGGATCAGCAGGTTGACATCGACCGGCCGCGTGTCGAGCGACTGGCGGCGGGAAAAGGCCAGCAATCGCTGGGTGAGCGCCGCGGCGCGCTGCGCCGAGGTGGAAGCCGCGTCCATGAACCGGTCGAGCCCTTCGAGCCGCCCGCCGGCGATGCGGCGCTTCACGATGTCGAGCGAACCGATGATGCCGGTCAGCATGTTGTTGAAGTCATGCGCGATGCCGCCGGTGAGCTGGCCGATCGCTTCCATCTTCTGGCTTTGCCGCAGCGAGGCTTCCGCTCGCTCGCGTTCCTCGGTTTCGGCCCGAAGCCGCGCCAGCGCATCGGCCAGATCGGCCGTGCGGGCGGCGACTTCCGCTTCGAGCTGTTCCGCTGCGTCGGCCAGCGCCTTCTGCGCTTTCTTCTGATCGTCGATATCCACGATGACCGAGATCGCGCCGACGATCCTGTCCCGGCCGTCGGTCAGCGGAGTGGCGCTCACGCGGGTCCAGATGGGGTCCTGTCCGGGCGAATGATAGAGATATTCGGTGGGCGGGGAGGGGCGGCCCGCCAAGGCGCGCTCGGTAGCGAAATTCTCGCGCGTCAATCGCTTGCCGGTCTCGTCATATCCTTCCCACTGCTCTTCCCCGGCGGGATCGACCGACGGGATGCGGCCATCCGGGCGGAAGCGGCGGAAAGCCGGATTGGCCAGCAGCGTGGTCTTGTCGGTATTGATGAAGGCCACGCCGACGGGCAGGTTTTGCAGCAGCACGTCGAGCCGGCGATACTGGCTGTCGAGCTCCGCCAGCCGATCGCGCATCTCGAACTGGCGCTGGCGCGATTTCATGGCCGACGCGATGGCGCTGATCAGGGATTCCGAGCCGAGCGGCCGTTCCAATACGATCACGTTGGTGGCGATTTCCGGCAGCCGATCGCGCGCGGCATGGGCGGAATTGGGCTGTCTCTGGCCCCGGCCGGCCAGGAGCACGAAGGGCACGTCCGACCATGGAGGCTGGCGCTCCAGCGCGTCGACCAATGGGGCATTGTCCCCTATCAATCCTTCTTCCGCGATCAGGATCACACCGACATTCTCGTCAAGCGCGTCAGCGATGTCTTCCAGGCTGTCGCAGACAAGCGCCTGATAGCCCTGCTTGGTGAGCAGGCCGAACACGGCATCCGCATCGCGCCCGTACGGAGTGCGGATCAATACGCGGAAGCCTTCGGCGGCTGTCCTATGCGCCACGGCCGCGATCTTCCATCAGCGGCGCCGGGATGCCGATATATTCCGGTGTTCCCGTCAGCACGCCGCGGAAATTGGACAGCGGTTCGCCCAGGCGGATGCCTTGCGCATCGATCCGCAATTCGCGGATCGTATCTTCATGCAGCCCGCCACGGTTCTTGATGACCGAGATCGCCTTGCGGATGCGCCCCTCCGCTTCGAAGAAGCGCAGCAGCACGATCGCGTCGGCGATGTAGGACACGTTCAATCCCTGCGTCTGCATGCTTCCCACCAGCCCCGCCTGGGGATTGATCAGCAGCGTCACCACCCCCCGCTGGTTGAGATAGGACAGCAGCTCGTGCAATTGGAGGACCAGCTGCTTCTCCTGCGGCATCGCGGCGACATAGCCGTTGAGGCTGTCGATCAGCACGATCGAACATTGTCCGGCTTCCACGTCCTCGCGCACGCGGGCTGCGAATTCGCCGGGGGAGATCTCCGCCGGGTCGACCTGCTGGATCTTCAGCAGTCCGCTTTCAAGACAGCCTTCGATATCGAGATTGAGCGCCTTGGCCCGCGTGATCATCGTGCCGATGCGCTCGTCGAATTCGTAGATCGTGCAATGTTCGCCCCGTTCGCAGGCGTTGAACAGATATTGCAGCGCCAGCGTGGTCTTGCCCGCGCCCGCGGGGCCGGTGATCAGCGTGCTGGTGCCGCGCAGCGGCCCCCCGCCCAGCAGCGCGTCCAGTTCGGCAATCCCGCTCGGCAGGGGATCGCCGGCAAACGGCGTGTGATGGTCCGCCGCGATCAGGCGCGGGAACACTTCCAGCCCTCCGGTGTGGATGACCATGTCGTGATAGCCTGCGGTGAAATTCACGCCGCGCAGCTTCTGGATCTCGCAGCGCCGCCGTGCCGCGCCGAAATCCAGCGTCAGCCGTTCCAGCGTGATCACGCCGTGGCACAGGCTGTGAAGATGGGAATCGCGCTGGCCTGCATTGCCGGTCAGATCGTCGACCAGCAGAACGGTGATGTTACGGCCCGCGAAATATTGTTTGAGAGCCAATACCTGCCGGCGATAGCGCAGCGCATCCTGGGCCAGCAGTCGCATTTCCAACAGGCTGTCGAACACCACGCGGGTGGGTCTGATCCGTTCTACTTCCGCTTCGATCAGCCGGATCGTGCCGCCGAGTTCCATTTCCCAACTGTGGAGGATGGACTGTTCGGTGCCGGGGCCCAGCACTTCCTCCGCCGAGGCCAGCTCGAACAGGCTGATATCATCGAGCGACCAGCCATGCGATGCGGCGACCGCGCGCAGTTCCTCGCTCGTTTCCGACAAAGTGACGTATAACCCTTTTTCCCCGCTCTTCGCACCGTCGAGCAGGAATTGGAGAGCAAGCGTGGTCTTGCCGGAGCCGGGCGCGCCTTCCAGCAGATAAAGGCGATTCCTGGGCAGACCTCCCCGAAGAACACGATCGAGGCCCGAAACACCGGTCGAAATCCGCGAAGCCGCATTCTGCATCCAAAAACCCCCTGGCTTGTTCCCCCGAACGTTCCAGGGCCGCGCATGTTCCTTGGGGCTTATCCCCTTTTGCATGCGGATTTATTTCCCCTTTCGTCATTCCCGCGAAAGCGGGAACCCAGTTCCCAAGGTTTTGCCAAGCGCAGGGGCGCATTGGAGGAAGGGACAGAAGCTGGGTTCCCGCTTTCGCGGGAATGACGAGGAAAGTTCGCCGGAATGACGAGGCCGAGCGCGTGCCTGCTCACCTCATTCGATCACGAGGCGGCAAGGACCTGCACCGCGTCGAGAAACTGCGTCGCGCCATAGGGTTTGGGCAGATACTGGACCGACGCGGCGTCTTCCGGCGCCGTGCCGGATGCGAGCAGCACGCGGATATGGGGCCAGCGATCGTGCACGATATCGATCAGTTCGAGCCCATTCATCCCTTCGCCCAGCGAAATGTCGGTGAACAGGACCGTAATGTCGTCACGCGTTTCCAATGCTGCCAGCGCTTCCCGCGCATTGCGGGCTTCGAGCGTGTCGTATCCAGCCTCCTCGGCGAAATCGACGGCGCACATGCGGATCAGGGCTTCGTCCTCGACGATCAGCATGATGGGGTTGGTCACGCGCCTTTCTCCCGGCAGGTTTCTTTCGTCAGACACATTCGGGCATCGCGACGGCGATCGCGAAGACAGATACCGGAACTCGTCGAGATCCATCGCCCGTCCTCGTGCACTGGCAAGTAAACGGCACGGGACTCAGCGGGTTCCCGTGAAAGCAAACGATGATCTTTCGATCATCGCGGGCAAAGATTGCCGCCCTTGCGACCGACCATCGAGAAGGATCTCGGACAAGGGGTCAAGTTCGTCGCGCGCAAGCAGAGCCAGTGGGCCTTGGGGCATATCCCCTTCGCACAGGTGCCTCCATTTTCGTCATCCCGGGTCAGGCCCGGGGCGACGGATCAAGCGTCCATGCTTCACACGCCGGCTGGCCGGACCAGTTCGGCGCGCCTATCGGTTGTTCGAACTGCCGGTGCCGGCTGAAGCGGCCGCTGCTCCTCAGGCCGCTTCTTCCTTGTCCTTCTTGCCGCCGAGCACGCGCACGGGCTCCTTGCGGCCGTCCACCACGTCCTTGTCGACCACGACTTCGTTGACGCCTTCCAGCGTCGGCAGGTCGAACATCGTGTCGAGCAGGATGCCTTCCACGATGGAACGCAGGCCGCGCGCGCCGGTCTTGCGGGCGATCGCCTTCTTGGCGATCGTTTCCAGCGCGTCTTCGGTGAAGGTGAGCTGCACGTCCTCGAGCTCGAACAGCTTCTGGTACTGCTTCACCAGCGCGTTCTTGGGTTCGCGCAGGATCTGCACCAGCGCTTCCACATCGAGATCGCGCAGAGTAGCGATCACCGGGAGACGGCCGACGAATTCGGGAATCAGGCCGAACTTCAGCAGATCTTCCGGTTCCGCCTTCTCCAGCAGCTCGCCCACGCGGCGCTTGTCCGGATCGGCGACATGCGCGCCGAAGCCGATCGAACGCTTCTGCAGGCGATCCGCGATGATCTTTTCCAGCCCGGCGAAAGCGCCTCCGCAGATGAACAGGATGTTCGTCGTGTCCACCTGCAGGAATTCCTGCTGCGGGTGCTTGCGCCCGCCCTGCGGCGGCACGGAAGCGGTGGTGCCTTCCATCAGCTTGAGCAGCGCCTGCTGCACGCCTTCACCCGACACGTCGCGCGTGATGGAGGGGTTTTCCGCCTTGCGGGTGATCTTGTCGATCTCGTCGATATAGACGATGCCCTGCTGCGCCTTCTCGACATTGTAGTCGCTCGCCTGCAGCAGCTTGAGGATGATGTTCTCCACATCCTCGCCCACATAGCCGGCTTCGGTCAGCGTGGTGGCATCCGCCATGGTGAAGGGCACGTCGAAGGTCCGCGCCAGCGTCTGGGCCAGCAGCGTCTTGCCCGAGCCGGTGGGGCCGACCAGCAGGATGTTCGACTTCGCCAGCTCGATATCGCCGGACTTGCCGCTGTGCTTCAGCCGCTTGTAGTGATTGTGAACCGCGACCGACAGGACGCGCTTGGCGCGATCCTGGCCGATCACGTAATCGTTGAGCGTGTGGAAGATCTCGTGCGGCGTGGGCACGCCGCCATCCTTCTTGCCGGCGATGCCGGCCTTGGTTTCCTCGCGAATGATGTCGTTGCAAAGCTCGACGCATTCGTCGCAGATGAACACCGTCGGACCCGCGATGAGCTTGCGTACTTCATGCTGCGACTTGCCGCAGAAGCTGCAGTAGAGAGTGCTCTTCGAGTCCGATCCGCTCAATTTCGTCATGCCTTAATTCCAGAATCCCGTTGGGGGATTCGATATGTTTAGCCCGGCATCGTCATTAATCAACACGCCTGAACCGGGACTTGATGGCACGTACCACCTTGCGACGTGCTGAAGCGGAAGGGTTACCGGCTGGTTGCCTTCACTCTCCGCCTGGTCTGCCCTTACTCCGTCGGCGCGCCGCCGGAGCCGGATTCCTCGCCTGTCACTTCCGTATCGGGGCGGGATTCGAACACCTTGTCGACGAGGCCGAACGTCATCGCTTCGTCCGCTTCGAGGAAAGTGTCGCGATCCATCGCCTTCTCGATCTCGTCCAGCGAACGGCCGGTATATTTCACGTAGAGATCGTTCATCCGCTGGCGGATGCGCAGGATCTCACGCGCCTGGATCTCGATATCGGACGCCATGCCGCGCGCGCCGCCCGAAGGCTGGTGGACCATGATGCGGGCATTGGGCAGCGCGATGCGCATGCCGGGTTCGCCCGCGGCCAGCAGGAAGCTGCCCATGGATGCGGCCTGGCCGATGCAGACGGTGGAGACGCGCGGCTTGATGTACTGCATCGTGTCATGGATCGCCATGCCGGCCGTGACCACGCCGCCGGGCGAATTG